>CAZIPY010000074.1:0-86965 GCA_964541125.1 uncultured Luteolibacter sp. | reverse complement strand
TCGTGGTAGATGTCGTGGAGAAAGAGGTTGAGGGCGACGATGCGTTGGGTGAGCCCGGCTTCGAGATGGTCCCATTCTTCTGCAGGCATGACGCGAGGAACGGGGTCGAAGGGGAAGATGCGTTCGGTGCCTTGGTCGTCGCTATAGACGTTGAAGGTGATGCCCTGGCGGAGGAAGTAGAGCTCGCAGATCTCCTTTCGGGCAGTGAAGTCCTTGGGGTCCAGCTGGTCGAAACGCTCCTGAAGGGCCGCGGCATGAGGCCGCACGCTGCCATCCGACGAGAACATTTCGTCGTAGAAGTTGCCGGGATCGTAGCCGGAAAACACGGGTTCAGAGAGGGTTACGCTCTTTGAAAGCAAGATATGCGCCAAATCCACGGGTGTCCGGCCATGTGGATTCTTGATAGGCCCTCGTGGGAGAGAGCACCTCGCGCTGAGAGGTATCTCTGATGCACCCTTTCTGTTCCGTGAAATTATTGACCTGTCTCCTCTCGCTCGCCTTGGCTGCTCTCGCTGCCGCACGCCAACCCAATTTCGTGGTCATCTTTGTCGACGACTTGGGTTATGGCGACTTGGGCTGCTACGGCTCGACCACGATCAAAACCCCACGCATCGACGGCATGGCCAAGGAGGGCATGCGTTTCACTCAGTTCTATGCGCAGACGGTCTGCGGCCCCTCGCGTGCTGCCCTGATGACAGGCTCTTATCCACTCCGCGTGGCGACCTTGAATAACCGGGTGGAAACGCATCCCCGCCTTCATAGCAAAGAAGTCACCATGGCCGAAGTGCTCAAGGACGCTGGATACGCCACCGGCGCCTTCGGCAAATGGGATTTGGCTGGGCATTCACAGACGAATTACACCAAGGAGCTGCTCCCGACACGCCAAGGCTTCGATTATTACTTTGGCACACCATCGAGCAATGACAGGCTCATCCATCTACTGCGCAACGAGGAGGTGATCGAAGAGAACGCTTCGATGGCGACCATCACCCGCCGCCTGACGGACGAGGCCATGGGCTTCATCCAGCGCAACCAAGCCAAGCCCTTCCTCGTGTATCTGGCCCATCCCATGCCGCATGTGAAGCTGGCGGCCACCGAACAGTTTCTCGGCAAATCCGAGGCCGGTATCTACGGCGATGTAGTCGAAGAGATCGATTGGAACGTCGGCCGCATTCTCGATGAGCTCAAGAAACTCAAGTTGGATGGCAACACTTACGTCATGTTCCTCAGTGATAATGGCCCTTGGTATCTTGGTCGCAGCAAGGCTCATCACAAAATCATTGGCCCCGACGCGGTGAAGCACGGAGGTACCGCCGCACCACTGCGCGGCGACAAGACGACTATCTGGGAGGGTGGTGTGCGCGTACCCTGCATCGTCCGCGCGCCCGGCAAGGTGCCCGCCGGCAAGACCAGTGACGCGATGTCGAGCACCATGGATCTCATGCCCACTTTGGCCAAGCTGGGTGGCGGCAAGGTGCCGAACGATCGCATTATCGACGGCCATGATCTGAGCCAAGTGTGGCTCGGCACTGAAGGCGCCACCAGCCCACGCAAGACCTTCTTCTACTACCAACAGACGCGCCTGCAGGCGGTGCGGAAGGGCAAATGGAAACTGCATCTTCCAGGTCCTCGCCTGTGGCCGCAGTATGCGAAGGAGGAAGACTTGGGTCCGGTGGAGAAGCCGCTCCTTTATGATCTCGAAGCCGAGATCAACGAACAGACCAATCTCGCTGAAGCGAATCCTGACATCGTGAAAGAGCTTCTCGCTCTCGCTGAGAAGGCACGCACTGATGTTGGCGACCACGACCGCATGGGCAAGGGCGCCCGCTTCTTCGATGACGCCCCCAAACGCCCCGACATCAAACGATCCAAGAAATGAAATCGCTCACTCTTCTCCTCTCTCTCGCGCTGGCGGCATACGCCTCTGCTGCGAAACCCAACATCGTGCTGATCAACGCCGATGATCTCGGCTATGGCGATCTCGGCTGTTACGGCGCGACCAAGATCAAGACGCCCAATCTCGACCGCCTCGCCAAGGAGGGTCGGCGCTTCACCGATGCGCATTCGCCATCGGCGGTGTGCTCACCTTCGCGCTACGGATTGCTCACCGGACAGTTTCCCTTGCGCAAGAATTTCTGGGGGCCGACTCCCGTCACGCAAGAGCTGACCATTGGTCTCGACCAACCGACCTTGGCCAGTGTGCTCAAGCAGGCGGGATACAAGACCGCCTGCATCGGCAAATGGCATTTGGGATTCGGCGTTGGTAAGTGCGATTGGAATAAGCCCTTGAAGCCCGGACCTCTCGAAATCGGCTTCGATTACTACTTCGGCATGCCGACAGTGAATAGCGGGGGCCCCTTCGTGTATGTGGAGAACCACGGCGTGGTCGACTACGACCCCCAAGACCCCTTTGTGAAACGCAGCAAGCAGAAGCCCTCGATGACAGAGAAGTGGCCTGCCAAGGGCATGGGGCCCTTCGGTGGCGCGGAGAAGGCGATGCTCAGGTATCGGGATCGCGAAGTTGGCACCGAGTTTGCCCAGCGCTCGGTGAAGTGGATCAGCGAGCAGGCGAAAAGTGATGAGCCCTTCTTTCTCTATCTCGCCACCACCAACATCCATCACCCCTTCACCCCGGCGAAGCGTTTCGACGGCAGCAGCGAAGCGGGTCGCTACGGCGATTACACGCAAGAGCTGGACTGGATCGTCGGCGAAGTGATGAAGGCGCTCGACGAGCACAAGCTCACCGACAACACACTGATCGTCTTCACCTCGGACAACGGCGGCATGCTCAACGAAGGCGGGCAGGATGCGTGGAAGGCCGGGCATCGGCTCAATGGCGATCTGCAGGGCTTCAAATTCGGTGCCTGGGAGGGCGGTCACCGCGTGCCCTTCATTGTTCGCTGGCCCGGCAAGGTGCCGGCGGGAACCACTTCAGATGCACTCACCAGTCAGATTGATCTCATCGCGACCTTTGCGGCCGCCTCCGGCACCAAGCTGGATGAAAAAGCCGTGATCGACGGCGTGAACCAGCTGCCCGAGTTCATGGGCAAGGCCGATAAGCCGGCGCGCGATTTTCTGTTGATCAGCCCCAACAGCCCCCAGCACCTGACTCTGCGAAAGAACGACTGGGTCTACATCCCGGCGCAGGACGAGGGAGGCTTCCAAGCCAAGAAAGTCGGCGAGCATCTACTGGGTGGAGCTGCCACTCAGCCGCTGACTCAGATGGTCAATAGCGACGTGGTGAACGGCAAGATCCGCGACGATGCACCACCGGCGCAGCTTTATAACCTCAAGACCGATCCCGGCCAGCAGATCAATGTTCATGACAAGCATCCCGAATTGGTGAAGGACATGGCTGCCGAGCTGGCCAAGTGGCGCAAGGAGATTGCCGGACCGCGACTCGGTTGGATCAACATCAATACCAAGTAGGCTTGAGTCGAGGCACGACTCTTCCATAGTTGGCCTCATGCAGCGATCTCTTGGTCTGGCCATCTTCGTAGCCCTCAGCACGCTCAGCTTGTCTCAAGAGGTCAAGCCCGTGCCTGCGTCGATGAAGTTGGACCCCTTCTATCAGAAGCATGTCAGCGCAAAGGGCTATCCCATCGTCAGTTCGGCTAAAGTGAATGACTATGCTTTGCTCGAAGCCGCCTACATTGTGAACATGATGCTCGCTGAGCGGCCGGATGTGCGCGACGCGATGGTCAAGAGCGGATCCCGTTTGATCGTGATAGGCCACAAGGAGTATTCCACGGACATCCCCGAATACGCGCACTTCAAACCCAAAGACTTCTGGGACAGACGTGCTCGCGGGTTTGGCGGTTCACGTACCGATCCGGTCTGCTCTTGCGCGGAGGAAAACATGTTGGCCTTCAAGGGAGACCCCTACTCCACCGAGAACATCCTCATCCATGAGTTCGCCCACAACATTCACCTCCGCGGCATGGTCAACATCGACAAAACTTTTGATGACCGCCTGAAGAAAACCTATGAAGCCGCGCTCGCGAAAGGGTTGTGGAAGGGCGCCTATGCCGGCACCAACAAAGAGGAGTACTTTGCGGAAGGCGTGCAGTCCTGGTTCAACAACAATCGCCAAAACGACCACGATCATAACCACGTGAACACCCGCAAGGAGCTCGTGGAATACGATCCCGGCTTGGCCGCCATCTGTGAAGAGGTCTTCGGAAAGACCGAGCTCGAATACACCAAGCCTCAAACCCGGCTCAAAGATCATCTGAAGGGATACGATCCCTCCAAGGCGCCCAAGTTTGAGTGGCCCGAGCGGCTCAAGGATCTCAAGAAGCTGACTCGCGAGAAAGAGGCCTGGGACCAACGGCGCAAGTGAGCTTGGGGATCACCGCCAAACTCCTTCAGCCTGATCAGGCTCGCTGCCGTCTCAGGATGAAGAGGCCGCTCAGTACAGCCAGCAGGAAGGTGGAGGGTTCGGGAACCAAAGTAAGCCGTACGGCATTCAAGCGGGAACGGTCCTCGTTGTTGTTCTCACGCGCGAAAACATCATAGTAGGAGGAGCCATCTGCTAGAAATGTGAATGTGTGGGCGGGTCCGCTTGATGTGCCAGACATGGTGCTAGTGACAATCCCATTACCCTGCAAGACCCCGTTGATGGTTGCAGCCGCATTTTCGTTGTTGTTGGTGCGCAGGCCGAGGAATTGGTTGTTGATGCCTGCGGCAGAATCGTAGCTCCAGACCTCGACTTGCCAGGTACCTGCTTGGAGGGTGGGTCCTGCACTCCCCTGATTACCAAAGTAAAGAATCACAGCCTGACCGGCGCCGTCATCGTAGATGAAGTCGCCGACCAAAGCGTCAGGATTGGGGCTGCCTGTTGTGCCGCGTAGCAGTGCCCCGTCAATGCTTCCAACCCGGAATTCAACACCATCCACAGTGACGGCGCTGTTGTTTCCAGTGACATCCAAGCCGGTCCAGCCGGATTCCGTCACGGAATTGGCGGATTGGTTGATATCAATCATGTAAAGGGTCGCGGCCTTTAATCCGCCTGCCACAAAGCACATGATGATGAAGGGGGCGATAATCTTCATGCACGTGATTCATAGCAATCGGCTCACCCAAGGGCAAAGCAATTTGCCGCCTTGATGGGGGGATGCTGATCTCCGCATAGGCTGTCGTTGGAGAGCGCTGCTGGCATTGACAGAGCTCCTAACGGAATAAGCTATGATCAGGAGAGCTTTGCGATAGATTCCGTGAGCGCCTCATCCAGTGCTGCGGGCGAGACGGTGAAGTGGTCGCGCCGACCGCTCTTGCTGCCGACCAATTTTTGGTAGGGGTGACCTTGGCTCTTGGCCATCAGGAAATACATGTTGCGCAAGTCGTCGCTTGCGAAGATCTCAAGCAGCGGCGTGCTGTCGGGAACGAAGATGAGGTGGGTGAAGGCCGCACCGTGGGGTCCGGCGACGATCTGCGCTTCCGCGAAAGTGCGGACCTGCTCCTCAAAACCGTGAGCGCCGGGAACGAAAATCTCAAAGCCATGCTTCTCAAGAATAGGGTGCAATTCCTCCTCATTTTTCAGCCTGCGATGTTTCGCATCCGATCGGCTCACCCAGATCCGGCGGCTCGGTTTATTTGGGGTGAAGCCATACGCCGAGAGGTAGAGATCGCGGATGAACGCTGTGGCCTCCGGCGGCATGGCTGCGCGTCCGTAGTTCTGCCAATTGTCGATGACGTGTAGCCGATCGAACTGCCAGCGTTCTCCGGGCGGGACTTCGCAGAAAGTGAGATTGGGATGGGCCTTTTCTAGATAGGCGAAACAGTCGCGCTGAAAAGGCGTGGGGTTCTCATTGACCAGAACTTGGAGCTCTCCGCCATCAAACAGGCCAAAGCGATCCGCAGCATAATAGAGCTGCGGCAAGCGTTCGACCAGGAAGTGATACAGATTGCGATAGCCGGAACCGCAGCCAATCAGGGCAAGGGCAGGAGGCCCTCCACGCTTGGGCACAGGCGTCAGGGGCTTTCCCAGAAAGTCGTTGTGATGGATGGGGCCGAGCCGGCCGTGTTTGGTCAAAAGTACCTGATCTTGCTCGCAGACGATGGCGCCGGTATCACCTAGCAAAGTCACATCGGTGACAGTCGTAAGCGACGTGCGACGCTCAATGGGGTCAGTTGGAGAGCTCCAGGCGCGATACCCTGCCGACTCCATCAAAAATGCCTGTTCATCAGGGCTGAGCAGAAAGTCCTCGCTGACCTCATCGATGCGGGCTTCACCATGATCCTCCAAAAGGCGGGTCTGGCGATAGCAAACGATGCGCGACCTAAGAGGCGGGCAGAGTGAGACCATGCCTTGTGCCGCACGCATCCGAAGCCGCCTCATGCTCATGTTGTTTCCTCCTGGCTTGGGCGAGGCCATTTGGTAAAGTGGCAGCTTTCAGTTTGGGGCCACACGCATGCGTCCGCTGAGAAAATCTCGCTGCAAAATATGCCGGGGTCGTAGCCGTTGAACATGAGTTAGGACAATCGAAGCCTGTGTAACACAAGCAAGGTGAGGGCCAAGTGCTTTCTGTATATTCTGAATATGCTATCGGGGGTTAGCTCGAGGTGCCGTGTTCGACTAGCCCAAGCCATACTCGCTGATCAAGTAGTCATAGATTTCATAGTCAGCAGCAAGATAATCCCGGAGAGCTGTCTGCAGGTTCTCATCTTGCAAAGAGGGGTTTTTCCCGGCCGACATGTGTTTGGTCGGGGTTTCTGAAAATTCAACACCGAGCAGCCCCTCCAAACGTTTCAGGTCTTGGTTGAAGTTTTTCTGATCTCCTACAAATGCGATCTGTTCTTTGCGTTGCTGCAATTCCTCTTTTGAGAACCAATGGGTCAGCGGACGAGACAAATGCTCGTTGGCCTGTATCGTCCATTCTGCCAGTTGGCGCTCTTTTGTATCGCCGTAACACAATCCATTCACCAGATCTTCCACAGCAGGAAAGAGGGTAAACCCCATGTTTTGAGCCAAGGTGTTTGGAACATAGTAGTCGGGCCTGCCTTCTCTCAGGTGGTGGTGAAACGCGCTGATGAAGCGCTCAATCGGGTCCCTGACGAAAAACCCGACGGCATCCTGTGATGGGATGTCTCTCAGTCGAGTGCCATGATCGTGCATCTTAGGGCGATATTTCTCAGTAGTGTGGGCCTCCTGAATCAGAAGCTTCAGACTGCTGCCTGCCGTTTTTCCGACATGAAGAAAGTGAAGGTACTGTCTCCCCGTCGCCTCCCAATAGGCTCTCTTTGCTTTGAGAATTATGGTCTTCATTTCGCCGCCGCGATGTTATGAGCCTTCTTGTTCATAGGCCACATTATTTGGCTACACTGCAATCGCGCACAAAATCACCATGGGCGGTTACTCGAATCAGGCTGCTTGCAGTAACAATTGCTTCTTCAAAACGTCCGATAAGTTCATAACTTCCTGTCATGGCCTCACGAGGAGTCGGCCGGCTTGCATTTACCACGTCATATGAAATCCGCTGAGACAGATGTACCGATCGTGTTCATCCATAGAGGCTATTCTTGGTATGTGCCATATAGTCTTGAGGCTGCATCACGTCGCTTGGGAAAGCATCGGTTGCATTATATTGGGGACACATATGGCAAATGGGTCTCAAACAAATGGTGCCAGCATACCAGCCTGATCAGTACAGATTTTCTTGCAGCGGCTGATTTTGCGAAGATCTACAGGCACTACAGCACACTTGGAGTCGAATATGAGCTGTTCTGCATTCAGAGGTGGTTTGTGCTGCGGGACTACATGCGCCGGGTCGGACTGACTTCGTGCATCTACCTCGATACTGACATTTTGATTTCTGGTGATTTGGATGAGGTTTACCAGAGAGTTGCGGACTCCGGACGACCAATTGGTTTCACCGGTCACAGTGCCCATACTTGCATGGTGCACGAATGGGATGGTCTCAGGGAGTTCTGCGATTTCGTCACGCGCTTCTATCAGGACGAAAGCAATAGGCAAAAATGCCTCGAATGGCAGAAGAAGGTTCTTTCCAAGGGCAACGGAGGGGGAGTGTCGGACATGACACTTTTCTATAGGTTTGCAGAAGCCCGACCTGATTTGAGCATTTCGTATGGAGAGCTATACGACAAAAGCCCGTCACCCATTGATGTCTCCATGACCGCAGTGAGCGACTACGAGACAGATGCTGGCGGTTTCAAGAGAGTGACATGGGAAGACAACCTGGCATTCGCTCACACGACAGATGGGGCGAAGGTTGCAATGTGCACATTGCACTTTCAGGGAAGGGCAAAGAAGGTTTTGAAGCAGAACTACAACATGATGGGTGGAAGCATTTCATTTCTGCCCACCCTGTTGGATTTCTTGTTCAAGTTCATTTCAAACCTATTAAGCCCTGGACAGGTGTTCAGACGGATTTTTGGCCGCCGTAATCGGTAAATTCGCTGGTGCGCCTTGTTGTCTTGTCGCCTTGATGAAGGCGCTGCACATGTGGATTCCGAATAGGCTGTCGTGGGAGACTGTGGCTGGCATGACCAGAGCTCCTGACAGAACATGGAGCCATGAGAAAACCGCTCCTCATCCTTGCCTTGCTGCTGGCCACTCTGGCGGGCGTGTTTGGCGCCAAGAAAAACGTGCTCATTATCTACGGCGACTCCACGCACAACGCGAAGGCCCACAACAACACTGAGGTGGCCGCACTTCTCAAACACAAACTGGAAGGTTCCAAGTATGCCGATCAGTTTGAGATCAATTTGCACTACGGCTACCCCAAGGATCAGGCGATGGTAGAGAACGCCGATCTCATCATTATCTCCTCGGACGGCGGTCCCGGTCATGCGCTCAAGATCGGCGGCGATGTCACTCAGTTCACCCGCATGCTCGATCCCGTTCTCAAAAAAAAGAAGACCGGCTTGATTGTCATCCACTGGGCTACCGATGCACCTTCAGAAAAATTTGCTCCACTCCATGAGGAGAACGCGCAGTACATGATGGAGTGGATTGGCGCGGTCTACTACTGGGTCGACAAGGGCAACAGCTGCAAGAGCTGCTTCACCATCAAGCCGAGCCTCAAGCAGATCCGGGTCAACAAGTCGCATCCCATTGCCAATGGCGTGGCCAAGGAGTTTGAGATGAACGATGAGTTCTACTGGAACTTTTTCACCGAGGGAAAGGACTCGAGAAACCCCAAAAACGACCAGGTGTCCTTCATTCATCTGGCTGATGCCCCCGGCTGCAAGAAGGACGCCAAGGACAAGGAGAAGTGGCGCGAGCAATCACCTTACTGGGCCTTCACCCGCGACAACGGTGGCCGCTCGGTCGGTATGACCTCCGCCCATTACTACTGCACCTGGGCGCATCCGGAGTTCTTCCAGACCTTCGCCAACAGCATCTTCTGGACGCTCAACATGGAGATTCCCAAGGACGGCGTGGACATCGCCACACCGACTCAGGAGGAGCTGGACCTGATGATGAAGAAGGTCGCGGAAGAGAAGAAGGCCGCCAAGAAATAGCCCGGATTATTTCGCGGGGGTGTTGACCAGCCATTCGATGGCGCGGCGCTTGTCATCGCGGTGACCCCAGCCCTGAATTTTCTCCCATTTCAAACTGCAGCCGGTGGCGTCGAGAAAGGTTTTGGCATTGTCGACTTCCGCCAGCACGCTGCGAGCGTCCTTGGTACCGTAATACCAATACACCGGTCGGCCCTTCCACTTCTTGGAGGCGGAACCGACGAAGGGCTTGAGGTGATCCGAGTAGTTGCAGCAACGGAAACACAGATGGGTGAAGTCGTCCTCGAGAGTCATGGAGAAGAAGGTTAGGTAGCCACCTGCACTGAATCCGGTGTGCATCACCTTGTCCTCATCGATGGCCAGAGATCCCTTCACCCGCTTCATGATGGACTCGAGCTTTTTCAGATCCGGGATGCAGTGCTCGTTGAAGCTCACGCGGCGCGCGCCGGAGAGGTTGGTGGCCGCGACCACGATGCATGAAAATTCATCCGCGAGTTTCATCCAGCCTTTGATCTCGTTACCGCCCTTTTGATTGGCGCCATGGGCGGAAACGATGAGCGGAAGCTTCTGGGCGCCGTCGTAGTTCTTGGGAATGTAGATATGGAAGTCGCTGTCTTTGCCGCCATCAGAATGAGTGTAGGCATGAAGGCCGGGTGCGGACTTGATGCCATGTTTCGAGACTGCGCCTTCCAATTTCTGCTTGGCCCAATCCCGGATGTATTTCTGGTCGACTTCGACGAACTCGGAAATTGGCACGGAGAAGGTTTTTCCCGCGCGCTTGAGACGTACTTGGCCATTCGAGAATTCCAGCAGCGTGGCTTCGATGGTAACTCCTTTCAGGTTGGTGAATTCACGGGCAGCCAGCGACGGGCACAAGATGTGCGCGCAGAGAAACAGGCAGAGCAGGAACCGGATCATCGAGCAGCCATGGTTGATGCCTCTTGGCGTGAGGACAACGCATCTTTGAGTCTGGTGTGACACCGAATCTGTGTCAGCGGTCCGCCAACTGGTAGCCAGCGATCGGCAAAAGACTCGGACATCGCGCATTTGGCGTTTCCATCCATGGCTTCGTTGCTATGGATAAAGAGTGCCAAGAGAGAAATTGAGACAGCTCCACGACCGCCTGGTCACCACAGTGTTTGGTGCCGAGGAACCCGCCCATCTGCTACTGGCCGCCTTGCTGGCGAAGGGCCATGCCCTGATCGAAGGCCCGCCGGGGGTTGGCAAGACCTCCATCGCGCATGCTCTGGCCGACGGGATTGGCGGCTCCTTCAAGCGCATCCAGTTCACTCCCGATCTTCTGCCCTCGGACATCCTTGGCTATAACCTCTACCGGGCCCATACCAGTGACTTTGAGTTCGTGTCTGGACCCGTGTTTGCAAACTTCGTTCTCGCCGATGAAATCAACCGGGCCTCGCCCAGGGTGCAGTCCTCGCTGTTGGAGGCGATGAACGAACGGCAGGTGACCATCGATGGTGTCACCCGCTCCCTTGAGCCGCCTTTCATGGTGATCGCCACTCAGAACAGCACTTCCAGCGCGGGCACCTTCCCCTTGCCGGAGCCGCAGCTCGACCGTTTCCTGCTGTCCATTCCGATGGCACTTCCCGAACCTGAGGTGCAGGAACGCATTCTAGAGGCGCATGCCTCCGGCTCCTTTGAGCAGGCAGCCAAGGACTCCCTGTTGCATCTCGATGACATTTTCGAATTACAGAGTCAGGTACCCAAGCTCACGGTCAGTTCCGACCTGAATCGCTACGTGGTTTCCCTCAGTGAGACCCTCAGGCGTTTGGCCGGCGGGGAGCATACGGTATCCGTGCGTGCGGCCATCGCTTTGTTGCGTGCAGCTCAGGCCCGGGCGCTTATCGATGGCGAAACGGCTGTACTGCCGGAGCATGTGCAGGCGATGTTCCCGCATGTCATGCGTCATCGGGTGCTTAGTGATGTGGGCAACGACTCGGAGGCCCTCATCGACAAGGCCCTTGAGCAAACCGAAGTCAGTTGATTTGAAGGCGGCATGCAAGGTCACCGGTTGGGGCGTCGCCTTGGGCGCCGGTGCCTCTGCGTTGTTCGTGATCGGCTTCCTGCTCGGTAACGGTGAACTGATCACCTTGGGTGCCTGCGGCTTACTGGCCTTGGCCGGCGCACGCGTCATTGCACCCCTAAATGTGCGCGATCTAGAAGTCAGGATCGAGTTGCCATCCCATTTCTTTGCAGGGCGCGACGTCAAGGCTCTCGTGGAGCTGCAGAACCGCCGCCGTTGGTTTCATGCACGCAATGTCGATATCGCCATGCATTTCCCGCATCAGGTGGAGCGCATGGGCCGTGCCTCATGGACGCGAGCGCAGGGTGCATCCGTGCTGCTCGAACCCATCAGCATCCCCGCCCGTGTGGAAGCTTCGGAAGTGGAATGCGAAATCCGTTCGAGCTTTCCTCTCGGACTGTTTGTGGCACGCCGATTGGTTTCCGCCGACTGCCCGGCGCTGGTCTATCCTCCTCTCATCACGCCGCCCGAACTGCTACTCAATGGATCGAATGAGAATCTCAGCCCTGCCTCCGCTAGCGGCCCGGGCGACATTTTCGGGGATCCACGAGGCATCCGTCCATACCAGCCTGGAGACAAGGCGACGCGCATTCATCAATCCGCCACCGCCCGTTCCATGGCGCGTGGCAGGGGGCTTCAGGTGCGTGCCTACGACCCGCCGGGGGACCATCCGCATGGATGCCGGATCGTGTTTCATTCCTGCGCCAGCGAAGGCGAGATCATCCGGCCGGACCGCTTTGAGCGCGGGCTATCGTTGGCAGCAGGGGCTCTGGCTCATTTCCAAGCCAGCCAGACCAAGGTCACCTTCCAGGCCGACTTCAACGACTGGAGCTGCCGCCCGTGTGATAATCGGGCCCAGTATTTCGATTGCCTTGAGCTGCTTACGCGCACCGAACGCTCACCGCAGACCAAGGCCGATGAACTTCAGGACATCCTCCGCAATCTTCCGGACAAGGAACAGCTGATCGTCATTTCCGATTCGCCCGCGGCTGGCTGGAGGGACCTCATCAAGGCCATCCACCCCAAGGCCATTCTCATCAACATTCAGCAGGTGCGCTTCGACCGGCGCAGCATGAAATTCCAACCTTCAGGCTCCCCATGATCTCCCGGACCGCCTTCATTGCATCACTGGTCTTTGCCTTCCTAGCCCTCCGCGGATGGCCGGTCGATGGCGTGGCGTGGGTGCGCGCCCTCTGTGCGTTTGCCTTCATGATGATGGGCATCGGTGCAATGATCCTGCTTCCCAATGCCTCCGCAGCACGCCGCTTCAGGTCCAGCGGCAAGCCCCGCGCTTGGGATCGATTGGCGGCAATACTCTGTCTGGCCGTCGTCTGTGGATGTCTCTATGTCGCGTTGGTATTTACGCCATCGGTGGCCAGTCAGTTTAGCCAGCATGTGACCATGCTGGTGATGGAGCGGCTCGGCAGTGGTGAGGGCGAGGCGGATGATGCTGATGCAGCCGAAGGCCCACAGGAGGGCGGGGGGGATGGATACGAAGTTGGTGCCATGTTCGACCCGAATGGAGCGGTCGTACCCAAGTCCGCGGACCTGAACCCCTCTGATGATCCGGCCATCAGCCTCAAGGTGTCGGGCAGTGTGGCCGCGGAGAAGCTTCGTCGGTCGGGGCGCATCTATCTGCACTCATTTTCGCATAATGTATTCGATGGCGAACGCTGGACCAGCGACGTCGGTGATGGACCGCTTTTTCTCAAATGCAATGCTGACGGCTTGATCCATTTGGAGAAGTCCAACAAAGCGCCTGACCACGAGTACACGATTCTCCACCATGACTTTTCCAGTGGTCTGGACGCCCTCACCACTCTGCAGGGCACGCGTTACGTCAGACTTCCTGAGATCACGCAACTCAATCAGGGCACCTGGCTGCTGCCCCCGCCCGACAACCCGCTGGGCATCATCCGCCCCTATGAAGCGGCTTCTTCCCCGCGCCTCTTTCGCGACCTGCTCCACCAAGGACTTCCCATTCAGCCCGGCGACGCAGGGCCTGAACATCTGTCTCCCTCAACCGATGCAGGACTGAATGCCCAAATCCGCAGGCTGGCGGCGAGGTTCCGCAGGAATCCACTGCTGCATCAACAGCTGGAGGCGCTGCAGGGCTGGCTGTCCAATTCCTTCGGTTACACCCTTCAGATGGACTATCCCGATAAGGAGCAGAGCGCTCTGCAAAGCTTCCTAGCCAACCCTGGTGACGGTGAAGGCTTCTGTGTCCACTTTGCATCGGCTGCTGCTCTCATTCTGCGCGAGCTCGGTGTCCCGTCACGCGTTAGCTATGGATGGACAGGCGGCGAATACTATCCGGAGCACAACCAGTTCGTCTTCCGAGCCGAGGACGGACATGCCTGGGCTGAGGTGTATCTGGAGGGACAGGGATGGGTGGTTTTTGAAACCACACCGACATCGGGATTGCCGCCAACCTATTCTGCGGTTCCCGGAACGGCTCCCCCGGAAGTTGAGGAGTACGAAGAAGACCAAAAGACGGCCAGGCCTGATCAGACTCTCACCATTCCGTCCTGGGTTTGGATGCTTCTCCTACTGAGTGGTGGCAGTGTGATCCTGGTGTTACTGGCGAAGCGCCGGAAACTTGGGGGAGGAAGTACAGCATACGAAGCCGGAGCCGCTGCTCCCCCTGATTATTTGAAGTTTTTCTATCGAAGCTGCGCACGACTGGGGCACCCCAAACCCGCAGGCTGCACATTGGCCCATTATCTTGAGCAGTTGGAGGCTGATGACATTCCGGTGCAGTTCGCCGATGAACTGCTGACCTACCATTACAACGTCACTTACCGCGAGCAGCCCAGAGATTCCAGCCTTGAGAAGAGCCTGCGCAAGCGCATGAAGGCACTTGGGTCCTGATAGATCCTAACGGTTTTGGCTTTCAGAAAAGGTTGCAAGGGTGTATAGTGGCCGATGCAATCAACCTCTGAAATGCCATGAAAATCAAATACGGAGACACCGAATTGGAGACCCGCCAAACCCCCACGGGGTACAGCTTCCGGGTACCTGGAGATGAGGACTGGCATGACGTGTCCGGCGATATCCGGCACCTCATCAAGTACGTCCGTCACTACATGCACATCGAGCGCAACTACCCCGACGCCACGCCTGAAATTCTAGGCTAAAGACCCTTCGTGCGGCCGGTGCGCCTCAACGCTCCCGATACTGAAATTCCCGGATCTCCAAGCCATTTTCATCGTAGTCGAAGATCTCTCCGATGAAGTGCTTGTCGGCGTTGATGGGAGTTGGGAAGTCGAGGGCCCAGTGTTCATGCTTCCAATCGACACGAGACATGAAGTCCATCGCATTGTGGATGTCCGAATCCCTCGGATTGGCATAACGCGGATAAATGACATCCTTTAGAAAATCCTGATCGGTCATCCACCATTGATCGCGATCACGCGCTTGCTCCATGCGTTGCCCCTGATGCTTTAAGATTTCCTCGCGCATGCAGAAACCCTCAACCGTCAGCATTCCCCACATGCCCCCTAGGATCCGGAAATCATGGAGCGGATGGTCGCGCATGATGTGCAGGGTGCGCCCGCTGGCCTCCCAATGATCCACGGCAGCCGCCTCACGCCTAGTGATGCGCGAATCCGCATCCCGTACCATGAAGCGTTCGCAGTTTTCATCGTGTGCAAGGAAGCGCCAGCTGGCGGGGCTGATGCCACTGTCGCTCATGTCTCGTAACCAGACCTTTTGCCCGGCGAAGTGCTCCAGCTCCCGATCGTGAATGCTCTCATCATGATAGATCACCACCTGCCAATCAGGATAGATTTCCGAGCATAGTTCGATGTTGCGCTGCATGCCGCGCAAGTACTTCGGGTATCTGCCGAACAGCGAAAAGGAAATGAGTCTGGGCAGGGCTGTTGCCATACGTTCGCTATCCCTAGTTCGGGCGCCGGTTCATCTTTTTTGAACCTTTCGGGAGCCGCTTAGCTCCATTCAGTGCACTCAGTTCTGTTTGCCCTCAATCGCGCAGAACAGAATGGCGGCGGCCAAGCCCATGCGGCGATCGAACGCGCCCTCTGCATCCATTGAGTAGTTGAGGAAGGTCTTGGTGATGAAGGGATTTCTCGTCTGCCGGAAATTGAGCACCTGCTGCTGGCCGATGAAGCCGTTGTGCTCCTGAGGTGCAAAGAGGCTGGCGAGGCCACCAATCAAGCGGCGCAGAATGGCAAGCCCTCCGGAGTCTTCCGTAATCATGCCGATCTCTTGGTCGTTTGCATCGAGAATCAGCCACTCGTCCTTGATCAGGGACTTCATCGCCTTGCGTCGCAGAGAGCCAAGTTTTTCGGATGTCGTGCAGTCGGTGACGTCATAAGTGGCCCCAAAATCCAGGACCTGACGTGCCCGCAATGAAATCAATTCAGTCTGCTTGTCTGGTCCAAGCACGCGGATGTCCTCCTTGAGCTTGAATGCCTTCATCTTGGTGTAGAGAAGCACATTGCCCTGAGGATCCATGATCTCGAACCACTGGTGGAAAAAGTTAAAAAAGTTCTTTCGGGCAACCAGGTGGGGCTGTGAGGCGACATCGTTCAGCATGCTATTAGAAACCATACAAATTCATGAATATGCAAGCTCCTTGAGGTAAGTCTGAATGACGGGCGCATGCTCCTGCTCGACGGCGTCGCAAATATGAGTGATGCTGATCTTATGAAATATTTTTTCGCTGCATTCCTCAGTTCAGCTTTTTTAACGCTCGCCATTTCAGCTGAGGAAAAAGCCGTTCCTCTGTTTAACGGAAAAGACCTTTCCGGTTGGAAAATCAAGTGCCTTGAAAAAGACAAGAACAAGTCATTTTGCTCCGTTAAAGACGGCTTCATCTTGCTCGATACCAAGGGCCAAAAAGACCAAAGCGATGTCTGGCTTGTGCATGAACAAGAATTCTCCGACTTCGAGCTAAGCGTAAAAATCAAGTCCATGAGAGAGACCAAAGGCAACTCAGGCATTCAGATTCGTTCGCGCTACGGCCTTAATTCAAAGAACACCATGTGGATGCACGGGCCTCAAATCGACGTCCACCCACCTGCTCCATTCCGTACAGGGCTCATTTACAACGCAACTTTCGAATACAGGCGCTGGATTTTCCCCTCCAAGAAAAGTGCCGGCATCAGCCCTGCCGACACCAATCACAAAGTGGAATGGAAAAATGACGACTGGAACACGCTTAAGATCAGAGCTGTTGGTATGAAAATCCAAACCTGGCTCAATGAGAACCCGGTTACAGACTTTGATGGCACGGGAATCCTCGACGACAAAATCCACACCAAACACAAGGTCGGCAAAAGTGGTTACATCGCTTTCCAAATCCATGGAAACCAAGACATGTCCCTTGCTTTCAAAGACATCACCATCATCGACCTGTCAAAAAAATGAACACGATCTAGCTCAAGACAACCTTGCCGTAATTAGGTCGCGCTGCAGCAGCAGCTCTTTGGGCATCGGATCGTAGAGGTCGATGAAGAACTCGGCTTGGCCTGCCAACTCGGCACGCCATTCGTCGCGGTCGAACTTCATCACGGCATCAAAGTCTTCTTCGCTGAAGTTCTCCAAGCCGTCGGTATTGAAGTCCTCGTAATAGGGCAGCCAGCCGATCTGGGATTCGTGCCCCACGGCGTGTCCTTGGCAGCGATTGAGCATCCACTCGATCACGCGCATGTTCTCGCCGAATCCGGGCCACAGGAATTTGTCGTTCTCATCCTTGCGGAACCAGTTGACGTGGAAGAAGCGAGGCAGGTGTTTGATGTAGCGGCGCATGTCTAGCCAGTGCCCGAAGTACTCACCCATGTTATAGCCGCAGAAGGGCAGCATGGCCATGGGGTCGCGACGGACCTTGCCAATATTGCCGAAGGCGGCGGCGGTCATCTCGGAGCCCATGGTGGCACCGAGGTAGACGCCGTGGCTCCAGTTGAAGGCCTGGAACACGAGCGGCATGGTGGTGGCGCGACGGCCGCCGAAGACAATGCCGTCGATGGGCACACCATCGGGATTGCGCCATTCCGGATCGATGGAGGGGCATTGACCGGCGGGCGCGGTGAAGCGCGAGTTGGGATGCGAAGACACGCGACCGCAATCAGGGGTCCAGTCTTCACCCTGCCAGTCGATGGCATGAGCGGGCGGTTCGTCCGTCATGCCTTCCCACCAGACGTCACCATCATCAGTGAGCGCCACATTCGTGAAGATGCTGTTCTCCTTGAGCGACTCCATGGCCCGAGGGTTGGTGTCATACGAGGTGCCGGGGGCCACACCGAAGTAGCCGCATTCCGGGTTGATGGCATGAAGCTTGCCGTCTTCGTGCGGCCACAGCCAAGCGATGTCATCGCCGACGATGGAGGTTTTCCAGCCTTCGTCGGCATACTTCTTGGGAGGCACGATCATGGCCAGGTTGGTCTTGCCGCAGGCCGATGGAAACGCACAGGCGAGGTAACTCTTTTCCTTCTGCGGATTTTCGATGCCGATGATGAGCATGTGCTCGGCCATCCATTGGTGTTCGCGTGCAATGTTGGAAGCGATGCGTAGCGCTAGGCACTTCTTGCCCAAAAGCGCATTGCCACCATAGCCCGATCCGTAAGACATGATCTCACGAGTCTCGGGGAAGTGGACGATGTATTTGTCGTCATTGCAGGGCCAACTGGTGTCCTCTTGACCTGGCTTCAGCGGAACACCCACTGAGTGCAGACAGGGAATGAAAAAGCCGTGACCGTGACGCACCTTGGGGGCAACACCGGCCTTTTCATCTTCCAGACGCTTGAGAACATTGCTGCCGACTTCGGCCATGATGTGCATGTTGACCACCACGTAGGCGCTATCGGTTACCTCGATGCCGATCTTGGCGAGAGGGGAGTCAAGTGGCCCCATGCAGAATGGAATGACATACATCGTGCGGCCCTTCATACAGCCCTTGAACTTGCCTTTGAGGGTCTCGCGCATTTCGGAAGGCTCGGCCCAGTTGTTGGTGGGGCCGGCCATATCCTCGCGCTTGGTGCAGATGTAGGTGCGGTCTTCCACGCGGGCGACGTCCGACGGAGCGGAGCGGGCGAGGAAGGAGTTGGGCCGCTTCTCAGGGTTGAGGCGGGTGAAGACGCCGGCATCAACCAGCAGAGTCGTCAGTCGGTCCCATTCTTCCGGAGAGCCGGTGCACCACTCGACGGCATCGGGTTCGCAAAGGTCGATCGCCTTTTGGACCCATTTGAGGAGAGGTTCGTGAGTGGTGGGGGCTTCAGTGGAAGCGGTATCAGGAGTGTCCATCGTGGCGTCAATCATGGGTTGGGGAGGGTTAGGGGTGAATAAAAATCCTTATTCAACATCCCTATGGAAACCTCAGTGCTGTCTGCTTGCAATGCAAACAGGATGCCGAAAAGCGCATGATTTCCCAAAGGCTGTGCGTGGATTGACTGGCGCCCTTCAACACGCCACAGCTCCTGCAGAAATCCGGTATGGTTGAGGGTGACACCTACGATTGACCTTGTGTCTGGGTCACCGAAGATTGCGCCACTCACTATGAAAGCTGTGTTGCGTGCCTCCCATGTACTGATGCTGCTGTTGTCGCTGCTGTTGTTGGCCGATCAGGCCAAAGCATCGGCAGCCACGCATGCCGGTGCGGATACGCACGCCATTCGCAGTGAGTCACAGTTGGAGGGGGAGTTGCACAAGCTCCTGCGAACCTTCTCTTTCAATATCATCAATCTGGAGCACGGCTTCAGCATCAGCAGGGGCACGAGGAAAGTGAAGTTCGCCGCAGTGCGCGACCTTCCACATGATATCCGGCGCTATGTGGTTTCAGGCCCAGAGATCAACGGCTTCCTTGAGCTGAAACTGGGCGAAGGTTTCTTCCATGACGTCTCCTTCATGGAGGTGGCGCCCGCTTCCGCTCCCACCGGAAGAACGATCTTCATCAGCAGGATTCCGGTAAAGCACTTCGCCCGCTGAGCTTTTCAGTCCAGAAAGTTGCGGATGCTGTGCAAGCGCAGCCGATCGTTGTTGGGATCGTGGTAGAGGAACACCATGGAGTTCGCGTTCTCGCTGAGGCGCCACTGCTTGGTAAAGAAGGGTTCGGCCTTCTCCCCCTTCTTGAAGAACAGGGTGGCGATCGCGAATTTGCGATCGCCAACCAAGCGATCCGGAGATGGAGCGATGATGATGTGCTCGCGGCCCTTGAGGTTGAACTTCTTGTCGCCGACGACACCGCCGATCTCGGCCTTGCTGAAGTTCATGATGAAGAACTCTCCACCCTCCAAGCCCTTGCCGGCTTGATCTAGCACCAGCATCTCGAACTTGCCCTCTTCGTTGCCGGCATCTCGCACCAGCAGGACGATCTGATGTTTGCTGGTCGAGCTCTTGACCTGTCCTTGGACATTGAACTTTGCGCCATCTTCGCCTTCCTCCAGTTGGCCCAAGACCCATGCGCTGAGTTTGGGCACTGTGTAAGTCCGTGAAAGTCGATTGGTCGGGGTTTCAATATCGAGCACTTCACCCTCGCCTACCAGTAACTGAAGGGGCTTGGCATCCGGCACGCGTGGGAAAGACAAGAACTGGACCTTCACGTTTTGCGCGCCCAGCAGACCGCAGGCAGTGATGCTGGTTAGAAGAGTGATGAGGCGAATGGGCATGGGAATGATTCCGTTGATGTTGGGTTGAGATTCTACAATCAGATCTCACTTTGATGCAGCCAACGGAAGCTGACGATTTCAAACTTCCGACCCATGAATCGGCTGGAGCTCGTCGAGGGGAGGTCAGATTGTTTCACATGGGGGTCATCACGGCCGTCCACATATTCCGGCAGACGCTGGACCACGGCTTCGCACCAGGCACGGGCTTCGACTTGGCCCTTTTTGTTCAGGCTGTCTCCATAGGCGCGCACCACGAAGGTGTCTCCGCGAGGCGTGAGGACGGAACTCATACCTCGCAAGAGGTCTGCCTGATCGACATAGGGTGTGCTGCCGTAAGCAATGGGGCCTTCGAGCGCCTCGGGGAACTCCACTGCGCCCCCGTTGTTGGCATCGCTGCCGTTGATCACAGCTGCAGCTTCGGCATCCAGAGTGCGGGTGCGGTTTCTGAAAGCTTCGTTGATGCTGACCGAATCGTCATCCAAGGCCGCCTGTAGGGCGCCTTTGAGGGCCAGTTCCGCATCCGATGCATCGAGTCGGCGGTTGATGAATTCGGATAAAGAAAGGAAGGGGCCGCGTGCCTTCACCTGCTCGACCATGGCTGTCGCCAGTTCTTCGATTTCTTCATCCGACAGGATGCGAGACCGGGTCCATTGATCGCCGGGGAGGTTGGGATCGTCACCGATCTCGCTAGTGGTGATGGGCTCACCGTTGGCAAGCATGCCTTGAGAGACGCTCACACCCTCGGTGTTCGAGGGTGCCCGGACGGCGTAGCCATTTTCATCCTGATAATACGGGGCCGCCTTACCGTGGAGGCTGGACAGGAAGATTTTCCAGGCCTCGACCGAGGTGGAATTCACATTGAACGGTCCATTCACCATCATGTGGCTCGAAACCCGGTCGGAAAAGCCGCCTGCATAGTCACCATAAGTGGCGGCGAGTCCGGGGAACTCATCTTGCGACAGATTGCTGACGTAGGGAATGAAGCGTCGGTTGGGCAGGGGCGCGCCCTCGAACAAAAAGTCCTCTGCCACTTCGGGGCCGGTAAGGCCGGTGGCATCCAGAATTTCAACACTACCCGGCTTGGGCGTGATGGATGAGAAGTAGCAATCGTCCCAAAGGGCCTTGTTGGCGAGGTAGGAATGGTCGACGAAGGTCCGTTGCTCCACACCAAAGTCCTGATCGAAGAAGCGGTCCCAAGACTTGAAAGCCTTGTCAGCCGGGATGTTGGGGTGAGCGTAGGAGTTGCCGATGGCCTGCACGACACTTGGAGCCAGACCGCCGAAGCCGACGGCGGTGGTTCTGCGAAAGCCATCCGCAGCAGGCCACTTGAGATCACTGCCCTTGCGGAATCTGGTGAACTGATGCCAGTCCGAGGAGTCGATGTTGTCGGCCTCCCCATCACCAACGACGGCGTTGTTGGCCAGGCTGTAGCCGCCGAGGTGGGCATGACTGAGTTCAGCGATGGACATGGGCGGAATCACTGGCAGGTGCTGTTGCACCACATGGGTGACACCGGCTTCGATGGTGTAGCCACCGCCATAGTAATCGTTCCGGGTGCCTGGCTTGCCGCCGACCATGCTTTCATCGAGGCTGTTGATGCGGGTCAGTTGCCAGTCCCAGCCGTAGTTGTACATGGCGGCCTTGCCGTTGTGGTCGATGAAGGGCGGAGAAATGATCTGGCTGTGAAGGAAGGGGCGGGTTGCGGCTCTTCTGCCACCCGCATAACCCCCGACAGAGAGTTCGCTGCTTTCACAGGCGGCATTCATGGTGAATTCCAGCATGGCGACCACGTCCTGGTCGCGCGTTGCGTTGATGATTTGCGAACCGAGGATGGAGTCTGTGGCATTGGCGCTAAAGAGCTGAGTGTTGCCCGGCATGCCTTGCAGCATCAGCTGGCCGTTGAAGTCGGTCAGCTCGGGTTCAACCCAGAAGCCGTCGCTGCAAAAACGGCTCAGGAGTTGGCTTTGCCTCAGGAAGTCCCTCGCCTCATGGCGTTCGTCATGCATGTAGAAGGAAAAACCGGATCCATGAGTCTCGGCGGAGTGGGACACATTGAAGCCGAAGTTGTCTCTTTGCACGGAATCATGAATGCGCTGGTGTTGTCGGCTTTCCTGCACGGCCTCGATGGTGATGGTGTCGTCGGGGTTGAACACCATGAAGCCTTGGGCTGGGAAAGGATCGTTGTTGCCGTAGTTGTAGATGTCAGGTTGATGAAGAGCTCCCATGTGGGTGTTGGGATCGAGAGGATAAGTGATGCCATGTCCTCTGGGTTTATTCACCCGGCAAGTGGCCGCCGTGGGACAGACGATGAATCCATCCAGGTCGGCGCCTGTGCGAGCCTGGTGCACGGCTTTGACAAAGCTGTTAGCCCCGGTTCCACCCTGGATGAGCTTGAGGTCTGGATCCAAAGCCACGGGGTCGATCGAAAAGAGGATGACTTCTCCCGGCGCGAAGACCACTGGTTCCTTGCCCGGAATCTGCATCTGGATGATGTTGGGCGTGTTGACGTCCACCCGCCCATCGAGCAGGGTCGGGCTCATGGAGGCGTTGATGTTGAAGTAGGGGGAGCGGTAGGGGCGGTTGGGGTCTTCGCCGGCTCGATACTTTTTCCAACGGAAGGCAAAGGGCGGGCACCCGGCTTTGAAGATCATCTGCTTGTCCATCACCAGCGGCACGTTGGTGGGATTCCACATGCTGACCACGGGCATAATGCCCATTCGCAATTTGTGGGTATCGGTGTCGCGCAGGGGCTTGCGGAAGCCAGAGAGTTCATTCGGATTGGTGGCAGCGAGACTGATTTCCGCTTGTTGGCGGATGTATTCGCGCTCTTCGGGAGTGATGGGAACGGCACCCACCGCCATCACGAACTGCACCTTGATGGGCACCGGGGAGCGATACATGGAGCTGTACTCGCGCAGGTATTTATCACGGCCCGAGGCATGGGCGTAATCGGGAATCTCAACCTGCATGGCATTGGTCAGCAGGCCAGCTTGGTCTGAGCGGTACTTGATGCCACTACGCCCTCCCTCAGACCAACTCTCGTCGTCCTTATAAAGTTGGTAGAAGGCACTCAGGTCCTGAATGGGGACTCGCTCATCGTCTCCGTTGAACTTGTAGAGCATGAACTCGTCTCCATTGTCCTCGAGTAGAATCTCGCGTTCCAGCAAGGTGGAGAGATCGCGCTTGAGGCCACCCTCACGCACGTCGGCAAGCACGCCCAAGTTGTAGGTCGAGGCCGTGTGGAAGTTGACCTTTGAAGGTTCGACTCCTTCAGCGACTCCGTCGATCAAGTCGAGAGACTTCATCGAAGCCAACTTGGTGAAATCTCCTTCCTCGGCATTTTCAATACCCTGAATCTTACCATTGCCCATGGAAGCAGGGGCCTGCATGCGTTGGAGTAGGCTGGCGGCGGAAAGGCTAGACGTACCAGCATAGCTATCGGCCATGATGCTGGCCTTCTGGCTTTGGTCGCTAACCCACCAGCTGTAACGGCCGGTAATTTCACCGCTGTTCGGATCTTCCTTAATGGGGATCAGGCCGGCTGCTACGGTTTCTTCATTCGCGATGCCTTCGCCAAGAGTTCCTTCACCCACCAAGATGGATGCATTGTTCGCCAGGCTGGGGCGGTAGCGTGCATCCAATGCTAGGTCTGCCGGACTGCTGATGTTGGAGCGCGAGTTTTGTGGCAAGGACACCAGCCAGGAACGAAAGTAGTCATCCTTGTTGCCATAGTCTGGGCGCATGCTGTCATCCGATGCATTGCCAATGGTCTGGTGATGACTATCCGTAGATGGGTAATTCGGATTGATCGGAGCTTCGTCCACCGAACCCGCGACCCAAGAATCCCAGACGCCGAGCCAATGCGGGTGACTGATGGCTGAATCAGAAGTTATGGCGCTGTTCGCACTGATTCGCTGATCGGGGCCCAATTCGGTTTGCAGGCGGTCGATGGCCATCATCAAGGCCATCCGAGCATTGGCCCGAGCTTCGAGCTCTGCCTTGTTGATGGACTCCGAACGGGTGGCCACACCGGCAAGGCTGAGCAAGCCAACGGCGATGACCGTCAGCAGAATCATCATGGCCAAAGTAACGACGAGGCTGAATCCGGATGGTTTTTTCGGCAGACGAATTCTCATGGCAGTTTGAAGGCAGAGGGAACGGCTCGAATAGGGAGACTTAGAATTGGAGAAATAAAACAGGCACATTTTGATCTGCGCCCCTGTATTTACAAATCATCTACTCTAACTCACTATACCTAAAACCGTACAGTTAAAGCTTCCGCATGGCTGTAAATTACAGTTCATGTCAGATTGTTTCACATGGAGCCATCATGGCCGTCCACATTTTTGACCTGATCACCGGTTCATACAAATGGTCTGATCATCACAACCATACCGAAAATCAGCATGGTGAATGGACAGAGGCTCTAGATTATGCCATGTTTTTCGGCTTAAACCCAGCGAGTCCATGGTCGGTAGCCTCGGGTCTGCCGCCCCATCCATAGATATTATTGCAGAACCATCAAGGATGTCCGAGTTGCAGATTCAGTCCAACGCAGAACAATTGGCGGCCTTTATTCGGTCGGAGATTGTGCGCGGCAGATGGCGTGGCTTGATGCCGGGGATCCAGCGGCTGACCAAGGAGCTGGCGACCACCCGAAATGCAACGACGAACGCCCTGGCCATTCTGGAGCGGGACGGGGTCTTGATCGGGCAGGGTTCTGGTAAGCGTCGCAAGATTGCCGGCAAGATCATTGATGCACCAAGACAGATGCATGTGGCTCTTCTACTCTACGAGCAGCATGACCAGTACTTGCCCTACATCGTGGAGCTTCAGAACAAGATCATGGCTGCGGGGCACACGGTATCGGTAGCGCCCAAGAGCCTAATGGATTTGCACATGGATCCGGACAGGGTTTCCAAGCTGGTGCAGAAACATCCGGCCGATGTCTGGATCGTCTGTAGCAGCAATTATGAGGTGCTCAAATGGTTTTACCATCAGTCCATTACCGTCTTCGCCTTCATGGGGCGCATCAAGGACCTGCCTATTGCCCGTACCGCAGCGACCAAAACGGAGGCGATGAAAAAAGCAGTCGAGCGCCTGCTTGAGCTGGGACATCAGCGCATCTCTTTCATCGTGCGCCCCCAGCAACGCCTACCGGAGCCCAGTGCCTGGGCTCAATCCTTTCTCGATGCCCTTTCGTCGCGCGGCATCATGGTCGGAAAGTACAATCTGCCGGATTGGGAAGACTCTCCGCAGGGACTCAAGGCCGGCCTCGATTCTTTGTTCAGCCTCACTCCGCCGACGGCCCTGATCGTGGATGAACCCTATCTGTTCTCCGCGGCGCTGCAGCATCTTGCAGGAAAGGGGATCACGGCCCCACGAGATGTGTCCATGATCTGCACCGACCCCGACCCGGTATTCGCGTGGCACATTCCAAGCGTGGCCCACATCGACTGGAGTTCTGCACCATTGCTCCGGCGAGCGATGGCATGGGTGGACAGCGTGTCTCGTGGGGCGGAAGACACCAAAGACATCACCAGCCAAGCGAAATTTGTGGATGGAGGCACTGTGGGCCCTGCGCCGAAGCGTTGAGCAAAGCATGCGGTTTACCCGTACGGTCGGCTGAGCAGTTGATGGTAGATCATACATGTGACATGGCGTAGATCTGAGAAGGGATAAGCAATTTGTCCTAAATACGACATTTAAGGGCGGCAATCGCCATCGAATTGTCATCTCTCGATTGCGTTCAAACCCCTAAAAACAAAGAAATTTGAGACCTTTGGCTGAAAGCATGCTTTATTCGGTAGCGTTCCAATTGTTTACATCCTACCCGATTTTTTAATCTCTCGTCATGAGTCCCTTCGTCACCCTTTCCAAATCCAAGTTTTGCAGACTTATGGTCTGCGGCCTGTGGCTGGTTGTCGCGATGATGACTTCGGCCCAGATCCCTGCCGGCAAAGCCGGTTTCGACAAGAACGTCCGACCCTTCCTGCAGGAACATTGCTTCCGCTGTCATGGTCCTGACGAGGCCAAGGGCAAGTTGACTCTTCACGAGCTCACCGGTGTGGGTGGCAGTGATGAGGAGATGGCGACGTGGGAAGACATCCTCATCATGATCGAGGATGGCGACATGCCGCCCGATGACGAGCCTCAACCCGACGTCAAACAACGCGATGCCATCACCGCGTGGATCGATCAGGCAATCAAGGACGCGGCGAAAAATGGTAAGGACAAGGGCCATGGCCCCATCGCCCGCCGCCTCACCAACGCTGAGTACCAGAACACAATGCGTGACCTGCTGGGGGTGGATATTGATCTGGCTGAGAAGTTACCCGTGGACCCGACCAAGCCCTACGAGTTCAACAACAGTGCCGAGCTCATGCGATTGGGCCCCGAACAAATTGACCGTTATCTTCAGCGTGCGCGTCATGCTTTGGCCTCAGTCATCGTTGAAGGCGAGCGCCCCGAAGTGATCACCTTCCGCAGGGAGTGGGACACCACGCCCCCACCGCCGAGCACGAACCCCAAGCTGAAAAACAAAGTGGGCTTGGCCAAAAGCGACGTTGGCGTTCACGGCAACAATCGCGGTTCGGCGGCGCAAGGCTTTAGCATGACCAAGTTTCCCAAGCGTGGTCCGTTCAAATTGAAATTCAAGGCCTCGGCCGTGCTCACCAACGGCGCGACTGAAGTGCCCCTCTATTGGATCATGGGTGAGGACATCAATGTCAATCAGTCCACTCGCCGGGTCAAACCGATCGGCACCACCATCCTCAAGTCGACGGAACCCAAGGTTTTTGAACTGAGTGGTCTGGTGGAAAACTATCCGGTGCAGACTGGGCGCGCTCGCAAGGGCAATCCACTGCCGGATGCGATTTCCATCACACCACGCAATCTGTTTGATGATGGCACGGTCGGGGACGATCGCAGCTTCTTCAAAGACCTGAATCATACCTACTCGCGACCCGCCATCGAGTGGGTCGAGTTTCAGGCCCCCGTCTACGAGACTTGGCCACCCAAGGCTCATCAGCGCATCCTCTTCGACTCGCCACTGCGAGAGTCCGATCCCGATGCCTACGTGAAGGCTGTGCTCCGCAAGTTCATGGGCCGTGCCTACCGCCGCCCTGCTACCGACAACGAAGTCGATCGCTTCCACAAGGTCTACAATTTGGTGGCGCCTGAGATGAAGTCCTTCGAGGCCGCCATGCGCGAGACCCTCGCCATGGTCCTGATTTCACCGCAGTTCCTGATGCACACCGTGGTCAAAGACGGAGTCGCTCGCAAGGAGCACGCTCTGGTCTCGCGCCTGTCCTACTTCCTTTGGTCCTCCATGCCCGACGACGAGTTGCTTGCTCTCGCAGAGAGCGGCGAGATTGGCCAGCCCAAGGTCCTGCGTCAGCAAATCGAGCGCATGATCAAGGACGAGCGCTTCGATGATTCGATGGAGAACTTCGCCATGCAGTGGATGAGCATGGACAAGATGCTCACCGTGCCCATCAACGCTGACCGCTTCCCCCGCTTCCTCTTCTACGTTTCGCATGGTGAGCGCAAAGGCACCGAGATTCCCTATCGCCCGACCATCCGCGATTACATGATCGAGGAGACCGTTGGCTACATTCGTGAAAGCATCAAACACAACGCCAGTGTCACGCAATTGGTGGACTCCAACGTTGCCTACATCAATCAACCCCTCGCTGCGCATTACGGTGTGGAGGGAGTGAAGTTCCACAATCATCAATTGGTGACCCTCAAGCCTGGCCACCATCTCGGCGGCCTGCTGACTCAAGGCTCCATGCTCATCGGCAACGGCTACGGTTCGGTGCCACATCCCATCTATCGTACCGTGTGGTTGCGCGAAGCCATCCTCGGCGAAAAGGTTGCGGCCCCGCCCGCCGACATTCCAGACATCAGTGAATTGGAAGGCGTGGACAAAAAGGACGTCGAGAAAGCGCTGACCATCAAAGACTTCCTCGCCTTGCATCGTACGAAGGCCAGCTGCACGGACTGCCACGCCCGCCTCGACCCCTGGGGTATTCCCTTCGAGCATTACAATGCGATTGGCCAGTATCAGCCCAAGGTGCCCAAGGAAGGTGTCCGTGTGGAGCCCTTCGTGGCCAACAAGCACAAGGATGTCAGCGGCTACATGGACTATCTCGAGAGCATCAACACGCAAGCCATCGACGCCAGCGCCAAGCTGCCCAACGGCCCTGAGGTGAGCACCATGAAGGAACTCAAGGCCTTTATCCTCAAGCACCGCATGGATGACGTCGCTGACAACGTCGCCCGCCGCCTGTTCACCTATGGCCTTGGCCGCCACTTGGATTACAAGGATCGCCCCGCCATTGATGCCATTCTCGCCGAGTCCAAAAAGAACCAATACAAGATGCGCGACATGCTCTTTTCCATCTGCATGAGCGAACTCTTCATTCAGCCTTAACTTTCTAACAAAATCCCTCAACCCCACTCCGATCATGAAACAACGTTCCTGGCACCTCGACCGCAGACACTTCATCAAAGGCGGCGGCGCATCGCTGATGCTGCCCTTCCTCAACGGCATGAGCTGGGGCAAAGCTGCCACGGCTGCCGCTGGCAAGGACATGCCCAAACGCATGCTCGTCAGCTACATTGCTTACGGCGTTTATATGCCCAATGGTCCCGCAGGGATTCCCAAGGCGGACAAGCCCCACCACGATTGGAGTTGGTGGCCCACCAGCACGCCCGGTGAGCTGACTTTCAACAAAGCGAGCGCGCCCTTCGAGCCCTTCAAGGACAGCATCTCCTACTTCCGCGGCCTCGATCACGCCGGTGGTCACGCCCTCGGCGGTCACAGCTCTGGGGATGTGTTTGCCACCGGTGCCGACATGACTGGCACCCAGAAGCAGAACGCCATTTCCATCGATCAGGTGGGGGCCAAGCAACACGGCCACAAGACCCGCTTCGCCTCCATGGTGCTCGGCACCGAGGGCGGCACCGGTTCCTATGGTCAGGCCAAAACGCTGTCGCACCGTGGCGAAGGTCAGCCCATTCCTTCGCTTCATCGCCCGCAGGAAATCTTCAGCCGCCTCTTCGACCCTTACGGCAAGAAGTCCATCGAAGAAGTTCGTGCCAACCTCAAGCGTGAGGCCAGTATTCTCGACCTGCTGATGGAAGACTCCAAAAGTTTGAAGGGCCGTCTCGGCAAAGAGGATCAGGTGAAGATGGACGAATACCTCGAATCCATTCGTTCACTGGAGCAACGCGTTGAGCGCACCAGCCAGTGGACCCACAAACCACTGCCCAATGTCGACACCAAGGGCCTCAACCTCGAGGTTTCCCACAAGGACCCTCAGGAGTACATCCGCTGCATGTATGACTTGGTCTTCCTTGGCTTCCAAACCGACTCCACTCGCTTTGCCTCGCTGATGCTGGAGAGTGAATCATCCTCTAGTTCCGAGATGTGGAACTACGCCAACTACGTGCTCGGCTACAAGGGGGCGACCCACGACATCGCTCACAAGCGCCCCGACGGCTTCTCCGGCCAATGGGACAAGTCGCGCGCCGAACAGCATGCCTACTTCCTCAAGCGTCTGGCCGACACGCCCGAAGGCGACGGCAGCATGCTCGACCGCACCGTGGTGCTCTG
Source organism: uncultured Luteolibacter sp. (assembly GCA_964541125.1). Taxonomy (GTDB): domain Bacteria; phylum Verrucomicrobiota; class Verrucomicrobiia; order Verrucomicrobiales; family Akkermansiaceae; genus Luteolibacter. The sequence goes on along the minus strand of CAZIPY010000074.1, from coordinate 57,195 downwards.
GGGCTCTGCTCACCCGCATGCCTCGCACAGCACGCGCAACTACCCCATCCAGGTGGCCGGCGGCAACAAACTGGGCCTCAAGCACGGCAAACTCCACGCCTTCGAAGGCGACAAGAAGGTGCCCTTGGCCAACCTCTTTGTCTCCATGCTCAACGCGGTGGATTGCCCGGTGGAGAAATTCGCCGACAGCACGGGAGCGATGCCGGAGATTTTATCTTAATCGTTCGCACAAGCTCGCACATCTAAGCGACCAAGCGAGACGGCTACCCTGCCTGCCTGTGCCCCGCTTAAGACCGGGCGCTGATTGCGTTTTTTAGCATGGTCTTCATGGTGAAGGCCAAATGAGCGAATCTTCCATGAAGGTTCAGACCATGCTTGCCGCAGAAAAGGAAGAATCGCTTTCTCTCCAATCTGCAGCTTTGGTTATGCCTGAATAAGTAGGAGTAGTTCTTCTTGTATGTCTGATATGCCGACTTGAAGGCCCTCACATTGTCCGGTGACACATCCAACTCTCTGCTTGCCCGCGAGGCAGCGGAATTATCAGGCGCCAACAGATGGATGAGCTGCGCGTGAATTTTAGCCAGCAGTTGCTCTTTTGGAATGTTTGAAAACACCTTCTCAAGGGCATCACAAACCATCTTAAACGGCAAACGATACAACATGATGGAATGCGTGGAACGCACGGAGGATTGGCCGTCACTGCCAAGGTCACACAACGTTCTCATCATGGCCCCGAAATCGATAATTCTAACATTCAGTTCATGTGACAACTCATGAGCCAATATCTTTGCCCCGCCACCAAGAGAGAGGAACAGGGTTGTGATCTTGTTGGTCTGAATGAAGTCTATGAGATCAGATTTGATCAGATCCAGATTTCTGCCCAGGTCTCTTCCATCGTTTCTCACCTGGTGAAAAAGCAAATTCTTGGAAGGCCATATTTCAGCAGCGTGGGATTCGAATTCCGCATGTTTGGAAAGTGCTTCCAACATTGCCGCTTCCGCGCCTGCCATGCCAATGATCTCATCATCCCTTTCGCAAAAACCTTTGAATTCTCTCTGAACCCACATGGTTAGAATGAAGGATGTTTCCGGAGACGGGTTGCGGGTTGAGCCGGTCGCCCTGGTTAAGTTCAATTTGGGTAGCAGTTGTCTGTTGATGCTGAACGCCTCGTAATAATCGAGATAAGACGCGTTTTCAAATGCTCTCCATAACCGTTCTCCATGCTCTTCAACACCGATACCTGGAGAGCCCATCGGCATTGTGCCATCAACACTTTTTACGGACTTCTCCGATTCAATGACTAGGCCATCCTGTTGGGCTAACAGAAGAGTCAGATCCATATCTCCCAGCCTGATGAACGAAAAAGAGTGATTCTCATCCATGAGGGAGGTAATGCGCTTGGTCTCCTCCACGCGTGAAGAGAGATGTTCTTTGTCATAATCACAAAACGCCTCGAGACTGTGGTCGCAGTCTTTCACGTAATACTGATGGAGCGCAGACATGTGCTAAAAGTAGCCTAATTTGGCAGCTGCCGATTTGGTAATCTTTTTGATGCTGGCGATTTCCGACGGGGTCGCAGGCTCTTTCATAGATCCGCTGACCGTATTGCCGGTGACCTTGTCTTGGAGTACATCCGGATCCAGTTTCAAATCCAGATAGCCTTCAAGTTTGGCGATCGTTTCATCCGTGTCACTGGTCAGATCTTCATATCGGACAACCATGGCACCCAATTCATCAGCGAATCGTAGAAAGCCGTCGGCCAGATGATTCCACATGTGAGCAAACTGCTTGGCAGAGTAAATTCTCAGACGATGATGCTCCCACACCCAATCATTCCCCTTGTAGGACTTCCAGCTATCGATGGGGTTGCGAACCTGAAAAACCATTTTTGATTTCGGGTACAACCACTTCAGGTAGAAGGCATGGTTCACATCCAGCCTTACATCCTTCAGCCCCCATCTTGAGAAGCCACGCGCTGATGCAGGCTTTTCTAACAAAGAATGATAAAACTCGGTATGAGCATTCAGCAGATGCTGCAAATCTGGATACATGCAGGCCACCCAGCTTTTAGAAAGCTCATCGTCGCCAAAAGGTTGCTTGGAGAGAAAAAGCTCATCCATGGGATATTGATCCCCGAATGATCTTAGGTGCCTGCTTAGATTTTGAATCACATGACTTTCGGAGTAGGGCTCACCCCAAATCAAGGCTCGGTGATCACTCATCACCAGTCGTTGCAGCAGTGTGGAGCCGGATCGCCACCCCGAGGCTAAAATGAATATTGGGGAGGCATTAGAGTGACTCGTGATGTTGTAATCCGTCTGAAATCGCGCGGCTAACTCTCTGAAATCATTCTTCCTCTCGTCGGGCGCATTGCTCAGAGTTTGGTACGAAGGAGCCTTTCTCCTGACCAGAAAAGCGCGAGTTGGGCATACGATAAACCTGAAGAATACGCGCCAAAATATTCTGAGAATAAACATACAAAAGACTCACATGGAAGGTGGCATGCGCTCCAATGCGGATGCCAGAGAGTAACCACACTCGCTCGGAATAGGCAAATTCCTAGCATGATAAATCCACTGGCTGCAGCCTACTTCACTCTCAGCTGCTTGAGCGCGGCTTCGCCGAAGCGTTCGCCAAGTTTCACGGGCATCTCGCCGAGATAGTGGATGTTGCCCTTGGCGTGCTTGTGGTCCTCGGTGATGAAGTCATCCGTGTCGATCCACGCGCCGATGGGGTCATCGTTGCCCAACTTTTCCTGAACCTGGCGCATGCGTGTCCAGGCTGCCTTACGCTTCTCGTCGCCGTAGAGGCCGACATCATTGATGCGGCCAATGACGAAAGGCATCTCTTCGATGCCGAGTTCCTTCTTCAGGTTCGCGGTGAGCTTCTTGAAACTTTCTTCATAGGCCACACTCAGGTCGCGCCCGGCATCGGACTCACCTTGCATCCAGATGAAGCTCACGGTTTTGAACTTTTTGGCGTCGCCGACCTGCTTGGCTGATTCAATCAGCTGAGGGAAGTTCTCTCCGTTGCTTTTGTTGTTGGATAGCCCGGCCATCGGATGATCTTCGGGCAGTTGGTAGTCGGCCACCCAGAAGCGGATACCGCGGCCTGGTTTGCATTGGTGCACAATGGTCACTTGGTCTTCACCTAGGGCCTTGGTCACTACGTCGGCGAAACCCTTCTTCACCTTGCCCGTCATGTTGGACTGGCCGGAGAGGATGAAGAGGTGACCAGACTTTTCCTCGGCTCGAGAAAACAGAGCCAGCGCGAGGTAGGCGCAGATAAGGCAGAGCAAGCGGATCATGGCGTGGTTACGATCGTATGGCTGACCATCTTCCAGTCTACCAGCGGCCGTTGTCCTTCCAGTTCTCACCCAGTAGCTCAACCGTCTGGCCGATCACTTCCTCGCGCCAAGTGTTGACCATGGCCTCCAGTTCCTTGGCCTTGTCGGGATGCTTGGCGGCGAGGTCGGTGGTTTCGCCGATGTCTTTGCTCAGATCGAATAGCATGATCGCGTCACTTTTCTTGCCGGCGTTCACCAACTTCCAATCCTGGTGGCGGATGGCCCAACGGTTCTCGCCACCGGCTCCCCAGTAGAGAGTGGGGCGGAGGTAGCCTTCCTTCTCGCCTTTAAGGTAGGGTAGCATGTCGCGGCTGTCATAGACTTTGCCATCATCGGGCATCTTGCCGCCTGCTGCTGCAACAGAGGTGGCGAAAATGTCGAAGGCCATGACTGGAACCTTGCTGACGGCTCCTTTTGGAAGTTGTTTGGGCCAACTGACCAAGAAGGGCACCCGGATGCCGCCTTCAAACATCTCACCCTTCTTGCCGCGCAGCACGCCGTTGCGCCCACCTTTGTCGGGCAGCCCGCCATTGTCGCTGAGGAAGAAGATCAGCGTGTTGTCCGCTATGTTCTTTTCTTCGAGCTTGTCGAGCACCTGGCCCACGCCTTCGTCCACCGACTTCATCATCGCGAGGTATACGTTGCGTTTTTCGTCACCCGTATCGAAGAGCTTGATGTCTTCTTCCTTGGCTTCGAGCGGATAGTGCGGGGCGTTGTAGGAGAGGTAGAGAAAAAAGGGCTTCTTGCCGGCATGCTTGTCGACGAAGGCGACGGCCTCCTTGTTGAAGGCGTCGGTCAGGTAGATTCCCGGCTCCGGAAGCGGTTCGTTGTTGCGCAAGATCGGGTTGTTGCCACCCTCGACTTGGAAGTAGCCTCGCATGCTATAGAGGAAGCCGTAGAACTCGTCGAAGCCGCGCTGACTGGGCCAGCGTTCCTTCTCGATGCGTCCCAAATGCCACTTGCCGACCATGCCGGTGACGTAACCGGACTCCTTGAGCACTTGAGGCATGGTGGTCTGTTGGACGAAGCCTTTGTTGAAAACATCCTTGTTGGTGCAATAGCCGAAGCGTTGCTGATAGCGGCCGCTCATCAGGCCGGCACGCGATGGGCCGCAGACCGGGTGGGTGCTATAGCCATCGGTCAGCCGCACTCCGTTCTTGGCGATGCGGTCGATACCCGGAGTCTTGATGTCGCCGGGATTGTCGTAGCAGCTAAGGTCAGCGTAACCCTGATCATCGGTGAAAATGATGATGATATTGGGTTTGTCGGCGGCGAAGCAAAGGCAGAGGAGCGCGGACAGGACCCACACACTGACCAGAGTGTATCGGGGGATGGGGTGGCTCGGTCGTTTCATCAAAAGGGTTTACCAGTGATGGTCTGACAGACTTACAGCTGGATGCGGTGGAGTCTGGCACCAAATTTGGGCCTGAGTGCCTTTTTGGGTACAGGTCATGCTAGACAGAACCCTTGACGGCGAGCGCTGACAGGCTGGAATCAAGCAGAGCCGCCGCCCCCCCATCCGCAAGCCCTCTTCCCATGTCTAACCCCGAATTCAAAGCGCCTTCCCTCGAAGGCATGCATGCCCTGATTCCGGCATACGAATTTCATGACATCTTGGCGTCGAACGAGCGCGGCGCGGTGTATTATGCGACCCAGAAGTCGTTGGACCGCAAAGTTGCACTGAAGGTCTTTTCACCGCTGGTCGCCAATGATCCGAGCTTCAAGCGACTTTACGCCAACTGCACGGCATCGGTGGCAGGGCTGCGTCACCCCAACCTGATCAGCCTCTACAATTCAGGTTTTGCCGACGGCATGCCCTATCTGGTGATGGAGTTCGTGCCTGGCAAATCGCTGGCCCGCTCCATGAAGGGTGGGGCGATTGAATTTGCTCTCTCGCTCACCATCCTCAAGGAGGCCTGTGAGGGTGTCGCTCATGCCCATGAAAAGGAAGTCGTTCATGGCAATCTCAGTCCGTATGACATTCTGCTCACCCAGAAGGCTTCCCCCAAGATCGGTAACTTTGGCCTCGGGCCGGATGTCCACACCGTGGATGGCGTGGAGGTGCCCAAGCACTTCACTGCACCCGAGGTGTTGGATGGTGAAGCCCCGACCCATGCCTCAGACATCTATTCGCTGGCTGCGATCTTCTATGAGCTGATCACCGCCACGCCCTATCGCTTCGGCGGGCCCAGGCCTTCCTCGCTGGAAGGCACACCCGAAGGCGTGGATGAGGTTCTATTCCAGGCGCTTTCGAACGATCCTGCCAAGCGTGGAACGGATGCTCTCAAGTTCTACGAAGGTCTGAGGCAGGCGGCCAAGGGCAACAAGGAGGCTGTCCCTGTGGTGCCACAGACCGCGGAAGAGAAGACTCTCGAGAAGAAGCCTGCCGAACCTGATGGGAAGGTCCCGGCAAAGGCTCCCCGTAGGGCTGGCAGTGGTCGACGCGGTCGTGGCCGTTCCAATGCTCCGGCCAAGACCATGCCGGCGAAAATTCTCAAGGCCAGCAACACGCCCTTGGTGAAAATCATCGCCATCCTAGTGCTGCTCATCGCCATCCATCAGGTTTGGAGTTACCGTCAGTCGCTCAAGGAGGAGCGCAGCGAGCAGGCAAAACGCAAAAAGGGTGGAGGCGAGCCCATCGTCATCAATCGGTTTGAGATGGTTCAGAACCCGTCAAAGCCTACGCCCCAACCTGAACCTTCAACTCCACCCAATAGCACTCTACCCGAAGACTTCGGATTTCCCCAAGACGCGGAGACTCCCATGGATTCGCTAGAGCGCTTGCGAGATGCGCTGGTGCAGGGCAGCCGCAGCGAACTGCCGATGGACACCATCACCAAGGGAGAGAATCACTACTTCATCGTCGAGCAGGCCATGACGTGGACGGATGCTCTCGCCTTCGCCAAGAAGCATGGTGGCTACTTGGCCCTTCCGAGTCCGGACATGAGCTGGCGCAAGGCCGAGCATGTCAGAGGCCGGGATGTTTGGTTGGGTGCTGCACGCAGTGGCACAGATTCCTTCGCCCTGCTCGACGGCAAGGCCTGGAGTCCGGAGGGAGGGATCTCTGGCAGTGGTAGTCATGTTTGGATGGATGGACAGGACGTCTTCCGCACGGCAGACCCCTCGCAAACCAAGTTCTTCGTCATCCAATGGCGCGCCGACGGTTCGGACCCGACCCGTCTCGAAGCGCGATTGGCTTCCGCGGCGGCTTCGATCCAGTCATCGAACCCATCATATCCTCTCGGCACTGTGGTCTCGGGCAGTCGCCATTATCTTCCCGTGTCCCACCCATGCACTTGGGAGGAAGCCAAGGCATTGGCTGAGTCGGCCGGTGGCCACTTGGCGGTTCTGTCCGATGAGAAGGAGCTGGGCGAGCTGCAGAAAGCAGCCTCGACCTGTCCCTCTGCCACCGAGTTCTGGACCGGTGGCCACCTAGCCGGCGACAGCTGGGTCTGGACGACCCAAGAGCCGTGGCGTGCCGTGGCATGGCTGAATGAGCGCAATGCCGGTGAGGCTGACACTGCCATGCTGCTGAAGGCAGGTGTGGGCGTGGATGCCCAAGGCAAGTCCGCTGCCGCCTCCGGCTTCATCATCGAGTGGAGCAAGGACAAGGAAAGCAACAAGGCTCCAGCCAATCAGGGAGCATCACCTGGTGAGGCCATCGCCGAACTCGAAACCCGGGCCAAGGAGCTGGTGGTCAAGGCTGGAGTCGACAAGGAGGCAAACCATAAGAAGAACACCGACAAACTGGCCTGGGATCTCGACGCTCATATCCGCGGCCTCAAGAAGAGCGATCAGGATGCCATTCGGCCAGAGATGAAGACGCTCAAGGAATGCGTGCAGAACAACCGTCTGCACAAGGAGACCATCGATGCTTCTGGGGCGAGGCTGACGCCTTTCATGGCCAAGCTCTGCAACTACATCATCGACAAGCAGGCGCGCATCGACCGCGAACACGTGGTTGCCTTGCAGGCCATTCACACTTCCTACCTGACCAAGCTCGCGCAGTTGCGTGATCAGGCGAAGCAGGCAGGACAGATCAAGGCTCAGCTCAAGGCCGCCGAACTCATCGATGGCTCGCAGAACTTCGACGCTTGGGTGGCTTCGATGAGCAACTGAGTCACTCGCCGTAGATTTGAGCTTCGAGTTTCTTCGCTTCCTCGGCTGCAGACTCCATCGTTCCGCCTTTCGGCACGCCAGGGCGCTTGGGATTGGTCTCGGCGTGGATGGCTTTTTGCCACAGCTTCATGCGCTGGGAAATCGCCTTGAACTGTTCGGCTGATGGCAAGTATTGCGGAACATCGCCATTTGCCGCAGAGGAGGGATCGAAGAAAGCGATTAGGCTTTGCGTCATCATCAGATGGCCGGGTCCGTTGGGATGGACGCGGTCGCGTTGTACGGTGAACTTGGGGTCCTTGGCTTTCTTGGCATCGACCTTGGCCCGCATTTCGGAATGCAAATCGGCAACTTGCCAGCCTTGCTGGCGCTGTTTCATCAGCCAGGCAGAGTAGGCGGTGAGCACGTCATCATAGTCGAAGCCTTCCTTGCCGTGGTTGTCGAATATGGGAGGGGTGACGTGCACGATTTCCGCACCGATCTTCTTGGCAGCCTCATGCAGTTTGATCTGACCGTCGCGGTAGGCCTTGAAGCGCTCTTCATCGAGTGGCTTGTAGATGCCGCAGTTCATGCCGTAGCAGGCGATGATGAGATCGGGCTTGGACTTCTCCAGAACGCGCCCCAGACGCTCGTGCAGGTCGGGGCGGGGGAATCTCCCACCTGCATGACCCTTCTCACTGAGGCCCGAAATCGTCTCACTGCTCACGCCGGCATTGATGACTGTGAAACGTTGATCCGGATACTTCTTCACTAGCCAGGCATCGAAGTTCGTCACATAGCCGCCGGCTTGGGTGATGCTGTCACCCAGAAAGAGGATGCGCTTCTTTCCTTTGAGCAATTCTTCGGAGGCCTGAGCCATGCCAAGCGAGATCAGCAGGGCAGCGAGCAGGGAGAGGGCTTTCATGGCTGTGAATACTGGAGGATTTGGGCATGCTCTGTCACCCCGTCATTTCTTCGTGCCACTTGTGCTACGATAGAGCCCATGTCTCCATGTCGTAACCAAAAGCTCCGTTTCCTCATGAAAAAGGCCCCTCTCCCCAAGATTTCCATCGCTCTCGCCGCAGGAGTGCTCCTCTCCTCCTCCATCGCTTTTGCCCAGCAGGGCGACCGCAAGGACGGCAAGGGCACCGTTCAGGTCGATCCCATTCCCGCCGACAAGATTCCGCCTTCGCCCTACCTCAGCGTCAAGGACGCCATCGCTTCCTTCAAGATTGCCGAGGGTTTCAGCATCGAGTCCATCGCCCCGGAAGAGAGCGTCTTCATGGTCGTGGCACTGGCCTTCGATGCCAACGGCCGGGTGTGGACCGCTGAAATGCGTAGCTACATGCCCAATCTCGATGGCACGGGTGAGAACGAACCCACCGGCCACATCCGCGTGCTCGAAGACAAGGACGGCGACGGCCACTACGAAAGCGTGACCACCTTCCTCGATGGTCTGGTGCTACCGCGTGCCGTGGCCGTCACTCACGACGGCTGCTTGTATACGGACGGCGACAAACTGCTCTTCATCGAACGAAATGGCCTCAAGCCGGTGGGTGAGCCCATCGTGGTGGATGCCACCTACGCCCGTGGCGGCAATCCTGAGCACAAGGGCAACGGTCTGCTCTACGGTCACGACAACTGGTACTACAACGCCAAGTCCAACCGCCGCTATCGCCGCGTGGATGGCAAGTGGGTGATGGGCACCAGCGACGGCCGCGGCCAATGGGGCCTGGCCAAGGACAACCACGGCCGTATCTACCACAACACCAACTCCAATCTGCTGACCGGTGAACAGTTCGTGCCCGACTTTTTCCGCGGCAATCCCGACTACGTTGCGAGTGGCATGCCCAAGCGAGGCCTCGGCGGCAATGCGGTGCATCCCATCCGCATGACTCCGGGTGTAAATCGTGCCTACCGCAAGGGCATGCTGGATGAGGAAGGCAAACTCAAGAGCGCCACCGCCGCCAGCGGCATGGCCATCTATCGCGGCCAGAATTTCCCTAAGGAAATGCAGGGCATGGCCTTTGTCACCGAACCTTCCGCCGATCTGGTGAAGGCCATCCGCATTGAACGCGATCAGTGGAACAGCCCGAAAGGAACTCATCATTACGGTGAGGAGGAGTTTCTTGCCAGCACGGACGAATGGTTCCTGCCCTGCAATGCCTACACCGCGCCCGATGGTTCGCTGTGGATTGTCGACATGGTCTTCGGTCTGCTGCAGCACCGCGCTTACCTGACCACCTATCTCCGCAAGCAGTATGAAAGCCGTGGGCTCGATAAGCCCAAGCCCAACACCGGCCGCATCTACCGGGTGAAGTACGACAAGAACCCACTCGCCAAAGTGCCCAAGCTGGAAGGCAAGTCACCTGCCGAACTGGCACCTTTCCTCGCGCATCCCAATGGCACGGTGCGCGACACCGCCCAGCGCCTGATTGTTGAGCTTGGTGATGAATCCACTGCAGCTGTCCTGACTCCCATCGCCGCCAATGGGAAAAACAAGCTCGGCCAGATCCATGCCCTATGGGCGATGGAAGGCATTGGCAGCATGACGGACGCAGCCTTTCTCGCTGCAATGCAATCTGGCGATCCGGATGTGATCCGGGCCGCGCTCAATGTGGCCTCTAATCTGCGGCCGGCCTCCAAGGTGGTGAAAGGATGCCTGATCAAGATCACTCCTGAGTCTCCATATCTTCAGGCCCTAGTGCGTTGCATGGCCGCCAACGGCCTCACAGATGACGCCCTCGCCCTGACCAACAAGAACCCTAAGGCTCCTTACCTCAAGGAGGCACTCATCAGCGGCCTCGGTCCGGACGTCCACGACTTTAAGGCCAAGCATCCCGAGATCAAAGACCAGACCCTCATCAAGCATCTCACCGCCGCCACCAAGAAGAAACCAACCAAGGTCATTCCCGAGGGCGCACATCTCAAGGGCGCCGAGCTTGCCGCCTTCAAGCGAGGAAAGGAGCACTACGTCATGGCGGCCGCTTGCTTTGGTTGTCACGGCGAGAAGGGAGAAGGCATGGACAACCTCGGCCCGCCACTCGCCAAGTCTGAATGGGTCACGGGAGACGAGAAACGCCTCGCCAAGATTCTGCTGCACGGCATGACCGGCCCGGTTACCGTGAACGGCAAGGTCTACAAGCCGGCTGCGCCCATGCCCGGCATCAAGGACAACTCATTGCTCACCGATGCCCACATTGCGGATGTGATGACCTACATTCGCAACTCCTGGGGCAACAAGGCCAAGCCGGTGAATCCGAGTGTGGTGAAGCAGGTGCGCGAGGAGACCAAGGACCGGGTGGAGGCGTATACAGAGAAGGATTTTAAGTAGGGCCTAAGGCTTGCACTCATCTTAGGCGCTTGCACTCCCGTTGGTCGTCCGCGGGGTCGGCGCTTGCATTTGCTTCGCCTTGCCACCCGAAGCCTTGGCGAAGGGTGGTCGTCCGCGGGCTAGAATAGCGGACGACGACTCGACGGCGAAGCCGGAGGGAGGAGTGCAAGCCCTATAAAATCTACTTCAATCTCAGTCGGGCATCCACCGGATAGTGGTCGGACGGGTAGCGGCCGTCTCGGTTGAAGCGGATGATCTCCGCTCCTAACACCTCGTGTTCTGGGGTGGTGTAGATGGAGTCGATCTTCATGGGCTCCATACTGCCCGTGAAGCGGCTGACCGTGCCGCATTCAGGATTGTTGGGGTGCATCACGCGCCAGGTGTCGATCATGGGGATCGGATTGGCGGGCGAAGTCTTGCCCTTGAGATAGGCGATCACTTCGCTGTCTTCGTCGGCATTGAAATCTCCGCAGAAGACAACGGGAACATCAGGGGACTGTTCCGCAATGGTTTCCATGATCAGGCGCACGCCCTTGCGTCGCGCAGTTTCAGATCGGTGATCGAGGTGGGTGTTGTAGACCACCAAGGCGCGACCGCTTTGCTTGTCCTTCAACCAGGCCCAAGTGCAGATGCGGCGGTGATAGTTGCCCCAGTGGGTGGAGGGTCGATCCGGTGTATCAGAAAGCCAAAAGGTGCCCGTGTCGATGAGTTCGAAGCGCTCAGAGCGATAGAGGATGGGACAATGCTCTCCCCACGACCCACCATCGCGTCCGACCCCGACCCAATCGTAGGTGGGCATTTTCTCCAGCAAGTCATCCATTTGAAAGCGGAAGACCTCTTGCAGGCCGATGACATCAGCTTTGTTGGCGGCGATGACATCAGCGACCAGATCCTTGCGCAGCTCCCATCGATTATCACCATCCTTGCCATGACCGTTGCGGATGTTGAAGCACAACACCTGCACCTCGATGGCGGGCGTCTCCTCCTGCCGCAGCAGCCACAGCCCGAGCGGACCACTCACTGCAATCAACAGCAGGATCAGGATGACGGGCAGTGATGGTTTGTGATTGGTTTCCACGATTTGTGTAGGTGGGAGAATTCAGATACAACAGCGGACGACGACTCGACGACGTAGTCGGAGGGAGGAGTGCAAGCGCCCGGGAACAAGCGCCTAAATCCCCTTATTGCGAAGGAAGAGCGGATAGGGAGTGGTCTTGCTGCTGGCTGGCATGGGGCCCTCGAATTGCTGGCGCTTGCCATTCACGCTGAAGTCAATGCGGATGCGAACCACGCCGTCTTCCAAGCGGGGAATGGGCGGGGCCATAATGGTGTCGTAATTGGGGTTGCCCTGCATCCAGAAGCTGCCATTGAAGTCCCTGATGAGCGGGGTCCAGGACTTGTTGGCAATGATGCAATCAAAGGAGTGAATGGTGGCGGACTTGACCTGCAGGTTGGGCCCGGGCTTTTTCTTGGCATCGCGGATGTGGACTTGGAAGTAGACCTTGTCAGCTGACTTCATGGTGGAGGACACATAAGGGGTGTGCCCGGTTTCGGTCGGGAAGCCAGCTGGGTAAGTGGTGATGCTCAGTTCGTTGCCACCACCGAGGTCGCGCTCAAACGCTTGGTAACCGAGTTCCGTATAACTCGAGCAACTTGCGAGCAGCCCGAAGCACAGTGCTGAGGCAAGGAATAGAAGCGCCTTCATGGTCATCCAAGCGTCGCACAGTTGAGCCTTCGGTTTCAAGGCCGGGGGCGATCCATCCGAATTCTTGATTTCACGGTAATTTCACAGCAATCTCGTGAGAATTTCACAATGGGAAGAGAGCATCATTCATGGATCCCAAAGATGAACGCACAAAACCTCGTCTGATCACTCGCCGGCGAGCCATGGGCCTCTTGCTGGCAGGCGCGGGCGCCGGATCTGCCTGTGTGGCGGATGCCTTTCTGCTCGGTCCCAATTGGTTGAGCGTGACCCACAAAGAGGTGATCTGCAGCGGCACGGGTGAAGGGCTTCATGGTCTGCGTATCGGGGTGATTAGCGATATCCATTTCAAACCCGACCATGACGAAGCTCTGCTTGAAGAGGCGGTCGACACCCTGCTCAGGGAGAAGCCGGACCTGATCACCATTGTTGGCGACTATATCGATCATTCAACGGCAGTCGTGGAACCCATGTTGCGCATCCTCTCACACCTCCAAGCGCCATTGGGAGTCTTTGCCTGTCTGGGCAATCATGATGGTTGGGCGGATCGGACCGGCTACATCTCAAGGAGCTTCGAGAAACATGGGATTGGCTTCCTGGTGAATCAGCATGCCCGTGTGCAGACACGCGGAGGAAGCTTGGCCATCGCCGCGACCGATCATGTCTGGTTGGGCGATCCAGATCCCGACCGCACACTCAAAGGCATTCCTTCAAAGGTGCCGGTGGTCGCCATGGTTCACGAACCCGACTTTTTCGACGAGATGATCAAGCGCCGACCCATTGCCCTGCAAGTGTCCGGCCATACCCATGGAGGTCAATGCCAGGTGCCGTTCGTGGGGTATGCTCCGGCGCGTGTGGCCTACGGGGAGAAGTACCTCGAGGGGGCCTATGAACAGGGCCGGTCGAACCTCTTTGTTACACGTGGCTTGGGGACAGTCGGTTTGCGGGTGCGCTTCGCCTGTCGACCGGAGGTCGCGATCCTCAGTCTGACCGCCAAGCCATAGAGCGGCTTAACCTGCATCAGGAGAGCCGCCGTGCTTGGGTGTGTTGGGCACGTCGTATTTTTTGCGCAGGGCTTTTAACTCGGTCTTAAGCGCCTTGATCTGTCCCGCGTTCTCTGGCTTGCCGTAGCCATTGTTGAGTTCCTGCGGATCGGTCTTGAGATCGTAGAACTCGAACTCCTCGCCATTGGGTACGTCCTGGCCATAGAAGCGGATCAGCTTGTAGCGCTCCATCGCCACGCCCTCATGTTTGCGTACGGAGTGCACAGCGGGATACTCGTAGTAGTGATAGTAGAGGCTGTCTCTCCAGTCGTCCGGAGCCTTGCCCTTAAACAGCGGCACGATGCTCTCGCCCTGCAAGTCGTCGGGGATGGGTGCGCCGGCCAGGTCGAGGAAGGTGCTGGCAAAGTCGATGTTCTGCACCAGGTCCTTGTTCACGGAACCCGGCTTGATGGTACCGGGCCATTTGACCAAGAGTGGTGTGCGGAAGCTTTCCTCATACATGAAGCGTTTGTCGAACCAGCCATGCTCGCCGAGGTAGAAGCCTTGGTCAGAGGAATACATCACGATGGTGTTCTTATCGAGTCCGGCTTCCTTGAGGTAGTCGAGGATGGTGCCCATGCTTTCATCAATGCTCTTGGCGGTGCGCAGGTAGTCCTTGAGGTAGCGCTGGTACTTCCAACGCACGAGATCATCACCCTCAAGCTTCGCCTCGAAGAAGGCCTTGTTGCGAGGGTCGTAGGCTCCATCCCAAATCTTGCGGTGCTCTTCGGTCATGCGGTAGTAGGCGCCGGGCTCGCCGCGAGGCAGCCCCTTGTTCTTGCCGTACTTGGCAAAGCCGGCCGCCTTGTCCTCGTCACTCTTCACCTTGAGGTCCACGTTGAGGCGCATGGTCTTAGAGATGCTCATGTCCTGCTTGTGCGCGGCCACACCACGGGTGGAGTAATCGTCAAAGAGGGTGGGGGGCTCGGGAATGGTGATGTCGTCGTAGAGGCCGACGTGGCGGGGTGCCGCTTTCCAGGTGCGGTGGGTGGCCTTGTGATGAACCATCAGCATGAAAGGTTTGTCATCGGTGCGCTTGGTCTTGAGCCAATTGATGGCGCGGTCGGTGATGATGTCGGCAACGTATCCCTTGTACTGGGTGTTGCCCTCTTCGGTGATGAAGGTTGGCTGATAGTAGGAGCCCTGACCGGGAAGCACTTCCCAGTAATCGAAGCCCTGCATTTTACCCGGCAGGTGAATCTTGCCGATCATCACCGTGTGGTAGCCGGCCTTCTGCAGTAGTTTAGGGAAGGTCTGCTGGTCTTGGTTGAAGGGACCGCCGTTGGTCAACTTGCCGTTCTTGTGACTGTGCTTGCCGGTGAGGAGTGTGGCACGGGCGGGGGCGCAAATGGAGTTGCCGACGTAGCAGCGGTCGAAGCGCATGCCCTCCTTGGCCAGGCGATCGATGTTGGGAGTGGGGTTGAGTTTGGCCAGATGACTGCCGTAGGCGCCGATGGACTGCTGGGTATGGTCATCGGAAAAGACCCAGACGATGTTGGGGCGCTGGGTGGCGGGCTTGGCGCCCTCAGCATTGGCGAGAGTAGTGGCGAGAGCCGTGGCCAATGTTGCCACGAAGAAGAGGGAGGTCAGCTTGGAGAGGCTCATGAGAATCACTTTGTTCTGGTTTACGGCAGCGAGTCGAGGGCCTTTCAATCTGGTACTGAAAGAAGACACTTTGAGTTCATCTTTCCATACAATCTGAATCATTCCCTTGGTAGATTGCCTGCCATCTGCCTGTAATCCTGATCTGCCCATGAAACTTCTGATTTCTGCCTTCACTCTGTTTGCCGGCCTCGTGCTTGCTGATGCTGAGAACTCCAAGCCCGCCACCCAGCGCCCCAACATCCTCTTCTGCATGGCAGACGATTGGGGCTGGCCGCACGCCGGCGCCTACGGAGACAAAGCCATCAAGACGCCAACCTTCGACCGCATCGCCAAGGAGGGTGCCCTGTTTCAGCACACCTACGTCTCCAGTCCCTCATGCACTCCTAGCCGCAATGCGGTGATCACCGGCAAGTACCACTGGCAGCTCGGCCCCGGCGCCAACCTCTGGAGCTCCCTGCCCATAGAGCACGAGAGCTACATTCACCTGCTCCATGATTCAGGTTACGTCATCGGCCAGAACAAGCCCAAGACCTGGGGACCCGGACGCATTCAGGATTGGCAGGCGCATCACGGCCAGCATCCCGCCGGCCCCACCTTCAACACCATCGCCGATTTCCTTGAGAAAACCGACGCCAAGGACAAGCCCTTCTTCTTTTGGTTGGCGACCAGCGATCCGCACCGTGGCTTTGCCAAGGGTGCGGGAGCCAAAGCAGGCATCGACCTGAGCAAGGTGCAGATGTTCAAGCATTACCCCGATTCGCCAGAGGTGCGTGGCGACGTCGCTGACTATTACTTCGAGGTGCAGCGCTGGGATGCCTTGGTCGGCAGTGCCATGGCCGAGCTGGAGAAGCACGGTCTCTTGGAGAACACCATCGTCATCATGACGGGTGATCACGGCATGCCCTTCCCTCGCTGCAAGGGCAACTTGTATGACAGTGGCGCGCGCGTGCCCTTCGCCGTGCGTTGGCCCAAGGGAATGAAAGCGGGTCGCGTGGTGGAGGACTTCATCTCATTTACCGGTGTGGCGCCGACCCTTCTCGAACTTTGCGGAGTGGAAGTGCCCAAAGACATGACCGGCGAGAGCTTTGCGGGCCTTCTTAAAAGCGAGAAGTCCGGCCTCATTGAGCCAGATAAAAACCCCTTCATCGTCTTTGGCCGCGAGCGCCACGTGCCCGCCCAGGAGATGCCGAACATGGGCGGCTATCCCTCACGCGCCATCCGCACTCGCGACTTCCTCTACATCCGTAATTATCAACCCGATTGGTGGCCAGCGGGTACCGGCAGTGAAAATACATTCAGACCCGGCCAATGGTATGCCGATTGCGACGGCGGCCCGACCAAGACGTACATTTTTGAGAACCGTGAGAAAGACGAAGAACACAAACGCTCCTTCAAACTGTGTTTTGACAAGCGTCCCGAGCACGAGCTCTACGACGTGAACAAGGACCCGGACCAAATCCACAATCTTGCTGCCGATCCTGCCTACAAAGCGCAACTCGCCGAACTGCAGAAGCAGCTCGACCAACGTCTGACTGAACTCAAGGACCCACGGGTGAAAAACCCCAAGACCCTCGAGTTCGACGGCCACCCGTACTTTGGTGGTGGCGGAGGTCAGCGCAAAAAGAAGAAGTAGTCAGCGAGGGTGGTCTCACGGCCGGTGCCTGAATTCGCCCGTCTTGATGTCTGCTCAAATTTTCAGGCGCTTGAGCTTGGCCTTCAGCTCCTTGATGCTCTGGTAGCGATTCTCTGGCCTGCGGTTCATGCAGTTGATGACGATCTCATCCACCAAGGGATTGATGTCCGGAGCGAAGTGGCTGGGCGGCACGAAGCGCTCCTTGGGCAGAGTGCGGGTTGCGAGTTTGTAGAGCATGACTCCCACTGAGAAAATGTCGGCTCGGATGTCCACCGGAGCCCCCTCCACGCATTGTTCGGGTGCGAGGTATTCCATGGTTCCCATCGCCTGGTTTTCCTCCAGCAAGTTGCGGCGGAAGAGCTCTTCTCCGATGAGTCGAGCCATGCCGAAGTCGCCCACCTTGATGCAGCCATGGCTGTCGAGCATGGTGTTGCCGAGTCGCAGGTCTCGGTGGAGCATGCCTTCCTTGTGTGCCGAATGCAGTGCTTCACACACCTGCAACAACATGTCCGCGATGTCCTTGATGCCGAAACCTCGATGCTGAATGAGGTTTTCGAGGGTCTGCCCTTCGACATGCTCCATGACCATGAACAGCTTCGAGTCCGTCTCGCCGAAATCGTAGATCTTGATGATGTTGGAGTGGGTGAGGTTGGCCATGGCCCGTGCCTCGTCTTTGAAATCTTCGATGAGGGATGCATCGAGTACGGCATCGACGATTAGCACCTTGATGGCTGCCATCCGGTCGAGGCGTGGCTGATGTGCCTTGTAGTAGGTGCCCATGCCGCCATGGCCAATGAAGCTGATGACTTCGTCACGTGGCACGAGGGCCTGAACCTCCTCCAAGCTCGGGGGTTTGTAGTTGGCGCCCAGCGAGCTGAAGCTGGGGCGGTCTTCCGTGGGTCTGATGGACTCTCCTGAATCTGAATCAGTCATGATGCCCACACAATGACGGACCTAACCTGTCCGTCAATAATCCAGCCGTGACATTGTGGATAAGTCGGACTTTCTCAGAGATATTTGCGGATCTTCTCCTGATACTGGTTGTAGAGGAAGCCGAGTAGCAGCAGCACTCCACCCAGAACGATGAAGCTGAGGATGCGGCCGAGCGTATCGAGCTTCATCACATCGACCGTGAGGATGTGGATGACGGCAATCAGCAGATAGAACAGGCCGAAGCGGCGGAAGAGTTTGTCGGTGAATACCAGTCCGACGGCGAACAACAACACGGCATAGAGACCCCAGCTGATTGCGCGTCCCGCGTCGAAGACTTCCAACACGTGACGACTTAGCTTGGCGCCAAGTAGAATCAGGCCGACGAATCCGCCAATTCGGCGCAGGACGGTCCACGATCTCATGGATTGATAATCGAGCTGGCGGATCAGCAATGCGGCGATCGGGAGGATGGGCAGGCAGAGGTAGGCCTTCCACCCTCCTGGATTATCAAAGGCATAACCCAAGGAGATGAAGAACAGGGGAATCAGGCTGCCGAGGATGGCCGATGTTCCATGCCGGAGGTAGAAGCAGTAGGCCAGCCAAGCGGCACTCGAGAAGGTCACCCACAAGGCCGGGTTATTCCAATCATTCGCCACCAGGAAGCCGGTGAAGGCAAGGCAGATGCCCAGGCCCATCCACGGGCGGGAGAAATTGCGGAACTTTTCCTTCACCCACAGCTCGCACAGCACCAGATGAGCCAGCACGCCCATCAGAGGAGCGGCACTCACTAAGAAGCTCTCAACACGATGGGCCTCAAGCAGCAGTCGAAAGATGGCGAGCACATGGAAGGGCACCAAACAGATCGCCATGCTGCTGCGTCGGGTCAGCAGGTAGACCACGGTGCCGGCGATGGCAATTGTGGGCGACCACACCATCCATCCCACGAAGTGATCCTCCTGCATCAACCAGCGCAGAAGCAGGATGGCCATGGCGATGGAGGACACCCATTCAGCCCAACGGGTGATCACAAGTGGGAATTCCTGGCGCAGCCCTCTCAAGCTGAAGCGGAGGAAGTCAGCGAGCAGCCAATAGAGTGCAAGCAGCGCGGTGGAGGTGGCGAAAGACCAGCCGGGTAGCTCGAGCTGAGGCTGCAGCAACCAGCCACCAGCAAAGAACACCACCCAAGGCGAGAGTAGGGGGATGTCGAGGGTCTCTGCGCGCTCAATGAACAATCTCACCGCGACCACGGCCAGGGGTGCGCCGATCAAACCGATCGCAGTCCATTCCGGATCCCAGCGGAGGATGGCGCCGAAGACTAAAATCCCCCAGGGTATCCAAGCGAAGAAAAGCGGGGCAATACGGTGGAGGCTGCCATAGAAAGCAGCACAGTCCTGTTCGCTGCAGCGCTCGACGTCACGGCGCATGAGCGTGATGAACGCAAATCCGAACAAGGCGGTGAATGCGTAGCCAAGCCAATGAGGCATGGGATCGCCCAGGAATTGAAGCCCTTCGAGTAAGGCAAACACCGAGGACGCCATAAAGCAGAGCATGGCTGCAAGCCGGGTCCACTTGGGGGCGAGCCAGCGGGCGGCAGCCAGCAGCACGCAGGCTTCGGCGGCCAACATCAGGAAGCGCGAGTAGCCCGAGGCCTCGATCATCAGCCCCAGAGTGGACACCAGCAGTCCCTGAAAACCCCAGAGCATGACGTACTCCTTGCGCCATCCACCTCGCCACCAACTCAGTGCCCCAATGAGCATCCAGACCGCACCGATGCCGATGGAAATCCAGCCAATGTGCTCATGGGGGTGCAGCGTCATATTTTCCGGGTCCAACCACCGGGAAGGAAAGAGCTTAGGAATGTGGAACACCACCAGGCCCCAGAACGCGGTGTTGTTGATGCCCAACATGGCGCGCCGCAGATTCTGCGCGATCACCTTGGACTGCGGTACCTGCAGAGCGAAGGTGAAGAGCAGCCAAGTGCAGGTGAGGTAGACGATGCGCACCGATTCAGTGACCTCGTGTTCCACCATGCTGGCCCAAAATGCATGAGAAAGGTAGGCGGCGATCAGGCCAATCGCGCCGACCCATGCCCAGCGATAGCGAATGAGCAGGAACATGGCTGAGGCCGAGAGCACCAGCGAGGAGAACAGCGAGATCCATCCCGAGGGGTTGATCACCGTGCCGTAGTAGGCGAGCCCGATGGACATCACCGCGAGCACGCGACCCTGCCTCCAAGCGGAGTAGGCAAGCATGCCGCCAGCCCACAGGCAGAGCAGGATGGCCACGGCGATTGGACTGCCGATGACCTTGAGGGCTGGCACAAAGTGCGCAGCATAGAGGGTGTAGTATCCCGCGGCCAGACCACCGGCTGAGAGCACTTGGCCGTACTGCCGCAGCTCTTCTTTTCGCCGCTCAATGAAGTAACCGCCACCGACCATGGCGAGTGAGATGGCAAAAAAGAAGGATACCTTGACCAGCGCGGTCGCGTTGAAGATCCAGTTTTTGTAGGCGTAGAGGCTTAGGAAGACCAAGCCAGTGAGCAACAGGCTCACGCCGATGCGCACGAACCAGACTTGGCCGAGGTTGAGCTCCCAACTGCCGGGTGAAGACGCTTGCACTCCCCCCGGCTCCTTCCTCGCCGCACCGCTTGCCCCCCGAAGCCTTGGCGAAGGGGGGTCGTCCGCGGTGGGTGCTTGCGCTTCTTGTGATGGGCTTGCACTCGCCATGGTCGGTGGTGGTGCAGCTTCCGGCGGTGTTGGTGCAGGCTTTTCCCTCTCGAGTTGCACGGCCTCGGCCTTTTCCTTTGCAACCTCATCGAGGACTTGGGGGCTGGTGGGCTGTGCGCTCTTGGCTGCCTCCGGAATGGGTGGGGGAGTCTTGGCTGGTGCCGCTGGAAGATCGGTAATCGGTGCCGCTGCCTCCTTGGCCGGCGCCTGGCCAAGCTCCTCGTCCTGAACCAAGCGTGTTTCCAGATCCTGGAGTTTGCGATTCAGGCCGGCGAGCTCGCCCTGCAGGCGCTGTTGCTCGCGCCTGAGCTCGGACAATTCCTCGCGCTCCTTCGAATCCATCGTCGCAAACTAACGGCTCATCCCATTCCTGCCAAGAAGGAAGGGGATTCATACAAACTCGGCGCGGCTTTGTAGAAGATGGAGCGATGGATTCCTGATATCCATGACCATGGCTTCATCAGAACATCCCGGCATTGGTCGATTGGCTTATGTGATGATGTATTTCTTTTCTTGGCTTCTGACCTTCTTGGTGTGCGGCTTGCTCTACCTCATGGGTCCAAAGCTGTTTTTCCCTTTGATGACGGAGGAGTGGCATATGGAGCTTTGGATTTGGGGCGGGGTGATTCTAGGCAATCTCATTCTCTTGGTGGTATTCAGCTATCTGGCCATCTTGCGACTGCGCAACCTCGGCATGTCTTCTTGGTGGTTTCTGGGACGCTACGTTCCTTTTCTCAACCTCTGGGTATTCTGGAGACTATTGATCTGTCCGGCCGGCTACGCCGACTACAGGCAATTGGATCTCCCAGGTAAAATTCTGAGTGTCCTCCTTGTCGTTCTCTTCGGATTGCCATTGATATTGGTGATTCTGGAGCCGCTCTTTAGCGGCTGAGCCTTTGCGTGGTAGAAAGTTGGCAGTGGGAGAGTATTCCTCTACCCCTCTTTTGCTCATGAAGATCGTTGCCTCACTCGCCACACTGATCCTGCTCACAGCCCCCGTCTTTGCGGACAAGCTCGTGCACCAAGCCAATGAGACAATTGTGTTCGTCGGCAACGGTCTCGGCTCGCGCATGATGCAGCATGGCTATGTGGAGTCTGAAATCTTCCTTCGTCACAGGGACAAGGACCTCGTCATCCGTAACCTCTGTGATGAGCTCAACACGCCTGCGTTCTGGCCGCATTCCGCCCGCCCTCACCCGTGGGCTTTTCCCGGGGCGGAGAAGTTCGTCGAGCGTTTCGATACCAAGGAGCGTCATGGCACCACCCAGATCGGACGCGGCTTCGAAAAGTCACCCGACGAGTGGCTGGCCGAGCTCAAGCCCGACACCATCTTCGCTTTCTATGGCTTCAACGAATCCTTCCGAGGAGTGGACGAAGTGCAGTCCTACAAAAAGGAGCTGACGGCCTACCTCAAGCATCTGCAGAACTCCAAGTTCAAGGGCAAGGCTCCCAAGATTGTGCTCTTTTCGCCCATCGCTTTCCAGGATTTGTCCGAGACCTACAACACGCCAGTAGGCGACAAGGAGAACCGGCTGCTGGGAACCTACACCAAGGCGATGAACGAGGTGGCCAAGGACCTTGAAATCCGCTTCGTCGACCTCTTTAAGCCAAGCATGGAATGGTTTGCCGGAGACGAAGTGCTGACTGTCGACGGAGCTTCACTCAACGAAGCCGGCTACAAGAAGCTCGGTAGCTTCATTGCCACCACGCTCTATGGTGAATCCAAACACAAGCCCGATGAGCTCGAAGTCATCCGCGAGCGGGTGAACGACAAGAACTGGGTCTGGCACAACGACTACAAGATCCCCAACGGCGTGCATGTCTACGGCACTCGTTACAAACCCTACGGCCCCGACAACTACCCCGACGAGCTCAAGAAGCTGCGCCAGATGGTGATCAACCGCGACCACGCCATCATCGCCGACCTTCGTTTCAAGGACTACGACCTTGCAGCTGCCGACGCTCAGACCCACAAGCTGCCTCCGGTGAAGACCAACTTCGTGGTCAGCCGCAAGAACGGCTCTCAGTCCTACCTCTACGGCGACGATGCCGTGAAGAGCATCAAAGTGCCCGAGGGCTACAAGGTGGAGTTGTTTGCCTCCGAGAAAGAGTTCCCGCTCCTCGAGAACCCGGTGCAGATGGCCTTCGACAATGAAGGCCGCCTGTGGGTCGCCGTGATGCCGACCTATCCCCATTGGAAACCCGGCGACCCACGTCCCGACGACAAGTTGCTCATCTTTGAAGACACCGATAACGACGGCAAAGCGGACAAGCAGACCGTCTTCGCCGACGGCCTACACCTGCCCATCGGTTTCGAGTTGGCGCCGGAAGGTGTTTACTGTGCCCAGCTGCCCCACCTCGTGCTGCTCAAGGACACGGATGGAGATGGCAAGGCCGACTCGCGTGAGATTCTCCTCAGTGGATTTGACGATCATGACACTCACCACGCCATCTCCTCCTTCTGCGCCGATCCCAGTGGCGCCATCTACATGTGTGAGGGCACCTTTCTGCACAGCAACGTGGAGGCCTCCAACGGACCAAGCCGCAGTTTCGGGGGCGGCTTCTTCCGCTATGACCCGCGTACCCGCAGCTTGGAGAAGACCGCCCGCCTCGGTCTGCCCAACCCATGGGGCGTGGCCTTCGATGATTGGGGGCAACCCTTCTACATCATTGCCCGTAACTTTCAGTGGATGTTGCCCGGCACGGTGAAGACCCATTACGGCCAGTTCGCGCCCACGCCCGAGGCGTTGATCAAGACGGGCATCGTCCGTCCGACCTGCGGGGTAGAACTCATGTCCAGCCGCCATTTCCCCGACGAAGTTCAGGGCGATGTACTCATCGGAAACACCATCGGCTACCGTGGCATCAAGCAGCACCAGATCGAGGAGAACGGCACTGGCTACAAACTCACCGCCCGCCACGACGCGCTCTTCTCCGAAGACGGCAACTTCCGTCCGGCCGACCTCGAGATCGCACCCGATGGTTCGCTCTACCTCATCGACTGGCACAACATCCTCATCGGTCACATGCAGCACAATGCGCGCGATCCACTCCGCGACAACAAACACGGCCGCATCTACCGCCTGACCTATCCGTCGCGCCCACTGGTGAAGCCCGCGAAGATTGCCGGTGCTCCACTCGCCACCCTCTTCGACAATCTCAAGCTTCCCGAGTCCCGCAGCCGCTACCGCACCCGCCGTGAGCTGCGCGGCCGAGATGCCGCCGAGGTGCTGCCCGCCCTCAAGCAGTGGGTGGCCAAGCTTGATCAGAAGAAAGTCGGTTACGACCACCACGTGCTCGAAGCCCTGTGGGTGAGCTGGGGTGCCGGCAAGATTGATGAGGACTATCTGAAGGCATGTTTCACTTCCAAGGATCACCGCGCTCGCGCCGCAGCCATCAATGTGCTGCGCTACTCCCGCGGCCAAATCTCTAACAAGGTTGAGTTGCTGAAAAAGGCTGCCGCGGATTCCCATAGTCGCGTGCGACTGGAGGCCATCATTGCCGCGTCATGGATGGCGCCTGAACATGGCCTTGCGATCCTGAAAGTCGCCGCTGCGCACCTCACCGACGACCTCCTCAAGAAGACCCATGAAATTGCCGTCGCTAATCTTAAGGATGAAGACTGGAAACTGGACGTGGAGAAGTTGGTCATTCCCAGACACCTCAAGGGTAAGGACCGTGGCCGTTTCACGCGCGGTCATGACATTTACCTTCGCGAGGGCCATTGCGGCACCTGCCACCAGGAAGACGGCAAGGGCTTACCCGCTGCCCAATTCCCGCCATTGGCTGGCACCGAATGGGTGACCGGCGACAAGGAGCGACTGATCAAGATTGCGCTCCACGGCCTGCACGGGCCCATCGAGGTCAATGGGGTCGAGTTCCCCGGCCAGGTTCCCATGACCGCCTTCAAGCAGCTCAGCGACAATGAGCTTTCCGATGTGCTGACCTACGTCCGCAATGCCTTCGGCAACAAGGCTCAGAGCATCTCACCCGAAGAAGTCTCCAAGGTGCGCGCCGCCACCAAGGACGTGACGACTTTCCTCAAACCAGACGAGCTCCTCAAGGAGCATCCGATGAAGAAGTGAGCCTCAAAGCTTGGTCACTCTGATGTTGCGGTAGGCGCATTCGCCACCGTGGTCCTGCAGGCCGATGAAGCCGGAGGGGAAGGTGCCGGACTGTGGCGCGATGCGCTGAAACTTGGAGCCTTTAAAGCGTGTTTGGTAGTCCTCGCTGCTCATGTCGATGTCAGCCACGAGCTGGCCATTCTGGGTGACAGTTACCTTGGTGCCGACCATGCGAATACTTACCTTGTTCCACTCGCCAACGGGAACGAAGGAGTCTGGGTGTGCGGGGTAGAGGTCGTAAATGGCGCCGGCGTTGTGCAGGGCCTGTTTGGGGTTGTTCATGTCGAGACCGGTATGGTCGAGGATCTGGATCTCGATGGAGCTGTGCCAAGGCTTGCCGAATTGCTCGTTGGCGCGGACGAAGATGCCGCTGTTGCCGCCCTTGGTAATCTTCCACTCCATGTTGAGCTCGAAGTCCTCGAAAGTGGGAATGCTCACCAGATCGCCACCCGCTTTCCTGCCAGCAGCCTGGGCGGCGGCACGCTCCTCCTTGGTTGGCGGCACGAAGGTCAGCACGCCATCGGCCAAGGTCCAGCCGAGGGGAATCTCTTGACTCTTAAAGCCGCGCCAGTTGTTGGAAAGATCGCCCTTGAGCAGATCGACCACCACGGGGTCGGGCTTGGCCGGGGGTGGATTTGGGGTCGCTTTTCCGTCATTTGCAGGACGGGTCATCAATTCCGGGTCGTGTGGCTGGCAGGAAGCGAGAAGGCCGATGAGGCCGATAGCGGCGAGGAAAGTGATGGGTTTCATGATCATCGATAAAACGTTCTCAGCAGATCTGAACTTTCGCCAACCAATTTCGTCTTGTGCGAGACGTCCGTCAGCACAGAGTAGGGCCATGGGAAAATTCAACGAAGCCGTCAGCATTCACCCCTATTTCGAAATCCACGAAGGCATGGTCGAGGACTTTGTCGCCCTCATGCCTGAGTTCGTGAAAAAGACTTCCGAGGAAGAGGGCTGCCTCTACTACGATTTCTCCCGCAACGGCAACGTTGCCTTCTGTCGCGAAGCCTACATCGGCGCCGAGGGCGTATTGGCCCACCTTGAAAATGTCGGCGACCTCATCGCTCAGTTCCTCGAAATGTCAGAGCTCATTCGCTTTGAGATTCACGGTCCTGCAGAAGAGCTTGAACAGTTGCGCGAACCGCTGGCTCATCTCGATGCCGACTTCTACGAGATGGACACCGGAGTCGAAGAGCCGCAGGGCCTCTGAATTTCCCGCCACACTCAGCCGAAACTCCTTTTTCACCCGCGCCTTTGAGGTGCGGGTGATTTTTTTTTGCGATTGTTGAATCCGGATTCTGATTTTGGACGAAGACCATGGTTGTAAGCCCTGATGGGCGCATTCCCCCCAACCCCCAACAACCAATACACCCCCCAAAAAACATGAAAGCAATCGCTACCACCACCATCCTCGGTCTCTTCGCCCTGATCTCCACCGCTCAGGCGGACAACTGCCACCAGTCCTGCCATTCGAAGAAAATGACCAAGAAGATGAGCCCGAAAATGATGACCGTTGCCACCGAGAAGGCAGCTTCCAAGGACATCGTTGACACCGCCGTTGAGGCTGGCTCCTTCAAGACCCTCGCTGCCGCTCTTGGCGCTGCTGGTCTCGTTGACGCCCTCAAGGGTGACGGTCCCTTCACCGTCTTCGCTCCCACCGATGACGCTTTCGCCAAACTTCCCGCTGGCACCGTCGAGGAGCTGCTGAAACCCGAGAACAAGGCCAAGCTGGTCGACATCCTCACCTACCACGTCCTCTCTGGCAAGGTGATGGCCGAGACCGCCGTGACCCTCGACAAGGCCACCGCCCTCAACAAGAAGGAGATCGCTCTCAAGGTGAGCGGTGACGCTCTGACCCTCAACGGCAATGCCAAGGTCGTGAAAGCTGACATCGAAACTTCCAACGGAGTGATCCACGTCATCGACACCGTCATCCTTCCCCCCACCAAGTAAACCAATCGATTGGTAACCGATCGGTCCCGGATGCTGATGTCGGCATCCGGGATCGACACTATCTTCACCCAAGCCTAGCCTGCCGCCGCGTGATTGATCGGCCCCATGACGATTCAGACGACGGCATCCTCGAGCAGGTAGCTCGCGGGGTGGAAAGCGCCATGGATCACTGCATCAAAAAATACGCACCGCTTGTGTGGTCGATTGCGCGACGTCACGTCGCCAATGAATCGGCTGCCGAAGACGTGGTCCAAGAGACTTTCACCGATCTCTGGAAATCGGCCAAGCGCTTCAATGCGGACATTGCCACCGAGTCGACCTTCGTCGGCATGCTGGCTAGGCGCAGGGCCATCGACTTCGCCCGCCGCGAGAGCCGCCGCCCGCAGTTCGAGGCCATGCCCGATGCGGAATCCATCCCCCATGCCTCTACAGAGGCTTCACCCTCCCTGAGCTGTGAAAGCCAGGACGTCCGTCAGGCGCTCAAACAGCTGCCGGATGAGACCCAACAGATTTTTGCTCTTCACTTTGATGAAGGCATGACCCATCCCGAAATTGCCGAGCGGACCGGTCTTCCGCTGGGCTCGGTCAAGACGCGGCTGCGCCGCGGCCTGATCGAAGTTCGGGACATTCTCCGCCGTCTTGACGGTGGCCAAACCTCCATCCCTGCCAACTCATGAGCGACGACGATTTCATCCAACGATTTGAAGAGCTCGAGGCCGGCCGTATCCTCGGTGATCTCGACGAGGCCGAGATCAAGGAATGGCAGGAGCTTTCCAAGGACCCCCGCTGCAAGGCGGATGGCTCCCTCGAACTGGTGGCAGCCGCTATCGAAACCGAACTTCTCCAGACCAAGGACGAGGAGCTTCCCGCAGGACTTCTCTCCAAACTTCAGGACGGAAAAGCCGATTACATCAGCGAGCCGAAAGCACCTGCGCCCGACAATGTCGTGCCGATGGAGGCCCGCCGCAGCCCGTGGTCATCACTTCAGCTGGCCTGGGGCATCGCTGCGCTCTTCGCCATTCTCCTTGTTGCCCGCATAATGGTCACCGATGACGGTGGCCAGACCGTCATCCGTCCGCCTCAGCTCAGCTCAGCCCAGGCCCTAGCCAAACTCGAGAAGGAAGCGCCCGACCTCTACGAATCCAAGTTCGGAGGCCTCGGTGACTACGAAGGCATGTCCGGGAAAGTCACCTGGAGCGATGACAAGCAGGAGGGCTACATGACCCTCACCCAACTTCCGGCGAACAACCCCGAAGCCAAGCAGTACCAGCTCTGGATCGTCGATCCCGCTCGCGACGAGAAGCCCGTGGATGGAGGAGTCTTCGACATTCCTGCTGGCGCCGAGACTGTGGTCGTGCCTATCCGCAGCGCCCTTGCCGTGAACGACCCCAAGGCCTTCGTCATCACGCTCGAGCAGCCCGGTGGGGTGGTCGTCTCCAAGCAGGAGACCGTGGTTGCTCTCGCTGGCGCCCTTTAAGACGCGAGACGGCAATTAAAGCCCTCATTTTCGAGGTGATCCCTCCTTGCGCCTCGGCACATCAACCTTAGAGTGATCCCATGAAAAAGCGCTCCCTCTCCAAGATTACCGCTCTGCTCGCCCTCGTGTTCGCCTCGCCCATGGCGTTTTCCAACACCATGTGCCCGATCATGATCGAGGATGAGGTCGACAAGGCCGAAACCGCCGAGTTCGCCGGCAAGAAGGTCCTCTTCTGCTGCGAACGCTGCGTGAATCTCTGGAACGAGAATCCCAAGTATTACATCAAGGTGATGGGTGAGCTCCTGCCCCAGTTTAAGGGCATGGAGAAGGAGCTGGAACTCGACAAGGTTGAGGTGCTGGCCCAGAAGTTCTGCCCGGTCTACACCGACAGTATTGTGACCCCGGATTCGCCCACCATCGAATACAAGGGCAAGAAGATCCACGTCTTCAAGTCGGGTGCTGTCCGCCGCTGGAACCGCGATCCCGAAGCCGCCTTCAAGAAGGCCATCGAAGCGGGTTTGCTGCCTCAGTTCGAAGAGAACAAGAAGGTCCCCGGCAAGACCAACGAGGCGCTCATCGCCAAGTGATGCTGCGCCATCAGCCCCTCTAGGGCCGTTTCGATGCAGTCCTGCACGCTGAGCTCTCCTGTCACGTGACAGAGTGGCCATCAGTACCATAGACTCATGACATGAAAAAATGGTGCATCATTGGAGGGTCTCTGCTCGGCCTGTTGGTCGCTCTGATGGTGGGCCTGCTAGTCGCTTATAATGCGGTGCTCTCCAAGGACTTCCTCGTCGCCAAGATCGAGGAGTCCATCGACAGTCGAGTTCAGATCGGTGACTTCCGGGTCAGCCTGTTCTCGGTGCCGGCCAAAGTGGTCATTGAGGATGTGCTCATTGCCGAGCCGGATGAACTGGTGAGGGATGGAGTGGCTCACGACGAGCGCCCGCCACTGGATGGCGGCGTGATCGAAGTGAAGGAGATCGCCTTCGATGTCTCACTGGGTGAATTGCTCTCGCGCGAGATCAAGGTGTCGAAGCTTCAGGTCAAAGGCGCGCACTTCGACATGGCACTCAACGAAGCGGGCGATCTGGATATCGAGAAGCGCTTTGCTGCTCCTGGCGGCAAGCAGAAGGACAAGGCCCCTGCAGCGGAAGGCAACGACAAGGGAGCGTCTGGCTTTGCAACGCAGCTCGACCGCCTGCTGATCGATGACAGCTCCTTCAGCCTGTTGATTGAAAAGACCGGGCTGGAAGTCACCGGCAAGGACCTGCGCTTCGACCTCAAGGACATCCGGGTCGATCCCGGAGCTCTCGAAAAGGTCAACGAGGCCCAACTCGAATTTGAGGCTCATTTGGAGGCCTTTTCCGCGAAGAAAGGTCGCCAGAAATACGGCCAGCTTGGCCTCGAGGGCCCCGCTCGTGTGCGCCTCTATGATCCTGCCACCGGCAAGCTCGACCCCGATGCCGAAATTGAATTCGCCATTCGCCCCGATTCCTATGTCAGTTCTCAGGCGCCGTACATCGTCAAGCTGTGGAGCGTTACCGACACCCTGCACAAGTTCGGGCTCAACATACAGCCGCTGTCCTCCCGCCTAACCTTCGGCCGTGACCGGGTGATTGACGGCAGCTATCGCCGCAATCGGATCGATCTTCACGAGCCGGTTGCGCTTGTCATGGACGATTGGGAGCTGGCTCTGAAAGGCGAATCCTGGATCGAACTGGGCACCGAACAGCATCGTTCCAACGTGCAGTTGATCGCCGGCAGCAAGGTCAGTCGCTGGATGGAAGAGCGCCTGCAAAAGATCACCGGAGTGGCGCCTAAGGAAGTTCGCGCACGCCTCTATCAGGATTTCATGAAGCAGCTCTTTGTCGGCGAGCGCTTGGCTCTGGATGCCAGCACTCAGGAGTCCCTGTCTGATCCGAAGGTGAGGCTGGAAACTCGGCTGCCTGACGCCAAGGAAATCGCCAAGGACTACGCCAAGGAGAAGGCCCTCGACCTCCTTTTCGATGCGCTGAAATAGCCGGTGCGGATTATCCCACCAACTGTTCGAGCTCGCCGGTGCTGTCGACGAAGGACTGCTTCGACATGCCGAGGCGGTTCATCATCGTGAGGTAGAGGTTGGACAGCGGGACTTCCGCTCCGAACTTGTGGAATGCACCGTGTTTGAAGCCGAGCTTGGAGCCACCGGCCACTACCAGCGGGTAGTTGGTGTTGTTGTGAGTATTGCTGTTGCTGCTGCCGTAGAGCACCACTGTGTTGTCGAGCAGTGTGCTGTCTCCTTCGCGGGTCTCCTGCATGCGCTTCAGGAAATAGGCGAGCTGTTCGGCGCGGAAGCGGTCCCATTTACCGAGCGCCTCATGGCCGCCGGTTTTGTTCCAGGCATGGGCCAGCGCGTGCTGGCTCTTGCCGAGCCCGAGGAGTGCCGGGAACTTTGTGGCGATGGAGGTGGCGCCGTTCATGTTACCAAGCTGATAGGTGATGAAGCGGGTGGAGTCGGTCTGATAGGCGAGAAACATCAGATCTAGCATGGTCTTGATCAGTTCGCCGGGAGTTTCGTCGTTGGCGTCAAGATGCAGACCGCTGGCATCCACCTTGGGCTTGGGCACATCGAGCCAGCTTTCGGAGCGCTCGACCCGCTGCTCCACCTGACGCACGGACTGCAGATACTCGTCGAGCTTCTCCTGGTCTTGCTTGCCGAGACGGCGCCTCACCGACTTGGAGTTTTCCAGCACGAGGTCGAGCATGCTGCCGGTGTTGCGCAGGCGACGCTCCTGTTCCAAGGCGCTGCCATCTTCCTTGCCGAAGAGGCGGTTGAAGACGAGGCGCGGCTGGTGGATGGTAGGAATAGGCTGGCCATTGCGGCTGAAGGAGAGGGTGCTGGCCCGTGAGGCCTGACCGACACCGCCATCGACCGAAAGGCTCAGTGAGCGGAAGCGAGTGTCATCACCCAGCTCATCGGCCATCATCTGGTCGATCGAGACCGAGTTCTTGAGCTGGCCGCCTTCCAGTTTGGCGGCGGTGAGGAAGATGTCCGCCGAATCGTGACCCCCGATTTTGCGGCCGTTGGGGTGGGAGAGACCGCCGATTACCGAGAGCTGGTTACGTAGTGGCGCGAGGCATTTCAGGCTGTCGTTGAATTCGTGGTCCTTGCCTTCGCCCTTGGGGAACCAAGCCCAATTTGCCTCCATTTGTCCGCCCTTGGTTTTGCGCGGCATGGCTACGCCATAGGGGAAGTAGATGGTGCAGAAGCGCTTTGGGGTTGCGGCCTTGGCAACGGCTTTCTCTGCTCCCATGCATTCGAGGAAGGGCAGAGCGAGTGTGGCGCCCGCGCCTCGGAGGAAAGTGCGGCGGTTGAGGTGCCAGGGTTTACGACTCATGAGGGTTGAGATTATTTATGATGAAAGAGGTCGCTCGCTACGACTGCTTGGATGAGTGGCGCGATGCGGTGGTCGTTTTCGATGAAATTGGCGGTCAGAGCCTTAATGGCTTTCTCATCTTCAAGCTCCAGACTACGACCCAGCGCGAAAATTACCAGCTTACTGGTGAAGGCCTCGGCAAAGCGGTCACTCTTTTCCTTGAGAAGATAGGCTTTGAGGTCTTCCACGCCCGCCACTTCGTGGCCACCGGGCAGGGTGGTCCCGCTGACCACGGGCTGTTCCATCATGCCATTGCCATTAGGCTCTTTGCGCAGAATTTTGTCGCGCCATAGGCCGTCGCCGCCGTAGCTCTCAAGGGCGATGCCCCAGGGGTCGATGCCGCGGTGGCAGTCGTTACAGGATGCCTGTTCGCGGTGAAGTTTGAGTTGTTCACGCACGGGAAGCTTGGCGAAGTCCGGATCGGTGGCGTCGAGGTCAGGCACATTCGGTGGCGGGTCGGCTGGAGGGTCGTCGAGCAGGCGGTCGCGGATCCATACCGCCCGCTTCACCGGGTGGGAGTCTTCACCAGTGGAGTTGCCCAGGAGAATGCCTCCATGACCGAGCACACCGCCCCGCTTGTACTCCGGCTTGAGGAGCACCTTTTCAAAGTCGCTGCCCCGTGGGCCTTCGATGCCGTAGTGACGGGCCAGGGGCTCGTTGAGCATGGCGAAGTCCGAGTCGATGATGTTGAGAGCACTGAGGTTTTGGTGAAGGAGCTCGGCGAAGAAGTGCAGTGTTTCATCCCGCATCGCCGGTTTTAGCTGGTTGTCGAACTTGGGGTAGTATTCTGGATTCACCGCCACCCGGTCGATGGCGCCGACATCGAGCCACTGATCACAGAACTCTTCCACAAAACCCCAGGAGCGCTCATCGGCAAGCATGCGCGTGACCTCTGTCTGCAGCACCTTCGGCTGATTGAGTTTGCCGTCGCGGGCGAGCTTGAACAGATGCTCGTCGGGCATGCTGCTCCACAGGAAGTAGGAGAGGCGCGAGGCCAGTTCCCAGTCGGTCACCTTGCGCTGTTTCTCGTTGCTGGGCTCGACCATGAAGAGGAAGTCTGGGGAGACCAGCACCATGGCGAGCGCTTCGCGGATGGCGGCTTCGAAACTGTCGGAGCTTTCACGCACCTCGCCAAAGAACTTCGCGTAAGGGGCGGTTTCCTCCTTGCTCACTGGGCGGCGGAAGGCGCGCTGCATGAAGCGCTCGAGCACGGCGGTGGCATAGGCCGTCTCGTCACTCTTGAGCGGTGAGTCGAAGAGGATGGCGGAGTGGCTCTTGGGCGGCCAGGTCTCAAAGATGGGACCTTCGAATTCCATCGTATCGATTTCAATGATGGGGAAGACTTTCGGTGTCTTGACATCGTTGTTCTGGTCCTTGGGCTGCTTGCCGAGTCGCTTGATGCGACCTTCGCCATAGGCATTGTCGATAAGCACCAGCAGGCCGGGGAATTTGCTCTGAGATTTGGCGGGCAGAGGGAAGTCCTCCATCTGCACACGGAATTCGTAGTCCTGCCACTCCTCGCTCTTCACGTCGATGGTGTGACTGTGGGCGCGGGGATACTTGGTATCGGCACGGTAGCCAATAGTGGCACGAAGTTGGGGGAAGCCGCGACCTTCGGCCAATTTGCCACGGGCCCTGACACGGATCGCCACCCATCCCTCTTCTGGGTAGTCGATCAACTTGGTGGAGAACATGCTCTTGTGATCGAGCTGCTTGCTCGACTTGATATAATTCTTCGTCTTGCGGGTGACCTTGACATTAGCCTCCGCCTTCTGGCCGGCCACATGCTTGAATGTCTTGGGGCGTTCCCCTGTGACGATTGCTTTGGACAGGCCCTCGCGAGCGGCGGCGAGGTAGGCCTCCAACTGCATGTCCGACATCTGGAGAGTGGCTCCATTGTTGCGGAAGCCGTCTTCGGAGAGGCCTTCAGGTGGCAGGTTGGCGACGAAGTCATGCTCAACACCAAGGAGGTCGCGCATGGTGTTCTGATATTCAGTACGATTGAGGCGTCGCAGGACCACACGACCTCCGCTTCCCTTGCGAGCTTTGATTACGGCTTCGAGTTCCTGATTGATCCAGCCGACGATGACCTGACGGTCCTTGTCGGTGATCATGGGCTCCTCTTCGGGGGGCATCTCACCGAGCTGGAGGGCATCGAGGACATCGTGCCAGGTTTCGGCGGATGGGCGGTCGTTGAGCAGATCGGTGGAAAGGGTGTCGAGGCGCAGGCGGCCCTTCTGCTTTTCCTCGCCGTGGCACTTGTAGCAGCGCGCCTCAAGGATGGGTTTCACCTGAGACTTGAAGTCGATCTTGCCCGCCAAGGCCGGGCCGCTGGCCATCAGGAAGGGCAGCAGCGGCAGCAGAATCAAGGAATTCAGGGCTTTGGGGCGAGGGAACATGACGGAAGGCGCAGCCAATGCGATTTTAAGATTACGAAGTTTCTGACACGTACATTCATCTGCAAGGCCTTTTCAGGTTCCTTTTTTGCGCTCCTGTTTGACGCCTTATTTAGGCCAAATGGTCGCGCCTCTCACTTTCTTGACAGCGCCGGCCAATGAGCGAGCATCAGCACAACCATTTCACCCATGAAATCCATGCGACTCCTGCTCATCGCCGCTTCCGCCATCTTCGCCCTCTCTCTTGCCAGCTGCAACACCATGGCAGGCATCGGCCAAGACATCAAAAAGGGAGGCCAGGCTCTCTCCGATGCAGCTTCCTAAGCCCTCACGACGGATTGGAACTCTCCCGGGCAACCCTCATGGCTTGAGGTTTGCGGTAGGTCAGGCTGCGCCATAACCATTCTGCCGGCCCGAATCGAAACTTCTCCAGCCAGAGATGGCTGATGAGAACCTGAATCATGAAGATCCCCACGGCCATCAGGAGGGTTTCGAGCCGGCTCAATGCACCTCCCAACCCGAAGCCATAACCATAGAAGAGCGTAGAGGCGATCAGGGACTGGAAGAGGTAGTTGGAGAGCGCCATGCGCCCGGCACTGCCGATGGCCTGAGCCACGCGTGAGCGCATCAATTTCTCAGCGCAGAGCAGAATGGTAGAGACATAGGTGAGTGTCAGCAGCGGCCCCCCAAGTGTGAGGATGACGAGATGGATCATTGCCATGGCCATGTTCCCTTCTCTCAGGCCGATCATGAACAGAAATGCCGAGCAGCCATTGATGATCAGAGCGATTCCGCCGCATCGCAGAGCGCATGTTTTCAGCCATGGCCGCATGGATTCGGGGTCACGCATTGCCATCCGCATTTTGGGATGCATGCCGACAAGCATCATGGCGACGAAGGTGCCTGACATGAGTAGCAGCGACGTCGCCGTTTCTACCCAAGTGTGAAGTCGATAGGCGACGGCACTTGAATAACTTCCGGTGACGTAGGCGCGCTCGAGTGCCAGCTGATGCTGATCACCCCCAGACATGATTTCATCGATGGAGCCTGCAAACTCCGGCATGGCTTGCAGTAGCCAGAACAATCCGACGAAGAGGCTCCAAGCCCCGGCTTGTATCGCCGTAAAGACGCAGGCCCAGATGATGAGGGTCTTGGGCTTGCGGTTCCGGAACAGCAACAAGCCGAAGCCCGTTAGCGCATATAGGAAGAGTACGTCTCCGTTCCAGAGAAAGATGCCATGGGCCAGCCCGAAACCCAGCAATAGCCACAGCCGGCGCCGATAGGACCGAGTGTCGTTCAGACCCTTTGCTCTCGACCGATCCATCTGCATTGCGAAGCCCATGCCGAATAGCAGAGAGAACAGCGGATAAAATTTGCCCTCCACCAGCACCACAGTCAGATACTCGGCAACCATATCCACCGGCGATTGCATGAGACCGTGCCGCAGAGCCATGTCGTCCATCGGATGGCTGAAGTAGATGATGTTGATCATCAGGATGCCCAATAGAGCTAGGCCCCTCAGGACATCCATGGCCATGATGCGATCCGATGCTCCCAGCGGAGCGAAGTCCTTGCCGAATCCTGATGGCAGCGGAGGCGGGCTTTTTGCCGGCTCGGCTGCTTGGTCACTGCCCGATGTCATCGCCTTAAGAAACTTTCAGAATGCGGAGCTATGTCAATGCCGCCCATGAGGGGTGCGATTTCGGTACTCCTTGCCCAATCAAGAAGCTCTGTGCGGTTTGGGCGAGACATGCATACTCGCATCGAATGAACACCCGCATGACACGCATCTGGCGTCCCATGACCGCTGCCCTCACCCTGGCACTGAGCTTCACGAGCTGCACCAAGCAGAGCGTTGAACTAGTGGATCTGCCCGATCCGCAGCCCACGATTCCTTATGTCACCGATCCCGTGGCGGATTGTTCCAGCACCCGTGCGCCATCGGAGATCAAGGACAGCTACTGGCACGGTCAGTTTGAACGGGTGAATGCCGAAGTCGCCGCGGCCAAGGACTGCAAGCTCGTGTTCTTTGGCGATTCCATCACCAAGGACTGGACCCTGCTGCGCCAGAGCGGCAAGGCGGTTTGGGATGAGCGCTTCGCCAAGCACAATCCCATCAACATGGGCAATTCCGGCGATATTACTCCGGTGATGTTGTATCGCTGCCGCAATGGCAATCTCGACTTCCCGAAGGGCGAAGAACCACTTGTCGCGGTGTTGCTCTGCGGCACCAACAATTACGTGGTAACCAAGAGCGCCAAAGGAGAGGTGGAGTGGGATCTCGGTATCGACACCTCGCCCGTCGATGTGGCCGAAGGGGTGCGTGCGGTTGCCCAGGCCTTCCGCGAGGAGTTGCCGACAACACGCCTCATTGTTTTGGGCATCCTGCCAGTCAAGAACGCCAAGAAACAGTCTAAGGTCAACGAGACCAATCAGATCCTTGGAGGATACCATTACCCTTACGAGAAAATCTTATTCATGGACCTGAAGGACCAGTTCATGAACGAAGATGGCACGCTGAAATCTGAACTCTACACCGACGGTACCCATCTCACTCCTGAAGGCTATGAAGTGATGGCCGATGCCATCCAGCCCGAGATCGAGCGCCTGAGGGCGCTCGGGCCTATTGGCGCAGAAAAGCGTTAAATCAGGACCGCCTAAAAATCGTCGATCAGGGCCTTGAGCTCGCGGTCCGGCTTGTGATTGACCGAGCGGATGAAAAGGCGCGCACCACTATGGCGCAGCAGGTTGCCCAGGTGGTGCAGAGCTTCCTCGGACCGGGGGTCGTTGAGGTCGCAAAACCAGTAGATCGTATCCACCTTATAGATCATCAGCATCTCTTGAATACAGAACATGGTATCGGCGTGCATCCCGGGCCGCAGGTGGCCTTCCTTTTCCTCAACGCGCAGCATGCAGCCCACCACCTCGCGGTAGAGCGGGCTTGAGAAATTGCCTTCGATGTCCTTTTTCAGCTTTTCAATGTGGGGGGTCATGCTGCCCGAGACATCGAGCATCACTCCGAAGTTCGCACTGTAGAACGACTCACCATCAATCTCGGCAAGTTTGTATTCGTGCTCACCCTGGTGATTGGCGGCCTTGATCAGCAGCTCGTGAAATTTACGACGTGCCTCGCTGATCTCTTTGCGTAGCTCCTCTGCCTCGTGGTCTTCCGGCCAGTTGGTTTTCTGAATCCACCATTCCTCGGCATCGATTCCGAAGAAGCAGAAACGCAGATTGGCGATGGCGGCATTGAGACCATCGACCGTCTGCTGCAGCTCCGTGATTTCCCGTTCGTCCGGCAGATTGGAATCTCTCTCCTTCGCCAAAGCCTTCTGCGCTTTGGCGAGATCCCTCTTGAGTGGTCTGAGGGTGGAGTCATAGAGCGAATTCAACCGCTCGCGATCGCTTCGGCTGCTACTGAACTTCTTACTGCCCAGGTCCTCTCCCATCCGCTTGAGCAGGGCACCCCGCTCCTTGTCGCGAATCTCCTGACGCAGCTTCAGAACCTTATCCTGAGTCTGACGATCAATTTCTTTAGGCCACTCCAGGGGGCTGGACGGGTCCTTGGGCGATGCGGCTGTGATCAAATCGTTTTCCAGAATGAGGATGTCCACCAGCTTGCTCAAACCCATCTGCAATTGGGCGGGCTGCACCGCTTGTGGGATGCCTGCCTTGATGCCGGTCCAACGGGTCTTGAGCTGGGCCAGCACTGGATCGGGGATGTCGAGGTCTCCCACGGCGGCAGCTTCTGCCTGTTGGGTGATGGCTTGGAGCGCCTTTTTGATGCTCTGTTGTGACGAGGCCGAGAGCGAATCCAAAGGGATGGAAAACTCACGGCCATCACTGTGGCGGCGCAGCTTCACCTTGCCGTCGGCCTCGCCCAAAATGGCCGCTTCCAATTCGCGACCTTGCTTGTCAGTCAGCTTAAGGCTCGAGGCCTCTTCGCCCTGAATCAGCATGGACAAAGCAAGGACGCTGGCAGCAGTCAGGATGCCGTGAATGGTGCCAGAAGAACCGCGCTTCATGGGAACCTTGTTGCAGGTCATATGCCACGCGTCAATTCCACGGATGCAAGGCCCCAGATTTTGCCTTGCCGGAACGATCCGGCCCGTTAGCCTGCCCATCTATCAATTCTATTGAATCATGATTATTTGGAGTGGCTGGGGAATTCTCGTTATTTTG
Organism: uncultured Luteolibacter sp.; assembly: GCA_964541125.1. Taxonomy (GTDB): domain Bacteria; phylum Verrucomicrobiota; class Verrucomicrobiia; order Verrucomicrobiales; family Akkermansiaceae; genus Luteolibacter. The sequence continues at coordinate 19,224 of CAZIPY010000074.1, read as the reverse complement.
TTTGGCGCCGTTGGCATCTTTGTGGGCGCCATGGTTGGCAGCGTGGCCGGAGCTTTAGTCGGAGGAGCCTTCGGAGGAGCGGCCGCCGCAGCCCTCAACATGATGGTCGCCAAGGCACTGGACAAACCGAAGGTCGTGATGAACCCGCAGACCGGTCAGCCCGAGATGCACGTCAAGTCCAACAGCTTGTTCTTCATTCCGATGAGGTTCTTCACCTACATCTTCCCCGTAGTGGGCCTGGGCCTTGGCGTGCTGTTTTTTGCTGCAGGCCAGCACGAGAAGCATCTCGATGCCAAGTATCCTGGCAAAAAGCTCTTTGATGCCGCCAGTGACACCATCAATTCGAGTGCTAGCACTGCCTACCACGGCAACACCGAACAGGCCCAGAAGGCGGCGCAGGCTTATGGCGAGTCCATGAGCACCATGCAGAGCATGTTGTTCGAAGATGAGGACGGTGGAGCCGTCAAGGCGGGAACGTTTCGCACCCACTGCCATCGTGGCGAAGAGTGCGTGGTTTTCCTCTGCCATGTGCCGGATCTCAAAAGCTATCAGGATCAGCAAGCCAAGGACGCGCTTGTCGAAATGGCCTGGGCCAACGGCAAGGCCGTCGCCGCAAAGATGGAAGGAGTGGACGATGAGACTCCGATGTATGTCGGCCTGCGCGGCTTTGCATCCTACGGCTTTGTGATGAAGGGCAAGGCAGGAGGGGAGCTCACCCTCTGCGGCGATGACAAGGTCGATCTCTATCTGGCATTCGATCCGACGGTGGTCGGCGCCGACTGAGGTTCATCCCGAAACCAGACTGGCAACACCAGCTGCCAGCTCAGGGCTTGAGGCATAGATCACACCCTTGTGGTTCATGAAGGTGTCGCCCTCGGGATTGAGGTCGAGTGGCTGCCCGTGAATGTCGGAGCAGGGGAGAGCTAGTTCCGAGAACAGGCAGGCGGTGGCCGCAAAGTCCCAGAGAGAACCACCGCCGGGCTCAGGTTTCGGCGCTTTGAAATAGAGAGCCGGGGCACAGTCGACCACACTGCAGGCGTTGAGTACCGCGCCTTGGTGGTCGATGATGTTCATGCCGTCGCAGCCGTGTCGGGCCGCAAGGGCCTCGAGCTTTTCATGAAAGTCAGGCTTCGCCGCCTGGCCGATGAAACTGTGGTCGATGAATAGGGTCAGAGGCTCTCCGGGTGAGGCGGGAGCCCATGCTTTCCCATCCTTCTTCGCGCCCTCACCACTGATGGCATGGTAGAGCGTGTCGGTCACTGGATTGTAGACCACTCCGATTACAGGAGTTCCTTCCCTAGACACCAAGGCGATGGAGACTGAGTAGCCAGATGAACGCTTCGTAAATGCCAGCGTGCCATCGAGGGGATCGATGCACCAGAAGTGGTCGTGTTGGTGGCGGCTGGAGTCGTCGGTGCTTTCTTCGGTGAGCAGGCCGAGTTGAAAACGCTGCATGCTCTCGGAGAGCACCTCGAGGATGACTTGCTGACTTTCCAGGTCGACTTCCGTGACCACCTGCGAGGCCACCGAGCTGCCGGCATCCTTGTCCAACACCTCGATGTCTGTAGCGGCCTTGGACTGGATCGCCTTACCGGCAAGCTTCGCCGCAGCCATGGCCATGGCTTCAAGCTCCATCAGTTGTTCCGGTCCGAGATTCATGAGGTGAGATTGGCGACCACCTGTTTAGCTAGGCGTTCGCTGAAGGAGTTGATCTTCCAATGACCGGGGCTCCAACCCTTGAGGAAGCGGTGGAAGTCGGTCCAGGCGATGGGGAATAGCTTGCGCCACTCCAGCTCTACTTCCTTCGCGTTGATGTTGGGTTGTTTCTGATCCAGGGCATTGCTGAGGCTTTCGAAGTAACGATCGAGGAGTTCTTCTTCGCGTGCTTCGCAACTTGCCTCGTCGAGACAAGAGCCAAGGAAATAGGCGAGGTCCTTCATGCCGCAACCGCCCCCAACGTATTGGAAGTCGACGGCGGCCACCTGGGAACCATCTTTTGAGAAACAGAAGTTCGCCAGTTTCGCGTCGCCGTGGACCAGCGTTTGATGGCGTGCGCTACTGAGCAGGTTGTCGATTTTGGTAGCTGCGTTCTTTAGTGGTAGATCGTCGAGCGCTTCAAGCTCCTCCGGTCGTGTTGCCAGATGCCAGTAGGTGCCGGTGTCCCACAAACCTTTTGGCTCCGCTCCCATGAAGGTTGCGTGGAAGTGCGCGAGCCAGTCGAGGCAGGCCTGCAGCTGAACGTCAGTCACCGAACCGTGGCGTGCGGGGAAGCCAACGGCATCGAGGTCTTCCATCAGCACCAGCACATCATCATCGTGGCGGGCTTCGGTGATGAACCCGGCCACGCGGCAGCGGTCATCGCAACGTCCGCTCCAGTCCCGATACCAGATCGGCTCGACCTGATACGACTTCAGTTTGCGTTCGTGTGAGAGTGAAGAGTTCCAACCGCGTGGGTGGTTCGTGTGGTCTGGTAGGCGCACGTGTTTCGCGATCGCCGTGCTTATGGAGCTGCCTTCCAGTCGGATGCGCACGATCTGGCCGTAGCCGCTCCATAACTCCTGAATCACCTCCATCACCTCCATGGACTCAGCATCCATCGCCTTGCAAATGGCGGCTTGGAAGGATGGAGAAAGTTCGTGGGCCATGGTAGGGCCGCAGAATGAAGGCCGTGGAAGCACGTTCCAATCCAAAACCCATAGCCCTGAGAGATCGACTCGCCGCTCTGGGTATTCTAGAAGCCATGATGCTCCGCACCCTCTTCCTCGCGCTGTTAACCCTCGCCTCCGTCTCACACGGAGCAGATCGCAAGCCCAACGTCATCATCCTTTTCATCGACGACCTCGGTTACGGCGACATCGCCTGCTTCGGCAACTCCTTCACGCCCACTCCGCACATGGACTCGCTGGCCAAGGAGGGGGTCATGATCACCGCAAGCCACATCACCAATCCGCCCTGTTCACCGAGCCGTTCGAGCCTAATCACCGGCATGTACGCCCAACGCTTTCATAAGTTCGGCATGGCGCGCGGATTGCCCATCCCCGAATACGAAGACCACCCGACCCTTGCCGAGTTCATGCGCGATGCCGGCTACGTGACCGGCCAGATTGGCAAGTGGGACCTCGGTGGACCCAATCAGGGCCCGCATCAACGCGGCTTCATGGAGGTGGCGCGATGGGGCAACGCCAAACAGGGCTACTTCGTCACCAAGCCCGATGGCACCAAGCTCTATCGCACCGAGATGGACGGCGACCACATGGTCGAGTTCGTCGAGCGCAACAAGGGCAAGCCCTTCTTCCTCTATTTCTCGCCACTTGCCATTCACTCCCCGCTCAGCGGAACGCCGGACAAATACAAGGATCGCATCGATGCTGACAAAAAGAAGAAGGGTTACGGAGGAGCGGTCGCAGCCGTCGATGACCAGATTGGCAGGCTGCTCGCCGTGCTCAAGAAGCACCAACTCGAGAAGCACACCCTCATCCTTTTGACAGGCGACAACGGTGCGGGCAACGGCGGTTCATCCAAGCCTTTCGCCGGTGGCAAGGGAGCGGCAGGAGACGGCGGCACGGCCAAGGAAGGCTGGGTGCGCACACCCGCCATCGCTTGGTGGCCGGGTACCATTCCTGCAGGCCAGAAGTATGAAGGACTGACTGCCACCATTGACTACTATGCTACGGCAGCGGCGGTGGCGGGCAAGAAGGCGCCCGACAAGGTCGACGGCAAGAACCTCATCCCCTATTTCACCGGCAAAGCGAAGGGGGACGTGCACGAACACCTCTACTTCTACAACGCCGATCCCAAGGACGCCAAGCATCGTCACCTCTCTGCCGTGCGCTGGCAGAAGTGGCGCCTGCACTTCGATAAGAAGGATCAGGCATGGAAACTTTACGACCTCCAAGCCGACCCGCGCGAAGAGAACGACCTCGCAGCTAAGAATCCTGAAATCGTGAAGGACCTGAAAGCCAAGCATGCGGCCTTCGTCGCCACCCTGCCTTCACTCGACAGCATTCCTGATTATTCCAACGCCTGGAACAAGCCGCCCGACGGATGGGGCTGGATCATCGGCGATGGAAAAGAAAAAGCAGAGTAGGTTTCCCCACTCTGCTTTGAATAAGTCATTTGCGGATGAGTAGCAATCTACTCACTCGCCGATCTTCGGCTGAATCTTCAGCTGCAATTGTTGTGGAGCACCCTGCAGCTTGAGGGGTTCGACCTTCAGCTCAATCTTGCCGCCTTCGGGCATAGGAATGACCTGCAGATCGCAACCGGGCTCGACAGGGATGGGCATGGGGCGCGCTTCACCGACACCACAGCGGATGACGCGTGCCTCCAAATTATTGACCTTAATCTCAGCATCCTTGGGCATGAGGTAAATCATGCTGTGGGTGCGGAGGTCTTCGGTGTGGCCGGGCATGTAATTGAAGTTGGCGACATTCACCTTGGCCTTGTTCAGAAAGCCGTGACCATTCAGCCGATCCTGACCGGAACCCTGCCAGGCGAAGATGGCGAGCTGATGATTCTCGAAGTCCACGTCGATCTTCTCCATCGACTCACGGGTGAGGTGCTTGAGTGCATCTTCCATGGATTTCAAGACGATGTGGGCCTTGAGCTTGTCGATGGCGGTCTTGGCATCCTCATTCTGAATGATGGACTGAATGGACTCCTCGTTGGCCTCCATGTCGCGGAGTTGCCTCACGGGGGCCACGTGTGTGCGAGAGACCAAACGCTTCTCGATTTGGACAGGGGCTTCCCGGCAGATCGCGATTTCGGGCACAGCTTCAACGGCTGGCTTGGGCTTGGCGGCGGGCTTGATTTCAAGTCCGGCCGGATCGAGCGGTGGGGAGGCCATAAGGCCAGTCGCGAGGGCGAGGCCACTGAGGGCGAAGAGGGAGGCGGTTTTCATGAATTCTTGGTAGGTTGGTATGGGTATGACACGTCTCCGCCCGGATTCTTAGTAAAATGGCGTAAAAAATACCAACATGGGCCATGAAAGGCCCATTCCATGGGGTTTCGGACGACCAAGCCTCGATGAAATTAAATGGACTTAGACCGCTTTGGGGTCCTTGACATGCATCCAGGCGTGCACATGGGGCTTGCCTCGGAAGTAGAAGATGCAATTCGGGCCCTCGATCTGCCAGGTGTCCCAAACTTCGTCCTCACCGATGTTCTCGTCCTTGTAGAAGGCGAGGTGGAGGTTGTCGGTGCCACCGGCGGTGATGTGCTTCATCGCCTCCTTCGCGTCGACTTCGCGGAAGGGGGCGAGCAGGTCGCCGACTACCTTCATTACGTGATCCTTCTGGTCGCCGGCGAGGTCTGCCATGCGAATGCCTTCGAGGCCCTTCTCCTTGCCGGTGAGTTTGACGGTGTCGTTGCCCATCTCGCCACGGCTTTTACCGAGCAGTGCCACTTTACGCTGATTCTCATCGAACATTTGGCAGACCTCGTTGGCGCGCACGGCCTGATACCAATAGGCGTTGCCTTTGTGATCGGGGCCTTCGCGGAAACCATCGGCGGCATGACCGTAGAAGATGGGGCCACCAAAAGAGGCGCCTTCCACCGAGTCACCGTCGCAACGTCGGGTGCAATGGCGACCGGTCAGCACGAACTGGAATTTGCCAGTGCCGGGCTTGCCGAAGATGGCGACGGATGAGCCACCCTTGAAGCCGCGCTTGCCGCTGTCGTGCTGCACCTGGTTGTAGACCTTCTGCGCATACTCCTCACTGTGTAGGCCCATGAAGATTTTGCGGATCATCTCCTGCTGATCCTTGGTGTAGTCCTGCACAAGGGTCTTGGTGATGTGCCAGTTGTTGTCGACTTTGAGGCGTAGCTCGTGATCGAAGTCGAAGCACATCTTGGTCTGCTGTTCCTCAGACAGGGAGTCGTAGAAAGTTTTGACCAAGGTCTCCGAAGTTGGACGGATGGGGGCCACCTTGGCAGCGTTTGCAGGAAGGATGCTGCCAGCACCGAAAGCACCTGCGGCCAAGCCGGCGGTCTGGATGAAGGAGCGACGGTCCATGGAGCGTCCGTTCGTGGCTTCGTTGGAATGAGAGGGAGGCGTCATAAGGATTAAACTAATCCGGATTCCCGGAGTTGCGAGGCAATTTGGCCCCTATCGCGTAAGGGCTTGGTAAAGGGGTGCCCAGAAACTTCGCTCTTTTGCGCCCGCCACAGACGGTGTAGCCATGGACCATGGCAATATGGCCAAAATCCCTATCTCAAACCTTCGGGCGCCATGCACGCATGGCTGTCGGAGTCTTGTTGGGGCTGCTGTGGGTGGGCTGTTCTCCACAGGAGGATCAGGCGGCCGAGGCCAAGCTGTCACCCGCCGTGGAGGCATTGCTGGATGAGGTGTTCCGCGAGAACGCGGTCTTCGTGGAGTCTGAAATCTGGGAGAAGGTCAGCGTGCTTTCCTTGGAGGAAATCCAAGAGGCGATTGAGGCCTACGCCATCATCGAGAAGGAGCATGAAATCTACAGCGAGCTGGCCTGCATGCTCTTCTACCGATGGGCACAGGCCGATCCGGTAGCCGCCCATCGTAAGGTCGACCCCATGTATCCTAAGCAGTTTGCAAGCCCCTACGTCGCAGTGATCACGGCTTGGATCAATCAAGGGGGTGAGGCAGAGGCTTGGGCTGCGATCCAGCACGAGGCGGAGTCCTGGCATTGCACTCAGACAGTCCGCATTGAGGTCGCCGAGATGATTGCGTCCAGCTTCAACAATCTCAGCCATTCTGAGGCCTTCCAACGGGCCGTCGAGATTAAGGACCAAAACTGCCTCATCGCGGACTTCCTCTGCCAGCAGCGCTCAAGTGAAGCATGGAAGACCGCCGAGTCACGCGCAGCCTTCTTCGCCGCCGCCAAGGAATATCCCAATAGCTATGTGCTATCGTGCGCAAGAAGGTGTGTATTCATCGATTGGGCCAAGGCAGATCCGGAAGCGGCCAAAGCGGAGGTCGCGAGAATGAATCTGACAGAGAAGGAAAGAGAGTCACTTCTCCACACGGTGAACCGCGCGACCGATTACAGCGCGAGATTCCTTGAGTTGGCACCCAGCGAGGGCAAACCCTGGCACGAGCTCAAGCAACGGCTCCTGGCCGAGTGGAACGCTTCGCCAGACGTGGAAGTGGATTATGAACTGCGCCAACGCACCCGTGATGCTCTGGAGAAAGCCCCTCTCAAAGACCTAGAAGGCTGGGTCGCCGAACCCATGAAATCGGAGGGGGTCGACGATCATCGAAACGCACCCAATCTCTTACGTGAGTTTGTCGTCCACAGCCTGCCCGTGGAGAGCTACCCGGCGGTCATTCCCAAGTTGTTCGCCCACGAGGACCTGAACGCAGAGTATCTCGCCCAGGACACCATCTATCACTGGATGGAACGCAATCCCGCCTCCATTGTGGATTGGTTGAAGGAGGATCGCCGAACGGCCAGCTGGGACGACATCGACGAATACCGCGAGGATGCTCTGCTCGAACTTGCCGAGCAGGATCGCCAGGCTTTCGACGAGCGCATCAAAACGGTGGATCCGAAGCTGCGCACCAACGTGCTCGAGATGATCGAGTGGCGTGCCCGCAAAGCGGCAGACTAGCGATCGTTCGGCAGGGTCAACGATTCCGCATGAAGTCCGCCACTTGGGCGAAGAAGGCGTCGAGGCCTTCGCGGGCTGGGCCGGTGACTTCCGCCTCGTCCATCGCTTCGCTCATGAGTTTCAGCCAGCGGTCGCGCTCGGCTTCGCCGATGGCAAAGGGCATGTGGCGCATGCGCAGGCGGGGATGACCGCGCTTGAGCATGTAGGCTTGCTCACCGAGCAGGCGGAAGCGCAGGAAGTCGCGCAGCCGTTCCTCGGAGCCTTCCCAATCGTCGTCGGGATACATCGGGCCGATGAGGTCGTCGGTCTTCACCCGCCTGTAGAAGCCGGCGACCATGGCATCCAAGCCCTCGCCGCCTACATCTTTTGCCACGATGGATTCAAAACCTTCCATGGGGGGAGAGGTAGCGCGATGCCGGGCTTGGCGCAAGGCCCTCCCTCATTCCGGTTACTGTTTGGTGAGGATCACCGTCTGTCCGTTTTTCAGCTCGAGCTTGGTGTTGGGTGTCGTGATCGGAAGCGGGATGTAGCAATAGTCGTCCTTCCTGGCCCACGTGACCTTGATGCGGTTGCCCTCCTTCTTCCAGCTGCCGTTACTGATCTTTCGTGCGGCTGTGCCATCGGCACGGAAGATGTGAATGGCTGTCTCGCCGTTGCTCAGGGGATAGGTCCAGGTTCCAACCAGTTGTTTCTGCCAATCCGGATTTTGGACAACAGGTTTCGGGAGAGCATCAATGGCCTTGGCCGGATCAATCTGCCCTTCGATGGCATTGGGGTCGAGCAGGTGGGTCTTCACTTTGATGTTTGTCATCGTGAGCAAGCGGCCGCCAGCTCTGGTGGTGGTGTCCAATTCGCGGCTGTGGGATGTATTGAATTCGAACACCAGATTGCCGGCTCCCAGCAATTGCAGCGTGCTGGCGGGCACGACCAGCACACCATTAACCGGCTGAGGAAGGTCGATGGCATTCTTGGAAGCGAGGTGAGTCACCTGGCATTTGGTAAGGGTGCCATCCTTCAGGCCCGAAAAGCGGAGTGTCAGACTATCATTTGAAATGCTCGTAGGGATTTTGGTTTCCAGATAGATCGGCTCATAAGAAATGTCATGGGTTTGCTGCTCGCCGTTTTTGTCCGTGTAGCGAACCTGGCGCTTTTTCAGTAGCTCATCAGGCCTGTATTCCTTCTGATAGAACGAACCCATGAGCCAGGGCTTCCTCAGGCTCAGACGCTCTTCCTCAAGGTGGACCTCCGCCGGGTTCGTCATCGCAATAGTGGTGCCATAGGCGCTACCTTTCCTGTAGTACAGTCGCACCTTTGCGCACTTCTTCTTTTGCATGACCGCTCGGTCCGCATGCATCTCGCAGATGATCCGGTAATCAAGGTACACGACATCCGGATCGAGATCTTTGCTGTCGGCCTGCCCAGCATCACATCCCCAAAGAAACAGAGCAGGGAGGAGGCTGGCGGCCAGCGCCAATGACAGGCGGGCGATGCCAGATCGAGCAGGTGTATTTCTCATGGTGGAGCATTGTGGGTGATGCCGGGGTGTGCCAACAAGCACCATTGTTAGGGGATATTCAGAAGAAGGCGGCAACGGCCAACATGATCACTGAAACGCCGGGTCCGTCAGCCGGCCGCGGGCATACTTTGCCCACTTGCTCTCCCGGAACTCTGCGGTGATGGCCTTATAGAGGCGCTTTGCATCGTTCAGCAGCTCCATCCGTTCATGACAGAGAGCGGTCCAGTAGAGGGCTTGGGCCCGCAGGTCAGCTTCCAGCTCCTCATCAATGGCCAATTTGTCGAAGTGGGTGGTCGCCGTTTCGAAGGCATCGGCCCGCATGTAGTTCTGGCCGGCGCGCAGAGTAGCCAGCGCCGACAGTCTTGCGTCGTCCGTGAGTTGGCTGAGTTCCGCCATCCGTTTGGCGGACTGGAGGAAAAGTGCCTTTCTCTTATTCTGCAGCTCTTCCAGCTGTGCCTTGGGGCCCTCCTCGGGTTCTTCTTCAAGCGGGAGAAGCTGCGCCTCAATTTGCTTGATGCGATTGCTCAGGTTCATCGCCTCACGCTGAACCTCGGAAACCTTCTTCATCTCCGCTTCCCACTCGTCGGGATCCATCGGTGCGGGTTTCTCCGCCAGCGCCATGCCGGCACACATCAGACCTACAAAGAGGTTGGAGAGAAAGAGGCGTGGCACATTCATGGGGGAGTGGGACAAGGGGTTCCCTATTGCAGCATGGACTCACTCTCGTCTCAAGTTGCAAAGCGGTGATGGCTGGCAGACTAAACTTGCCCAAGACAGTGGAACCTGTCCTGTTATGAGACATGGAAATCACGCCATACATTCCCCAGAACTGGGACTTGCCGGCCGCCATTCGACAACGCCTCGGCAAGACGGTCGGCAAGCAGCGCCTGATGCAAGAGGACGGCCATCTGCTTCTCCTTTTGCACCGTGCCCCGCGCCCGGAGGACGATGAGATCCGCAAGCCCTTCGTCGCCTGGCGCAATCCGGCAGGAGAGTGGCAGACCGCTCCCAAGGCGGGTGGCCTAGCCGGTCTGGAAGGCCATGTGGCCGCCTACCGCGCCGAGATCCACGAGGCCGACAACAAGGTCGAGAAGGCCAAGCTGCCGCGCGACTACTTTGAGGTCATGCACGGTGTTACCCCACTGCAGCGTTCGACCCGCCACCTCTACGAAGTCCTGCAAAAAACGCGCGACGCCCTGCGCGGCGAATCCGACGAGAGCAAGTTCATCAACCTGCGCGACCAGGCCGCGGACCTGGAACGCGCAGTTGAACTCGTTGCCGCCGACTCCAAGTCCGGCATGGACTTCACCATGGCTGAGTCCGCCAACCAGCAGGCCATTTCGGCTCAAGGCGCCAACCTGGAGGCCCGCCGTCTCAACCGTCTCGTCGCCTTCTTCTTTCCCCTCGCTACTCTCGTCGCCATCTTCGGCATCAACCCGCCCAAAATGGTCGTGCAAGACAGCAGCTTCTGGGCGGTCTTGGTGGCAGGCATCGCATTGGGTGCTTTGGTCTACAGCCTTATTGGGGTGAAGCCGGTCAAAAAGGACTGACCATGGCTCGCCGCATGCCTTATCCAACAGATTTCGCACGGGCAAGAATCAGCACTCGATGAAGACGACACCCAATAGCGCATTCCAAACCACACCACTGCACAAGGCCGCGGAGGATGCAGATGTGGATCTCTGCCTCAAGCTGATCAAGGAGGGAACCGACGTGAATGCACTGGATGAGATTGGTTGGTCTCCACTGATACATGCCGTTTCTGGCGGGCACGTCGAAGTGGCCAAGGCACTGATCGAGACCGGCGCTAAGCTGCACTACGAGTATCAACGCGAAGACACCGCAGAGGCGCGCGAAAAGGAAGCGGCCCAGCAAAAAAAGATGCACGAGTGGACTACTACCAGCGAGGCCTACAAGGAAGCTCTCAGTGGACTCCCCGAGGAGATCATGGCTGAGTTGAGTAGTGGTGACATGATGGATGAGATGATCCAGGAGATGGTGGACCTGCATTTCGAGCCCGACTCAAAAGATGTGACTGAGCAATGCCATCACTTGGAGGTGTTGAAGTTGCTGGTGGTGGATCATGGCGCCGACATCAATTATGTCGCCTCCGATGGCACTTGGCCGCTCGCCAACTTTGCCGAGAAGGACCATCTCGAGGCCGTGAGCTGGCTGTTGGAGAACGGTGCCGACCCCAACACCACCTCCACCGGAGAGACTGCCATCTTCAAGGCCATCACCAACGACAACCTCGACATGGTCCGGCTCATGGTGGAGCGGGGGGCCAAGGTGGACGTTGAAGATGTCGATGGCTGGTCCGTGCTCTTTGCCTGCAAATCAGTCGAAATGGCCAAGTTCCTGATCGAACAAGGCGTGGACCCCAAGGCGACGGATCAATGTGGCTTTCCCTGCTTCCGATGGGCCTACGGAGAGGACACCCAAGCCTATCTCAAAGAGGAAGCCACGAAGCGCGGCCTGACCGAGTGGACCACGATGGATTGAGGCTGGGGGATCCCCTGAATGGCAGGGTACAGAGAGCGCTCCCGGGGTCTGACCCCATGCTGGCTCGCATCCTGCTCCATGGCTTGGGATGGCTGACAATCCCGCCCAACCCATCGAGTCCCAGCCCGCCCAGCCCCGGACCAACAAGCCCAAGCGACTCTATGAGGTGGTGATTCTGGGCGGCGGTTTTGCGGGGGTCTATTGCGCGCGCCAGATTGCCAAATCGCTGGGCAGCAAACTGCGCTTCACCCGCATCGCCATCATCTCGGAGGAGAACTACATGGTGTTTCAGCCCATGCTGCCCGAGGTGGCCGGAGCTTCGCTCTCGCCAGGCGTGGTCATCAATCCCATCCGCCAACTCTGCAAGGGGGCGGAGGTTTTTCGCGGCAAGGTTGAGTCGGTCGACATGAAGTCGCGCACCGTGCGGGTCAAAGCAGGTTCCTTCGTCGGCATTACCGACATCCGTTTCGATCATCTCGTACTCGCATTGGGAGCCACCGTGGATCTGTCGCGCACGGCCGGCATGTCTGAGCACGCCTTCCTGATGTCGACGGTGGGTGACGCGATGAAATTGCGCTCCACCGTCATTGAGCGCATGGAGGAAGCCAACCTCACCCAAGACCTCGATGTGCGTCGGCGCCTCTTGAGCTTCGTCATCGTCGGCGGTGGCTACTCCGGCGTCGAGACTGCCGGCCAGCTCATCGACCTGGTTCACTACGCTTGCAAGTTCTTTAAGAACATCCGCAAGGAAGAATGCCGCGTCAGCCTCATCCATAGTCGAGAGGTGCTGTTGCCGACATTGAGCGAGAAACTCGGTCGCTACACGGCCAAGATCCTGCGCAATCGCGGAGTGGAAGTGATCCTCAAGCAGCGGGTGAAGTCCGTGACGGCGCGCAAGGTCTATCTGGAGAATGGTCGTGCCATCGACAGCCACACGGTGGTCTGCACCATTGGCAATGCTCCGCATCCGCTTGTCAGTGAAGTCTGCGAGCAGGTGGGCGCCGAGTCCGAGCGCGGCAAGATCAACACCGGGCCCGATTGTCGGGTGGGGGACACTGGTTTCCTGTGGGCCGCCGGCGACTGCGCCAACGTGCCTCTGGTCACCGGCGGGTGGTGCCCGCCCACCGCTCAGTTTGCCATGCGCCAGGGCGCACAACTCGGCAAGAACATCGTCAAGGTGATGCACACCAAAGACACCGAGCCCTTCAACTTCAAAGGCCTCGGCGAACTCGCTTCTTTGGGCCATCGCTCGGCCGTAGCCAATGTCTTTGGCATGAACTTCTCAGGCATCCTCGCCTGGTTCTTTTGGCGCACGGTGTATCTCGGCAAGCTGCCGGGCTTGGATCGGAAGTTGCGGGTGATGACCGAGTGGACCCTCGAGCTCTTCTTCCCCAAAGATATCAACCTGCTCAACCCGCGCTACACCACCAGCTACTCCGAGATCCTGCTTGAAGCCGGTGACGTCTTGTTCAACGAGGGCGATCCTGCCTTCAGCTTTTACATGGTGCGTCGCGGCCGCATCGACATTGTCGACCAGGACGACCATATCATCAAAAGTCTCGGCGAGGGTGAGCACTTTGGTGAGCGGGCGCTGCTCACCGATCAGATCTGGCGTTACTGTGCCGTCGCCAAGGAGGAGACTGTGCTCATTGCGTTGGAGAAGGACGTGCTCGACCGCATGGTGCGCGGCTGTGGCTCCTTCCAGAAGATGCTCCAAAGCTCTGCCAAAACCTACATGACCCAAGACAAGATCGAGGCCGTCAGCAACGGCCTGCCCGATTCAGTGCGCTCAAAGACGGCAGGCGAAGTCATGCGCCCCGAGGTGCATTTCCTCAAACTCACTGACAGCCTGCAGGATGCGCTCAAGCTCATCCAACTCGAGAGCCACAGCACCTTCCCGGTGGTGAATGAAGAGCGAGTCTTCCAGGGGGTGATTCTCAAGGAAGACCTCTACGAGGCAGTCAAGACCAGCGACGAGGGACTGGCCACCAAGATTGCCGACATGGGTCTACGCAAGTACCCCAGTGCACCCGTGGATGCCCCCGTGCCCGAGGTGGTGGAGATCCTATTACGTGGTGGCACCAGTAAGGCCGTGGTGGTCGATGCCGAGCGCAAGCTTCAGGGCATCATCACCCTGATTGATCTGATGGGAGCGGGGGAGTGAATGGGATCTGAGTTGCGGAGGCGGCTTATCAGTTCTCCTTCACTGCAGATGGCTTCAGAGGATTCTGATACCACACGATGTTGCGGTTACTGGCGCCTGCTAGAAGGATGTCGGGAATGGCATCGCCATTCATGTCGACGATGCGAATGTCGTAGGAACCCTGCTTGCTGCCGATGACTTGGCGGGTGAAGTTGGCTTTGCCGTCGTTCACATAGATCACGGTGTAACCCTCGGCGCTGGCTTCGCTGCAGATGATGTCGGTGTGACCGTCTCCATTCATGTCGGCAACCGCGAGGCTGTGTGGTTTCTTCAAGGTGTTGTCCAACTCGATGCGCTTAAACTCCGGTCCCTTGAACCAGACCACCTGCTTGCCCAGCACGTGACAACCCGCTAGGTCCGGATGGCCGTCCTGATTGAAGTCGGCGATTACAATATTCGACGAGCCCTCCTCGCTGCCCGAAATGACATGCTTCTTCCACGCTTCATCGGCATCTTTGGGCTGCTCCCACCAGGCGAACCAGCCTTTCGCTTTGCCTCGCTCATGACCTTGGGCGGCACAAACCACATCGGCTCGACCATCGCCATTGAGGTCTCCGACACTGAAGTACTTGTTGCGCTCCGGCGCATTGCGATTGGCGAAGACCACAGGCTTCCAAAGTTTGTCTTCGAGCGGGTTCTTGGGGACTTTCAGATAGGTGATGGAGTTGGGAATGTTGCTCTGTCCCACATTGCGCCATGAATTCGCCACCAACTCGGGCTTCTTGTCGCCATCGATATCTGCGGCGATCACGCAGTGGGCCCCATTGACGTCGTAGTTGATCATGCGCAGCTTCCATTCGTCCTCGAAGGGCTTGGGCGGGCACTCCAGCCAGAATAGCATGCGGTTCGAGCCGATGTAATCCATGTCGCCGTCTCCATCGACATCCATCAGGCAGCTGTGCAGGCAGCCGCGCATCTCACCGGTGGTCTGCGGATTGATGGGCAAGTCCTTGACGATGAGCCGAGCCTTCCACTCTGGCCCTTGATACAGAAACACTTTGCCATCGTAGGACGAGATCACGTCCATCTGGCCATTCTTGTCGAAGTCATGGGCCACTGCGGTGGCGATCCTGCTCGCCTGGCCGGGAGCGGCATCGTTGGTGGCCAGAATGACATGCTTCTTCCACTCCTTTGTGTCGGAGCTCTGAGCCAATGAAGCGGAGAACAGTAGGAGAAGAATCGAGGCGTAGAATGAGGTTCTATTCTTGGTCATGTAAAAGTCACGGGTTCGGATAGAACCTCAGCCCAAAAACCGTGAATGGGCAAATGCTTTGGCCAGCTTTCTCTGCCGAGCTTGACCGAATGGTCAGACCTCAGACTATCTGAAATTACCACTCTGAGCCGCGGCCGATTGAGCGTTGAGGGCTCTCAGGTGCTCAGATCGGTCTTATCCCAGCTCACCTTGGGAGACAGGACCCAGGTGAGTGCATGGCGCTTCTCGTGGATGATGCCGCCATGGAGAACCGGATGAAAACCTTCCGGCACGCACTCCTTTTTGCCGGTCTGCGCCGAACGCACGGCATTGTGGGTGCAGTAAAACAGATCCTCCATATGCACGACCTCAGTAAGTGAACGGACATTGGCCTTCTCGCCCCTGACCAGGCCGCTGACAAAGGCAAAGAGATCCTGGATCGTCTCCTCGCCGATCTGGGCCTGATCCACATCAATCGAGTTCTCATAACCCAGCACCCAAGCCAGTGCCCACATGGTCTCCATCTTCCAACCGATTTGGTCGACGTGCTTTTCCTGAGCCTCGGCCCTCTTGGTCGCATAGATCTTCTTTTCTTCCTTCGTCATCAATGGCACGAGCCCCTCCTTGTCGATGAAGGCCTTCAGCTGAGCAGATGGCAGGTTCTCCTCCGGGAAAGCGACCCATGACACCACCGCGAAATTGCACAGCAAGCGTTTGCGGATCTCCGCAGTCGGGCGCAGTTTTCCGGCAACCTCGGCTCGCCGTCCTGCGGTGGGCAGCCATTGAGCGAACTTGAAGCCTTCGAAGTCCAGGATCATTTTTGAAATCCGGCGAACCTGCTCCCCCTTGGAATCCTCCCTCACCTCCTTGCGTGCGGCCGGGTCGTCTTTGGCTCCCTTGGCCTGGTCCTGCTCTTCAGGACGACGTGTCATCACAACTTTTTCACCATCCTCCCCATCTTCCAATTCGATGCGGTTTTTCTCCACGCTGATGATTTTGTAGGTGGAAACCTCTTCGAGTATTTCCGGGATCTCATCATCAAAAGACTTCTTGGTGATGCCCTCAATATTCGAAATGAAGAAGCTGAACTCCATCTTGGTCGTTTGCTCGTGGAGTTTTCCATCCTTCAGTTCCCACTTCCTTTCATCAGGCCCTGCGGCGGTCACCATTCGATGCTTCTCCTCTTCGAGATACATGATGAACAACCCATCGCTCTTCAAAGTGCCATCCGCTAGATAGGCCCTTCGCTCGATCGTCTTTGCGGCAACCCCATCCTCGGTCGGCAGGACGCCCACCACATCCCACTCTCCGACAAAATCGGCCTTCTCAGCAGCAATGGCATAGCCAATCAGGCACAAACAGACCCAGATGTGTGACATCACGGTTTTCATACGGGCACGCTAGAGAGATGCATCCCACAGGTCAATGACCCGGGGCTTCTCAGCGCCGGCGGTGCAGCAGGAGCAGCGAACCCAGCCCAGCGAGGATGGCGGCGGAGGGTTCGGGGATAGTGCTCAGGCTCATCTGATCAATGGTGTAAGTCAGATTGGCGCCTTGGAGATTCGTGGTGGCTAACAAGCTGCCGGCCAAGTCGGCATAGGTGACATTCGCACTGAGCGAACCCGTGGAAGTCTGGGTATTGCTCAGGCCGGTAGTGGTCACTTCCCAGGTGTCGTCCGAGTTCAGGGTGATGCTCAGGGTGAAGCCATCCTGCATCGAAGCATCGCTCGGGATGGTGCCGGCCATGGCATGCTGTGTCTCAACCGAGGTGTCGGAGTGATCCACCACCACCCAGTCACTGAAATCAGCACTGCTCATCAGAACGCCGAAGGAAAAACCGGGCGAGTCATCCCACAGGTTGTTGCTGCCATTCACGGCAGTCGACACTCCAAAAAACCAGCCGGCTTCAGTGACCGCGGCGGAGGTGATGTTGCTGGAAGTGATGGTCCAAGAAAGAGTGAATCCAGCTGCGGAAGACGCATCCACTGTGCTCGTGGTGCTCAGCCCTGCGCGATAGTGATTGAAGTCGTGGAGGTGTACGATGCCATTGTTCACATCCGTTAGGGCACCGGTTTGGTTCCCCCAAGTGTATTCAGCCCAAGCCGGGCCGGTGTCGTTGGCAGTGGCATCGAAGGTATGTTGGATCAGAGTCACGCTCATGGCGGCCTGGCTTCCTATGGCAAAGAGGAACAGCGAAGCCAGGAGTTGGCGATGCGTGCGTATCATGATGCGTTCAACGCCGCCGGCGTAGTAGTAGGAGCGCACCAATACCGCTCAGAAGTAGCGCGGAGGGCTCGGGAATGGCGCGAAGGTGTAGAGTCTGGGCGCCGCCGGCTTCGGTGATCTCGAAGTAGCGGTTGTTGACCACTTTCAGCGCGAGACTTGCATTCACATCAGCCAAGGTCACTGGATCAATCAGGTCTGATGGGTCGTAGGTAAGACCCGAAAAAATCATGGTGCCATCAATCGCGAAGAAGCTAAAGGTGCCGCCTGCAGCACCGATCTTCCCCGCCAATTCTTCAGCGTCGGTACCTGTCAAATTGGTCTGCACCACGGTAGCCGAGCCGGCAGCGCCAGTGAAGTTGATCTGGCCGGTGAAGCCTGACGAAGATCGAAAAGCGTTGAAGCTATTCATGGTGATGTTGCCCGATTCTAAGGTGATGTAGTTAGCAGTCTCGCTGGCGACAGGCATTAAGTAATCACCCGTGATGGAGGCCCCGCCTGTGATCAACAAGGTATCACCGGTTCGTGCAGTTCCATAATCGTCGTTGTTGAAGCCGTTCACAGTGCCGCCGTTGATGGTAACATTGTAAGTAGTGGCGAAATCACCAAAGAAGCCCGGTGCCGAATTTGGAATGCTGTCTACGGTCCAATTCGTGTCGTTCAGGTTGCCCACACCGCCCTGCCAGACGACCGTCACTGCCGAAGCAGATGCGAACATCAGACCGGTAAAAACCAGCGCCAGAATAGAGGGCTTCATGGGTGACCGAGAGGGCGGGGGGTGAGCATGCGGAACAGGAAAATCCAAGACGATCCTACATATTTATGGCGATCACGATACACTAAGGGGCAGAATATTTAAGATGCACCCGATCCTTATTGGTCAGGTTTTTCACGCCTGCCTTTCCTCAGCGAGGTGAACTTGTGGGATGGGGGTAAGCCGCCCTCGCCATCTCCCGGATCATGCTGTTCACCGGAATGCCCTCAATGCGGTAGCCAGGATCGTCGGTGAGAAGGTCGTAACTGCGCTCAACAAAGCCCACTGCAATGACTTCGGATACCGTGTGCTCACCGACTCGGCTGCCGGGCTTGAGTTTGCTGGCGGGGATGCCTCCAATGCGGTGGCGTGGTGAAAGCTGGACGGTGGAGCCGTTGGTGAAAGTGACGGCGAGGTGGCGGGTTTGCGTGGCGTCTTCTCGATACTGATGTACCTGCTGCACGGTGACGGCCTTGCCGTGGTAGCCAATGACCTGATCCCCTGCGCGGATGTCTTCCACGGCAACTGGACCGTTCGGAGTGTCGATCCTTGTTCCCTCAGGCAGGCAGCCGAATTTGACTTTGGCAAAGATCAATCCACATCCCGTCGCGAGGACGCAGACGGCAAGCAGTGCTGTGAATTTCAGAATCTTCAGACGCATGGCGAATCGCAGACCACTCTGAACCGTGGATCCGCCTGCGCCCAGCTGAAATATTGGGAATAAAGGGCCAAACCGGCGAGTCCCACTGTCCCATGATGCCCAAACTCCACGCCACCCTGTTTGCCGCTGCTGTCGTCTCCGCGAGCGCACTGCACTCCGCCGCCGAGGAACATACCCTTGCGCAAAAACTCGAAGCACAACGCGCTGCATCAAAGGCGGACGCCGCTACCCGTGCCCAGATGCAGAAGGCCATCCAGGAACTTGCCGCGAGCAAGATCACTGAAACAGCGTTCAAGAAGGGGCAAAAGATGCCGGACTTCACTCTGCCACAGGTGTCCGGCAAAGAGCGCTTCACGCTCAGCCAAGCTCTGAAGAAAGGACCGGTGGTGCTGGTCTACTACCGGGGCGACTGGTGCCCTTACTGCAACCTGCAGCTCGCCGAGTATCAGGAGCAACTCAAGAGCTTCACCGAGGCCAAGGCAACCGTCGTGGCCGTGTCTCCGCAAACTGCCGAGAACAGCAAATACGCTAAGGAGGACAACCCCTTCGACTTTCCCATTTTAGTCGATCCCAACAACGGCGTCGCGCG
>CAZIPY010000073.1:0-1682 GCA_964541125.1 uncultured Luteolibacter sp. | reverse complement strand
GCTTGGCCGAGACGGCGCTTGCGCTTGGTGTTCTTGCATTGAAGCAAGTGGCGCTTGCCTTGTTTGCGACGGAGGACTTTGCCCGTACCAGTGACCTTGAAGCGTTTGGCAACGGCTTTCCGTGTCTTTGCTTTTCCGGATACTCTTGGCATGGGGCGGGAAACCTAGGGATCAGGGGCCCTGTGGCAAGGGAAAAGTGGGGATTTCTAAGAAATCCTAAATAAGTGCCTCAAGCCTGTATTCTGGGCTGGTCAGGGGCCTCCGCAGGCGGTTCCATCCGCCTCGAATGGCCTCCGATTTCGCTTTTGAGTCTCTCAATCCCGCCCAGCGGGAGGCCGTCGCGGCTCAGGATGGCCCCGTGATGATCCTCGCCGGGGCTGGAACCGGTAAGACGAGAACCGTCACCTGCCGCATCGCCCACATGCTGGAACGCAAGATTCCGGCCGAAAACATCCTCGCGGTCACCTTCACCAACAAGGCCGCCAGCGAAATGAGGGAGCGGATCGGCGGCATGGTCTCCAAAAAGGCCGCCAAGGAGATGACGGTCTGCACCTTCCACTCCCTTTGTGTGCGCATTCTGCGCGGCGGCATCGACAAACTCGGCTACAAGAAGAACTTCGCGATTTGTTCCGGCTCGGATCAGTCCGGCCTGATGAAGCGCCTCCTCGTCCGCATGGGCGGCAAGGAGGAGAAAATCAAACCAGAAGCAGTCCTCGGCGCCATCTCCAAGGTGAAGAACAAGGGCCTCGATCCCTCAGGCCTGGAGGACGACTTCTACGCCCAACTCGCCGTGGCCTACCACAACGAACTCCGCGCCCAGAATGCGGTCGACTTCGACGACCTCCTCCTGCTCGGCGAGCAGGTCCTGCGCGAGCACGCCGACGTCCGCGAGCATTTCCGGAATCTCTACCAGCGCGTCACTGTCGATGAGTTCCAAGACACCAACGCCCTGCAGATGAAATTGCTGCAGCAGCTCGTTGGAGACCCCTACCACGTCTGCGTGGTCGGCGATGACGACCAGTCCATTTACGGTTGGCGCGGCGCCGAGACCGCCAACATCCTCGAATTCGAGCGCTTCTTCCCGAACCCCAAGGTGATTCGTCTCGAAGAGAACTACCGTTCGACCCAGGCCGTGCTCGATACGGCCAACAGTCTCATTGTCCACAACGCTGGCCGTCGCGAGAAAGCCCTACGCGCTACCCGCAAGGATGGCGAGAAGGTCCGCATCGTTGCCATGCCCGGTGACGATGAAGAAGCCGAGTTCATTGCCGAGGAAATCATGGCAGGCAAGAGTGCCGTGGGTCGCAAATGGGAGGACTTTGCCGTGCTATTTCGCACCAACGGCCAAAGCCGCAAGTTGGAGATGGCCCTGCGCGAGCGCAAGATCCCCTACCGCATGGTGGGCGCACAGAGTTTTTACGACCGCCGCGAAGTGCGAGACGTCATGGCCTACGCCCAATTGCTCGTCAGCCCCGATGCTGATGTGCCGCTTTTGCGCGTGATCAACGCTCCCAACCGTGGCATTGGTAACTCCACAGCAGTTCTGGCCACGGAATGGAGCCGCGAGCACCACGAATCCGTCTGGCAGGCCCTCTGCGATCCCAACTTCCGCGACACCTTCGGCCCCAAAGCTCAGAAAGCCATCGAAGCCTTCATCGCCCTGATCGCCGGCGCGAAGAACA
>CAZIPY010000072.1:0-6650 GCA_964541125.1 uncultured Luteolibacter sp. | reverse complement strand
AGCTCTTCCCTGGCTCTGGCCCACCCGGACCACGGCACCAAGCCCGGCGAAGCTCCCACCACTCCTGTTATCACCGGCAATGGCCAATGGACCTACGAGGTCGAAGTCGGCTGGGGCAAGCTCCCCGAAGGCAAGGCACTCGGCCCCACCCACGGTACCGTGCTGGTCGACAAAGCCGGCAATGTCTACTTCTGCACCAACTCTCCCGAATCCATCATCGTCTGGAAGGAAGATGGAACCTACCTCAAGTCCATCGCTCCCGAAGGCCAAGGCTTCCACGGCATGAACATGCGTGAAGAAGACGGCAAAGAAGTCATCTATGGCGCTCAAATCTCCGGCAACTACAACAAGGTCCTGAAAGCCGCAGGCAAGGAGCCAGTCAGCAACCGAGTCCTCAAGATCGACACCGATGGCAAGACACTGCTCACCATCCCCAACGAGAAGACTGGCGAAATTGAAAAAGGCTGGGGCGGCCTCACCGCTGTGGCTGTCGCTCCCGATGGCTCCATCTTTGCCGCCATGGGTTACGGCTCCAACCTCATTCACAAGTTCGACGCCGAGGGCAAACACCTCCTCAGCTTCGGCGGTCGTGGCACCGAAGACGGCCAATTCCGAACCTGCCACGGACTGACCATCGACACCCGCTTCGGTGATCCCCGCCTACTGGTGGCCGACCGCGAGAATGGCCGCCTGGTCCACTTCGACCTCGAAGGCAAATTCATCGGCACTCTTTCCACCCACCTGCGCCGCCCCTGCTCCTTCAGCTGGCACGGTGATCACCTCGGTGTGGCAGAGCTCGCCGGCCGCGCCGTCATCATCGACAAAAACGGCACTCCTGTTTCCTTCCTCGGTGACCAGCCCGACCCCAAGAAGCGCGCCAATTACAAGGTGCCTTCCACCGATCAGGTTCCCGGCCTCTTCACCGCTCCTCACGGCCTTGGCTTCGCCCCCAACGGCGACCTCTACGTGCAGGACTGGAACATCGAAGACCGCATCACCAAGCTCAAGCTGCAGAAGTAAGGATTAGTTCCTCCACGAAGGCCTGCGTGACCGGGTCGAGCGCCCGGTCATCACGCCATCCCACGGCAACCCGGACCCCTTGGGGTTCGGGTTTCATCTGTACACGCCGCACCTCTTTGCCGACTTCCGAGGTTTCGGCCACCATCGCGATGCCCACTCCGGCTTCGAGCGCGACTCTGAGACTTTCGATGCCATCAAACTCCCCGGCCACCTTGGCGTTGATGTCGTGCGCCTGAAAGTAGGCCGTCACACCATCCCAATACTCCGGGTAGTCATGGCGGGAAAGCAGCAGTAGGCGCTGCCCTTCCAAATCTTCCGCTTTGATCGCACGCTTCTTGGCGAGTGAATGACCTTTTGGAACTGCCATCATCAGTCGCTTGCGATCCAGATCCTGCCAAGCGAAGCCCTTGCGCTCCGAGCGCACGCCAATCATCAAATCAAGATCCCCGGCTTCGAGCTGCCGAATCATCTCCTCTGAACTGAGATCGCGTAGCTCAATGCGCGCGTCTCCGTGCCTCTGCACAAAGCAGCCCATGGCCTCCTTGAGAAGCCTGCCGCCCAGACTGGGCGCGTAACCGATGCGAATGACTGCACCCTCGATCTCGCGCTGCATGCGGGCCATGGCGTTGTCGACCGCCTTTACAATGCGCCGACCTTCACTCAGCACCACCTGACCCTGACGCGTCAGGCGGATGGATTTGGCACCGCGATCCAGCAAGGGCCAGCCCATTTCCTCCTCGAAAGCGCGGATCTGACGGCTCAGCGCAGGCTGGGTCATGCGCAGGGCGCCAGCCGCCTTGGTAATGCTGCCCTGGTCCGCCACCTCGATGAAATAAGCCAGTTTGCGCAGGTCCATGGACGGAGCATACCATGTTTATTACCTATGTCCACCCATGCTCGTTAGGCATGATATGACGACAACCCCAGCATGAGACAAAAACGGTGAGTTGCCGCATGGTGTGTTCATGCAAACGAAACAAGCCATCACCATTCGCCGCTCCGCCGAGCGCGGCCACGCCAACCACGGCTGGCTCGACACCCACCACAGTTTCTCCTTCGGCCAATACTACGATCCCGCTCACATGGGCTTCCGCAGCCTGCGCGTGATCAACCAGGACGTGGTCGCTCCCAAGGGTGGCTTTCCCACCCACCCGCACGACAACATGGAGATTTTCTCCTACATCCTGCGCGGCGCCCTCTCCCACGAGGACAGCATGGGCAACCGCAAGACCCTGCATCCGGGTGAAATCCAAATGATGTCCGCGGGCAGCGGCGTCACCCACTCCGAGTTCAACCACTCGGTGGATGAAGAAGTCGAGCTGCTGCAGATTTGGATCCGCCCCAGCAAGGCCGATCTCGAGCCGAGCTACGCCGAGTGGACCCCCAGCGAAGAACAAAGCAATGCCGCCAAGGCTCTGGTGATCTCACCCGATGGCCGCGAGCAATCCGCGGTGATTCACCAAGATACCTTCGTCCACCGCATCCAGCTCAAGGCCGGCGAGAGCGTCAGCCACGAGCTCGCCGAAGGCCGCGGCGCTTGGCTACAAGTCATTCAGGGTGAACTCACCCTCAACGAAGCTTCTCTCGGTGCCGGTGACGCCGGATCCACTCAAGAAGCCGGAACTCTCGACATCACCGCCCAAACCGACACCGAAGCCCTCCTTTTCGATCTCAAGTAAACCAAACCTCAAAACAAAAACACCCCATCCATATCAACAACCCCACCCACCTCCCAAATCATGAAAACACTAATTACCTCCATCGCCGGCGCTGCCACCATCGCCCTAGTCTCGTGCGAGAATCCCGCCGACAACTCCTCCGCCGCCAAAACCGGTGACGCCAAAGACGTGCCCAC
The DNA here is from genome assembly GCA_964541125.1 of uncultured Luteolibacter sp. GTDB lineage: Bacteria > Verrucomicrobiota > Verrucomicrobiia > Verrucomicrobiales > Akkermansiaceae > Luteolibacter. The sequence goes on along the minus strand of CAZIPY010000072.1, from coordinate 3,775 downwards.
CGGAAGCGTCACCGGCAGTAAGTGGGTCTTCACCGACGACTCAAAAATCGACTTCGTCGGCTCCAAGGTCACCGGCAGCCACGACGGCGGCTTCAAGAGTTTCTCCGGCCATTTCCACATCGATGGCGATTCACTTGCCGCCAGCGGCCACCAGATTGAAATCGATATGAACTCGACCTGGTCCGACAACGACAAGCTGACCGAGCACCTCAAGGCTCCCGACTTCTTCAACGTGGAGAAGTTCCCGACCTCGAGTTTCATCGCCACCGGTCTGCGCGAGTCCAAGTCGGGAGAAGATGGCACTCATCAACTCACCGGCAACTTCAAGCTGCACGGAGTGGAAAAATCCATCGAGTTCCCAGTCACCGTCAAGCAGTCCGAAGACAAGGTGGAGATCGACGCCGACTTCTTCATCAACCGCTTCGATTACGATATCAAATACGAGGGCATGAAGGACGACCTAATCCGCAAAGAAGTGGTGATCAAACTCGACCTCACTGCTATCCCCGCCTCCTAAAAATAACATCATATCGGTAGAACAAACCCGGATCACCTTCGCTGGTGGTCCGGGTTATTCGCATTCCAGGCTACTCTTCTGCCCGGTCCATCACCACAACCTGGTTAATATTGAGTCTCTCACAGAGCTGCATCAGCTCGATGACTCGCTCAATTTTGAGTTTGTCATCCATCTTCAAGCCAACCGTGATTCCGTCACCATCCTCCAGCTTTTCTTTCAGCAAAGCCTCCAGGCCATTCAGGTCGAAGTTCTTGTTATCGACGCTGATCTGACCTTCAGCATCCACGACAATTTCCACCAACTCAAGCGGGTCGACTTCAACTTTCTGCAGAAGACCTCCATCTTCAGGAATCACGACTTCATGCTCCACATGCTTGGGCGCTGCGGCAAAGGTGAAGAAAAACAGCAGTTTGAGCAGCAGTTCAGCCATGAACTTTTCCTAACACAGGTGAAGCAGCCACCAACTCAAAATTCATCAGAGCAAGCCGTTCATGCCCCCAAAGCAACTGAATTGCCGGCAAAACCGAGGAAGATCATCAGCGCCAAGGCGGTGGCAATGAAGGCAATCAGCGCCAAAGCGATCTCGTGATACTTGTTTTCCGGATCACGGACCGCCTTGACCCACTGGGACAAGCCAATACCAAAGACCACCATCAGAAATAGCCATCCGGCAGCGATGGCAGCGAGGATTAACAAGGCCACAATCAGGGCCGGCCCCGAGAGGACGAGCAGAGCAATAATGGCCCCAAGCGTCGTGAGGCACAAGAGCATCACCGTCTTACTCAACTCGGCTGGCAAACTGAAGGGGGATTCCACAGATTCAGGAAGTTCATCTCCCTCTTCCACCGCCCCTTCCGACACCCAAACCCTGACGCCACCGATAGGCATCGGACCCCAGAAGGTGCTCGCGTTGTCATTGAGGATTTCAGCGGCATGGCCGTCGCTACGTTTCTTCGCGACGAAGAGCATCGCTTCCTCATAGGTCGCAAAACGATGAACCATGGTGCATCCTAACCCATTCCCGTAATAGAAGAAAGGAGGAAGCAGGCCCGAGGATCAGAAATCACAATGCCCAGGCGTGCGCGCAAAGGGAATGACGTCGCGGATGTTGTGCATGCCGGTGACGAACATCAATAGGCGCTCAAAGCCGAGCCCGAAGCCCGCGTGCGGCACGGTGCCGTACTTCCGAAGATCGGCGTACCAGCCGTAGTGCTCGGGATCGATGCCGTGGTTTTTGAAGTTTTCCAGCAGCACATCGAGACGCTCCTCGCGTTGGCTGCCGCCGATGATCTCACCGATGCCGGGCACCAGGGCGTCCATGGCCGTCACCGTCTTGCCGTCGTCGTTGAGGCGCATGTAGAAGGGTTTGATCTCCTTCGGGTAGTTGAAGACGGTCACCGGGCACTTGAAATGCTCCTCGGTCAGCCAGCGCTCGTGTTCAGACTGGAGGTTGTGGCCGTATTCGACGGGGAATTCGAACTTCACACCGCTCTTGATCAGCAGCTCCACGGCATCGGTGTAACTGATGCGTTCGAAGGGCCGGTCCCTCACAAACTCGAGGCGTTCACGCAGCCCCTTGTCGATAAAGCGGGCGAAGATGTCCAAATCGCCCTCCTGATGTTCGAGCATCTCGGTGACCAGGAACTTCACCATGTCTTCCGCCACATCCATGTCCCCTTCCAGATCGCAGAAAGCCATCTCGGGCTCGACCATCCAGAATTCCGAAGCGTGGCGCGAGGTATGCGAGTTCTCGGCACGGAAGGTCGGACCAAAGGTGTAGATGTTGGAAAGCGCACAGGCAAAGGCTTCACCCTCGAGTTGACCCGAGACGGTGAGAAAGGCACGGCGGCCGAAGAAGTCCTCGGCATCGTTGGCGGCCTTGTCGTCGGGCAGGGTGGTGACCCGGAACATCTCTCCCGCCCCCTCGCAGTCACTGGAAGTGATGATGGGGGTGTGCACGTAGACGAAGTCGCGTTCCTGGAAGAAGCGATGAATGGCATAAGCCATGCGACTGCGGACGCGAAACACGGCACCATAGAGATTCGCGCGCGGACGCAGATGGGAAATGCTGCGCAGGAACTCAGGGGTGTGGCCCTTCTTCTGCAGCGGGAAATCCTCAGGAGCGCTCCCGAGCAACTTGATCTCAGTGGCCTGCATTTCCCACTTCTGACCCTTGGCCGGCGACTCAACCAAACGACCCTTCACCTCCACCGAAGAGCCGGTGGTCATGTGGTGCAGATCCTCGCTGCCGGGAATACCAGCATCGGCAATCACCTGCAGGTTGGCGAGGCAGGAACCGTCGTTGAGCTCAATGAAGGAAAACGCCTTGGAGTCGCGACGGGTGCGAACCCAGCCGGCCACGTGGAGTTCATCCGTCGGTTCCTCGCGGTGCAGGACATGTTTAATCAGGCTGCGCATGTCATTAGTTATCGCTGCAGAAGCTTCCTGTAAAGCTGACCCACAGAGAAAACCAATGACTGATGACCAATGACTGATGACAACCCGCGAAGCGGGTTACAGCGACTTGTGGCTGCCGTCGCAAAGCGCGCCATTCTGGCTGTGCTTGCATTGGCACCAGTGGATCGTCTTTTTCTCATCCACTTCGTGCTTCACTGGAGCAAGCCCGGTTCCTTTGTGGGAGCCGTCACAGAATGGTGGCGTGGAGGAGCGCCCGCAGGCACACCAGAAATAGGTTCCTGCTTCCACCTCCAAGGCGAGGGACTTCTTGTCACAGATGATCGGTTTTTCAGCCATCCCACATCTCAGCACTCTTCGGTGCTCAAGGCGAGACGGAAACCGTCAGATTCTCGGCTTCTTCGCCTTCCTGGGCCGCGGCGGGCTCAGACTCGGGGGTCACCGGATCGATGCCGCCACGAACACCGGGAGTGTAGACGAAAGCCACCACCAACCAGACCATGAGCAGGAAGGAGCAAAGGGAGACGAAAGAGCGAATCGACATGGATGCTTAGGCGATACTTAACAAAAGTTAAAGGGTTACGGCATGGTTTTCCCCCTAATTCTTGGGCTTGGCAAGCTTTTCGTCCACCTGAGCACTGCGAAAGGTGCTTGTCTCGACCCGCTTCCAACCTTACTTTGGTCGCCACGCAGAGCACTTGATTTGCCAGCTTGGCATCCGGCCTGCAACCCCCCGATCAACACCATGGGAATTTTCAGCAAACCGAGTCTCGACAGCATCAAGAAGCGCGATGACATGCCCGAGGGCCTCTGGACCAAGTGCCCGCAATGCGAGGCCATGAT
>CAZIPY010000071.1:0-4147 GCA_964541125.1 uncultured Luteolibacter sp. | reverse complement strand
GACCTCAAAGGCCGCGTGATCGGTCAGGACGAGGCCGTGGTCGCCATCTCCAAGGCGCTGCGCCGCTCCCGTGCCGACCTCAAGGACCCCAACCGTCCCATCGGCTCCTTCCTCTTCCTCGGCCCCACCGGTGTCGGCAAGACCTACCTTGCCCGCAACCTCGCTGAGTTCATGTTCGGTGACCGCGAGGCCCTCATCCAGGTCGACATGTCCGAATACATGGAGAAGTTCACCACCAGCCGCCTGATCGGCTCACCTCCGGGCTACGTCGGTCACGACGAGGGTGGTCAGCTTTCCGAGGCCGTGCGCCGTCGCCCGTATTCCGTGGTCCTCTTCGATGAGATCGAGAAGGCCCACCCGGACGTCATGAACCTGCTGCTGCAGATTCTCGAAGACGGCACCGTGACCGATTCGCTCGGCCGCAAGATCGATTTCCGCAACACCATCATCATCATGACCTCCAACGTGGGTGCCTCGATGATCAAGCGTCAGACCTCGCTTGGATTCGGTGCGATGCAGGAAGACGAGGCCGACTTCGAAGGCATGAAGGGCAAGATCATGGAGGAGTCTCGCAAGAGCTTCAAACCGGAGTTTCTCAACCGTCTCGATGACCTAGTGGTGTTCCATATGCTCGAGAAGAAGGACCTCAACCAGATCGTCAACCTCGAGGTCGACAAGCTGGTCAAGCGTCTGGAAGAGAAGGAGATCCTCATGAAGTTGACACCAAGCGCCATCGACTTCCTCTCCGAGAAGGGCTTCGATCCCGAATACGGCGCGCGTCCGATGCGCCGTGCCGTCGAGCGCCATCTCGAGGACCCGCTTGCCGAAGCTCTATTGCGTGGCGACGTGAAGACCGGAGACAATGTCAAGGTGGTCCACAAGAAGGGCGCCGACGAGCTGTCCTTCGACACGACTCCGCCGAAACGCAAGAAGAAGGCTGCGAGTAAGTCGTAGACCACCCGCCCACCCAAGTCGTAAGCTCCCTCAGCTGAGCATGTCTTCCGATCGCATCTCCATCCCGCAATACGCGATGGCTCTTGCGCACGTCGCCAGCCTGCGTTCGGAGGATCCCTACCGTAAGGTGGGTGCCGCGGCTCTGGATTTTGACAACCGTGTGATCGGCACGGCCTACAACGGTCTTGCGCCTGGCTTTGATCCACCACCTGGCTTCTGGGACGACCGCGAAGGTCGACAGAAGTTCATGCTCCACGCGGAGATCAATCTCTGCAGCCTGTTTCGCAGGGGAGAGGCCAAATTGGTGGCCTGCACCACCATGCCCTGCACCTCCTGCATGCAGACCCTCTGCGCTTACGGCATCCGTGAGATTTACTACCGCGACATCTACCACAAATCCGATGCCGAGGAAGTTGCTGAGCTTTATAGTGTTAAGCTAGAGCAAGTTACGGACTTTCCGACCAACGGGGCGGAATTGGTCTGAGCCAAAATAGTCTTGTGATGCACAAGGCTCAGCCATGAGCCTCCAACATGAGCAAGGTTGCTGAGACTCAGGTCAACAAGACCTATCTGTGGATGATTTGCCTAGTCGCCACTTTGGGCGGCTTCCTCTTCGGTTACGACTGGGTCGTGGTCGGTGGGGCCAAGGAGTTCTATGAGGCTCACTTTGGCATTTATGGCAATGGTATGGAGAATATGAAGGGCTGGGGCACCAGCTCGGCACTCATCGGTTGCATTGTGGGAGCGGTGGTCTGTTCCTTCGTGTCAGATCGCTTTGGCCGGAAGAGGTTGCTCATTCTCGCCGGTATCCTATTCGCAATCTCGGCAGTCGGCACAGGCCTTGCCGGAAGTTTTTCGGCCTACAACTGGTATCGCATCATCGGTGGCTTCGGCATGGGCATCGCCCTTAATGTTTCGCCGCTCTACATCGCCGAAATGAGCCCGTCGAAGATGCGAGGAATGATGGTCTCAGTGAATCAACTCTCCATCATGCTCGGAGTGCTTTGCGCCCAAATCGTCAATTGGCAGATCAGTCTCATCGATACCAAGATGCCAGCTGATGCCACGCCGGAAATCATCGCCCTGCATTGGAATGGCATGACCGGCTGGCGCTGGATGTTTGGCGTGGAGGCAATTCCCGCTGTGCTCTTCTTCGTGCTGATGTTCTTTGTGCCTGAGAGTGCGCGCTGGCTGATGAAGAAGGGCCGCAACGAGGAGGCCCGTGAAGTTTTCGCCAAACTTGGGGGCAAGGACTATGCGGATGCCGAGATTGCCGATGTTGGCAGCACCCTGCCCGAGAACGAGGTGGGCGTGGTGCGTTTCTCGGATCTGATCGAAAAACACGTGTTCAAAGTGATCCTGCTCGGGGTATTCCTCAGCTTTCTCCAGCAATGGTGTGGCATGAACGCGGTGTTCTACTACGCCGCGGACATTTTCAAGGCGGCCGGCTACGATCTGAAGGCGATGATGCTCAATATCGTGGTGATTGGCAGCGTGATGGTGCTCTCGGTCTTCGTGGTCATGGCGCTGGTGGATAAGGTGGGCCGCAAAAAGCTACTGCTCTTCGGCTGTGGTGTGCTGACGGTTGTCTATGTGGCCATTGCGAGCTGTTTTCTCACAGGGATGCTTGGATTGCCAGTGGTGTTGCTGACCTTGGTCTGCGTGTCGGTCTATTCCTTCACGCTGGCACCGCTCTTATGGGTGATTCTTTCCGAGATCTATCCCAACCGGATTCGCGGAGCGGCCATCTCCATTGCCGCCACTGCTCATTGGGTGGCCAACTTCATCCTGACCTACACCTTCCCGACGGTGAACAAGAGTCTCGGTGGAATCACATTACCCAATGGCCAACCGTTGGGCATGGCAGGTGTATTCTTCCTCTTTGCCGGCGTTTGTCTGGTAGGCTTCCTGATCGTGCGCAAGGTGCTGCCTGAAACCAAGGGGAGAACGCTCGAGGACATCGAGCGTGAGCTCTACGGGAAATCTTAATCGTCTCGTCTGACCGGTCCGCGGTCGAAATCCAACTTGAAGGGGCGACCTTTGATCTTGGACTTGCGGGTGCGGTCGATGACCTGATTGGCGAACTCGCTGGGCACGTCGATCAGTGAGTGGCGGGGGAAGAGTTTGATCTTCCCAAGTGAACCACCGGGTAGGCCGCCTTCGTTGTAGATCATACCGACGATGTCCTTGGGGTTCACTCCCTGGCTCTTGCCCATGGACAGGAAGAGTTTGGTCATGCCTTCCTCGGTGGGCTCGGCTTTGAACTCGCCCTTGAATTCACGTTTCTGCTTCGGCTTCTTGCCGCCGCCGTCCATGCGACCGGAATGCTCTATATCGCGGCCTTGCTTGGGCTTGTTGTGCTGTTTCTTGCGCTCGGGACGTTCAGGCTCGCGGTCTTCCTGGATCTCGGAACCTTCACGGCCGCTCTGTTCTCGCAGCATACTGGCCAGCGCACAGGCGATGTCGGTGGGGGTGTGCCCCTGCTCCAGTAGTCTGTCGATCTGATCCTGGAAGTTATCAAACTCCTTGGCTTCGAGGCGGTCTTTGAGTTCTTCGAAGACCAGATCATCGCGGCGGCCTTCGACTTCCTCCACGCTGGGGATGCGTTCCCGGCGGATGTTTTGGCGGGTATAGCGCTCGATGTTCTGCAGTCGGTAGATGTCGCGGCCGAAGACAAAGCTCACGGCGCGCCCTTCGCGGCCTGCGCGACCGGTTCGGCCGATGCGGTGGACGTAGTCCTCGGGATCGGCGGGGAGGTCGTAGTTGAAGACGATGTCGATTTCATCGACGTCGAGGCCACGTGCGGCAACGTCGGTGGCGACTAGGAGCTCCACCGCGCCATCCCGGAAACGCTTGAGCACGCGCTCGCGCATCTGCTGAGTGATGTCGCCATGCAGACGGTCAGCGGCATAACCGCGCGCGATCAGATCTTCGGTGCATTCGTCGACCGAACGTTTGGTGTTGCAGAAGATGATGCCGAGGCGAGGTGGGTTCATGTCGAGAATGCGTGAGAGCACCTCCACTTTGGAACGTTGGCGGACCTCAAAGTAACTTTGCTCGACGGAGTCGACGGTCACGGCCTTCTGCTCAATTTCAATCAACTCGGGCTCGTTGCCGAACTTCTGAATCAGCTTCTTCACGCCTGAGTTCATGGTGGCCGAGAAGAAGAGGGTCTGGCGCTCACGGGGCAGGG
>CAZIPY010000070.1:0-5121 GCA_964541125.1 uncultured Luteolibacter sp. | reverse complement strand
CTCTTCGGATCTTCAGGACGAGGCCCGATGGCATCGGTAAGCCGATAGTGCACATTGCCTGCTGGATTGCCTTGAAACGAACCAATTTTTAGGTGTTTGAGAGAGCTCGAACCGTTCCAGGGCCCCTGATTGTCGCAATAGAACATGTCCCCAAGGTGATTGGCTCCTATGCCTCCAGGCGAGCGGATACCGCTGGCGGTTGGTATCATCCTGCCGTCTGGAGTCACCCGTACACACCAGCCTCGATAGTCTGCACGCGTGCCACCCGACCCTGTGAGGCAAAGAACAACCCAGATGTTTCCGTCCTTGTCGTGACGAGAACCAAAGGCGTACTCATGATAGTCTCCACAGATGCCCCATCCATCATTGACGGTTTCGAAGACGTCCGCGCGCCCATCACCGTCTGTGTCCCGAAGGCGCGACACTTCCGGTCGCTGCGTGGCGTAGAGCCAGCCGTCTCTGTAAGATAAGCCGAGGGATTCATGAATCCCTTCGGCAAACAGCTGGTACTGCACCTTGCTAGGATCAGCATCATAAGCACCTGTCAGGGTGTAAATATCACCACGGCGCGAGGCCACGGCGATCTTCTCATCAGGAAGGATTTCGATCCCACTGACCTCAAGCACAACTCCATCCGGAACGGGCAGAGGAGTGATTGGGTAATAGTCAGATTCCTTAGGAGATTCCGCCAGAGCGAGACCGCAAAGTGCGGTGAAGAGAAACAAGGTTGAGCGTTTCATGATTGAGGAGATGACGGATTGGGCAGTGTGTAAGACAGCTCTTGGTCGATGGTCGCCACGCCATCCGTGAGGGTGATAGGTACAAGCAATTCCCACAGGCCACTGATCTCTCGAAGGACGGGCTTGGCGCCCGTCGATGTGCCGAGGGTCATTGTCGCGGTGTCCGCAATTCGGAAGCCGCCATTCGCCTGCGGTTTGATGTCTTTGCCAGCGGCAGCACGGAAGTAGAGGGATTCTTGGCTTGAACCGGTGAAGGTCAGTTTACGAGATAAAGAAGCCGAGTTGTCAGCAGCCTGGCCGCTTGGCGTGCAGGCATCTTGAACCATGAGATCGCCAAAGCGATAGTTGAAGATCGGCAATCGCTGAGCCCCGGCGAGGGTGTATCCTTTGAAGCGGTAACCTTCCGAACGAGCCTTCGACTCCGGCCAAGGATCTAGTAGCGATCCCAGCTGAGCAAAGGGTTGGCCCTGAGGGCCGGCGATCACCCCATAGCCCAAGGGAGGCTGATGCCCCTGGCCACGGCCAGTCCAGTGGCGTCCTGCGTCCATGAATCCTCCAATCCAAACCAACGCGAGCCGCATTTGATCTGCGTCGAAAGCCATATTGATCCCGCCATCGAAGCCCACGCCGATGGCCCGATTGCCAGCGCCTTCAATGAAGTTGCGGTAAATCTTGGCTTCGCCATTCTGTGAGGCTAGCGGGATGCTTGGAGCCCGGCGCTTTGATTTCTTCCTATCTACCGTGGACAGGGGTGTCTCTTTGAATCCGGGGCCCGACCACCCAAGATAGAGCGACTCTTCACCATCCCGCTCAAAGTAGCTCACGCGAATTGGATGCGTGCCTTCTGTTAGAGGTGCTTTCCCTTTCTTGGAAGAACGGCCATGCACACCGTCGTGATCGATAACCACTTGGCCATCAATCTCAAGTCTGGAACCATCATCCGATGAAAGAGTGAATTCGTACTCACCTGATTTCGGCACGTTCAACCGACCGTCGAACACCAAGGCAAACTTGCTCCTCCGCTTGGTGACTCCAAGGTCGATCGTGCCACTGGCAACGTGGTCGGTCGCCTCTGGTGTAAGTTTTTCGAAATCGGGGAGTCTTTCAAAGGATCCCCGGTAAAGAGTATAGGTAAGTTCAGTGAAGTCTTTGGCCTTGGTCTGAACGCGTAGACGGCCGTTCATCAACCCAGCATGGCCGGGCAAGGTGCATACATAGGGATAGTCGCCTGCTTTCTCAGGTGCGGTGAAGTACTCATGGGAGGTTGAGTGCGGATTCACCATTCGACTAGCAAAGATCACCTTCGGGTGGTCGGGGATCCACTGTTTGGTGAACCCATCAGCGCCGAGCTGCCAGGCAGCCTTGGCCACGTCCATTCCAGATTCGCTATCCGGCGAGCAAACGATGAGATTATGATGCATGTCATCCAGATTCTGAAAGATGAGCTGAACCTTGGCGCCGGGGGCGACAACCATTTCGTCCAAGTCATAGCGCATCTGACCTTGCAGCGTTTGGATACGGATGACCTCGTCAGGTTTCCCAAAGCCCTCCGGTGCCGCGTTGGCTTCTACCCATGCGGCAACACGCTGTTGGTAGGGCTCTTCCAGATTCTTTTGCGAGAGCCTCTTCGTCGAACCATCGGCAACTGTGAGCGAGACCTCTTCTCCGGAGACCGCCGCGATGGAGGCGTTGATCGTCTTGTCGCCAACTTTCCAGGGCTCCTGCCCCGATGCAAGGGAATCGGTGGACGCCTGTTGGGCAAACGCACCAGCCAGGGTTGCTAGAAGAAGAGCGAGAGACCGGCGAATCGTCATAGGCGAGAAGGAAACCCGCCTAGCTCTCTGGGTAGCGGACGGCTGCTAACGGGTCCGCCGTTTCCAAGGAGCTCGTAGAAAGAAGGATTTTTCACGGCTTAGGCGGGTCTTCTTCTCCATGAGCGTGACCTTTCGCTCGCGGGCCCGCGCGAGATCTTTGGCCACGTCTCCTTCGTCAGACCGGTGTCCGACGAGAGTCTGAGCCCCATCTTTCGTCTCCGTGGGCGAGAGTTCAGGAACCTGGCTGGCTTTTAGCCACTTTCTCAATGGGGCGTCTTTCCCAACGATTAAAGACGCGGCGGCCCAAAGGATCACCGCGGTCGATCGAGCAACGATGCCTCGGAGAGCTCCTGTCATGTAGCACGCATCTTGATCCTCCATGACGCCAAATTCTAACAACGCCATGTTGATGGCCATGGCATGTTCTGCCTGTTGGCCCTCAAACTGTTCCCCAAACTGATGCACGCCAAGCAGCTCGACTGCTTTGGAAAGGGTGGTGGCAAGCACCGTGGTTGGTTCATCACCCCGTGCAGACTTCTCGGCAAATGCCAGGAGGTCACAGGTCACCGCTAAGCATGCGGTGGACTCAGATGGTAGAAGGTCGCCGTCTTCTGCGAGATTGATGAGTACGCCAGCCGATCGCCACGACGCAAGAGCCGGAGAGGAAGAGTCCAAATCAATAGCATGACAAACAGTGCGCAGCGACCGTAAGACAGCATCAAGATGTTCCGTGGAAAGCGGCATAAGAAAATGGTGAGCCTTCGAACACACCACGCTGCCAGGCTAACACCCATCAACATTTCGTCAATTCCCCATCAGTATCTAACGAGGTCATTTCATGGCAACAAAGTCAGTCACACGATGAAAGTCCGGCGGATCGTGGGGCAGAGAAGCATACGAGAAGTGATGCCGCTGGGCCGGCCCACCGAGGATGAAGCACACATTTGCCTTGCTTGCGGTGTCGAAACCCAGGGCCTCTTGTAAGAATTCTTGCGGTATCGTCAGGCTTGTTTCCCAGGCGTTTTCCGTGTTCCGGGTGTCTAGTTTAACTGGTGCAAATGCTGCTGTGGTGGCATCTGCGATCGGCTTGCGATAGCTCGAGAAAAGACTCGCCCACCATGCTCCGAATGGCGCTAGATTGATTTCTAAGTAGGCATCATTCGACGCGTGCTTGATGAAGAGCTCGCCTACATCGTGTCGCCACAACTCCGGAGTAAAGGCATTTGGGTTAGATTCTGCAATCGGATTCGCAACGTTTTTACAGCACCCAACGGTGAAACCCAGGCCCGTTCCGGGAACCCACTCGACATGAAACCAAGGCTTGAATGGAGGAGCCTCGGATTCGAGTGACGCCGATAATGTTGTTGGTACACCTAAGGGAATGCTTGCAACGTCCACTGGCATTTTAGCGCCTCCTGGCTTCCCAAGAAACCACCTTATCATTGAGCAACTCTACGGAACCTAACTTCACCGGCCGGTAAGTGGTCGCCACGCCCGGGCCGAAACCAAGATGGGATCGGCCGTAGTAACGTCCACCGTAGCCGTAGTAGTACGGATCGTAACCATAGCCGTATCCCAACGAGAAGTAGGTCTGCGTATGAGCACGCTGACCCGTGTAGAGCCACGTCTCGTAGGGGACTCCACTACGGCTCCCTTCCCGGATATCATTGGGCCTTCCCCACGAAAGAAAGACGGCTTCCTTGTGCATGCCTTCACGAATCTTTCCCTCTGCGACGAGCGCGCGGTCCTCTTCGGACAGTCGGTCGTAGATCTCTCGATTCTCAGTGATTCGCCTTTCTCGAAGGGTGGTCGAAGTGGCACAGCTGGCCAAGAAGACCGTGATGGCCGCCAGGAGGAGGAAGATGGGGCATTTCATGATACTGGGAAGTTACCGCAGGCTTAGACACAGGCAAGGCGCCGGAAGTCACTTGTCATTTCCGTGGTGCAGGGGAGACTGACGAACTCATGGAAGACGCCTACGGCCACCGCATTGCTTACCTGCGAGTCTCGATCACTGATAGGTGCAACGAGCGCTGCCGCTACTGCATGCCAGAGGAACTCCAAGAGTGGCTCCCCCGTGAAGACATTCTCAGTTACGAGGAAATCTTGCGAGTCCTCCGCGTTGGCGCTGGCCTTGGCATTCGCAAGGTCCGCATCACCGGCGGTGAACCCCTGACCAGACGTGACGTGCTTGAGTTCTTTCGTGCAGTCAACGCGATCGATGGGATCGACGACATCGGTGTGTCCACCAATGGCACCTTGTTAGCGAGCGAGCCAGAATCCCCAGGTGTCACCATGGCACAGCACCTAGTCGATGCTGGCGTCCGCACGGCTAATGTCTCCCTTGATACCCTTGATGCCGAGGCCTATCGGCAGACGACGGGGCGCGACTACTTTGACCGCGTCATCCAAGGTCTAGATGCCGCGAAGGCTGCAGGCTTTGAGAGTATCAAACTGAACACCGTGCTCATGCGGGATAGTAATGAGGATCAGCTCGTTCCCTTGGTCAAGTTTGCTCACGATCGGGGCGTTCTCTTACGCTTTATCGAACTCATGCCGGTGAGCAC
>CAZIPY010000069.1:0-12391 GCA_964541125.1 uncultured Luteolibacter sp. | reverse complement strand
GATGAGGTTTGGTAAATTCGGGAGATCAGGATTCCTTGGGCTTCTTGGCGCCATACTTGGAACGGCCTTGGCGACGCTTCTCAACACCGAGGGTATCGAGGGAGCCACGAACGATGTGGTAGCGGACACCGGGCAAATCCTTCACACGACCACCGCGAACGAGGACGATGGAGTGTTCCTGGAGATTGTGCCCTTCACCACCGATGTAGGCGATGACTTCGAATCCGTTGGTCAGGCGCACCTTGGCGACTTTACGGAGAGCCGAGTTCGGCTTCTTGGGCGTGCGGGTCATGACTTGGAGACAGACTCCGCGGCGCTGGGGGCAGTTCACGAGTGCGGGAGACTTCGATTTTTCAACCGGAGTTTTACGTCCCTTGCGAACGAGCTGATTAATGGTCGGCATGGTTTCCTGCGTGGTTCTGGTTTGTGCTTTTTTTCCTGAGAAAGGGGCAGACCAGAGCGCCGACGAGGGAACCTCGCATGTGGCTTATTGTCCGGAGCTGACCCGATAAAGTGGTTATTCTGTAGGCTGCCAGGCTTGTCGTTTAAGGCAGCTGCCCGCTCTCGCGGGGGCGGCGAAGATAGGAATCAAAGCCCTCGTGACAAGCCCTATTTTGCGATTTTTGAAGAATTTTTCGGCCAAATCCTAAAAAATGACCCTATTGAGGAAAAAACCCCTGAAAATCAGCGATTTAGGGGGATTCGGGGGTGAACCGGGCAATCATCAGGCAGCCAAGGTGAAAAAACTGACGGATCAGGCGCCTCAAGGACTACTCAGGGTTGACGAGAGACCCCGGAAGACTACACGTAACGCCCGCATGCAAGCCAATCCCGATCCCAGCCCCGAGAACGACACTGAGGAACCTCAGGCCGATCCCGAGCTCGATGGCTCCGAATCCACTGATGCTGAGGAAGTTGAGACTCCCGAGGTCGCTGAGGAGGAAATCGATGAAGCCGCCAAGTGGAAGGAAATCTCCCTGCGCACCGCCGCCGAGATGGACAATCTGCGCAAGCGCACCGCTCGCGAGCGCGAAGATGCAGTCCGTTACGCCAATTCCCGCCTGCTCGAAGAGCTACTGCCGGTCATCGACAATTTCGAAATGGGCATGCAGGCCGCCTCAGAGGACACCAAGTCCATGATCTACATCGGCATGGACATGGTCCGCAAGCAGCTCAACGAGTTCCTCAGCGCCCAAGGTGTAGAGGAAGTGCCCACCGACGGCCTGTTCGACCCCAATCTCCACGATGCGGTGGCCCAGGAACCCTGTGACAAGGGAGAAGAAGGTCGCATTCTAAAGGTCAGCCGTCGTGGCTACAAGCTGCAGGACCGCCTGCTGCGTCCTGCCAGTGTGACCGTTTCCCAGCTCCCGAGCGAGGATGCTGAAGCCGAAGCCGCGGATGACGCAGGAGTGCAAGCGCCAGAGAAAGATTGATCCATGGCCGACAAACGCGACTACTACGAGATTCTAGGCGTGGAACGAGACGCCGATGCGGCCACCATCAAAAAGGCCTACCGCAAACTCGCGGTGAAGTTTCACCCGGACAAAAACCCGGGGGACAAGGAGGCTGAAGAAAAGTTCAAGGAACTCGGTGAGGCCTACGAGGCTCTTAGTGACGAGGACAAGCGTGCCGCCTACGACCGTTACGGCCATTCAGCCTTCCAAGGCGCCGCTGGGGGTGGAGGTGGAGGCTTCCACGATCCGATGGATATCTTCTCCCAGATCTTCGGGGGCTCCTTCGGTGGAGGCTTCGACGACATCTTTGGAGGTGGGGGTGGTCGCCGCAAACGCGACGGCAAGCAGCGCGGCAGCGATCTGCGCTACGACCTGGAAATTACCCTCGAAGAAGCCGCCAAGGGCGTGGAGAAGGAGCTCGAGATCGAGCGCAACATTCCCTGCGAGACCTGCAAGTCGACTGGCAGCAAGAGTTCGGGCGGCGTGAAAACCTGTTCGAGCTGTGGTGGTCACGGCGTGGTTGCCCGTCAGGCCGGCATTTTCATCCAGCAAGTCACGTGTCCGGAATGCCGAGGTACCGGACAGATCATCGAAGATCCCTGCTCGGACTGCGGAGGCGAGGGCCGAGTGGAGCGTGAAAGCCGCATCAAGCTGCGCATTCCAGCCGGTGTCGACACTGGCACCCGTCTTCGTTCCTCAGCAAATGGCGATGCTGGCGTACGTGGCGGCACCTCAGGCGACCTCTACGTCTTCCTCCATGTCGCCGATCATGACATCTTCGAGCGCGAAGGCTCAGATCTTCACTGCGAAGTCCCCCTCCCCTTCGCCGTGGCGGCACTCGGTGGTGAACTCAAGGTCCCCACCCTCGACGGCCAGTCTTCCATCAAGATCCCCAAGGGCACCCAAGGTGGAACCACCTTCCGACTACGAGACAAAGGAATGCCCAGCCTGAGCAACAAAGGCCGCAAGGGCGACCTCCATGTGAGTGTCCAGGTTGAGGTTCCAACCAAGCTCAACGGAAAGCAGGAAGACAAACTGCGGGAATTCTCCGACACCCTTGGTGAGAAGAACTCCCCCATGCGCGAAGGCTTCCTCGACAAGGCCAAGCGCTTCTTCGATCTTTGAGGCATGCCTCGCTTTCTCCTGCCAGCCAATCAATGGGATCAGGCCGAACTCATCGGCGACGAGGCGAAGCACCTTGCCCAAGTCCTCCGCATCAAATCGGGCACGAAGGTCACGGTATTCGATGGCAATGGCCGACGCGCATCGGCCGTCGTTGGCGACGTCAGTCGCGATCGGGTGACTCTGGATCTCGGCGAAGCATCCCACACCACCCCTCCCCTGCCTGCGGTGACTCTGGCACAGGCCATCCCCAAGGGTAAAAATATGGAGCTCATTGTGCAGAAGGCGGTCGAACTGGGCGTGGCGAAGATCCAACCACTCATCACCAAACACACCATCGTCCAGCCGGGGGAGGGTAAGACAGACAAGTGGCGGCGCATTGCCCTGGAAGCCTGCAAACAATGCGGCCAGGACACCCTTCCTGAAATCTTGGATCCCATCGATTTCGATCAATGGATCGGTGGTGAGCACTCCAACGAACTCTCCATCATCGCCTCACTGGCAGAGGGTGCGCGACCCATGCGCGACATTGTTCGCGATTATCCCGATCTGGATAGCTGCAGTCTCTTGGTGGGTCCGGAAGGAGATTTCACCGATGAGGAAACTGCAGCCGCCGTTGATACTGGGTTCAAGCCCGTAACCCTGGGTAACATCGTCCTGCGGGTCGAAACAGCGAGCCTCTACTGCTTGTCGGCCATGCGTTATGAATTCAGCTGACAAATTCAGCTGATCAAATTCTTCAGCACGCCCTCCACACCCTCCGCTTCCATCAGATCCATGAGTAGGTGCTCGTAATGATCAGCTCGGTCTGCAGGACTCATTTGCGGGTGCTCACCTCGCTCTGCCAGAATTCGGGAAGCCATCTCGATCAGCCTCATCGCAAAGAATTCATCCTCATAGGACCCAAGCGCCTTCCAAGCCTCACCCTCCTGCTCAGGGAAAGTTGGGTGATGGAAGCTGGCATCTGATGGATCCTTCCACACTTCATCGGGACCCGCCTCCTGATAGGACTGCTCATAGACGAGTTGCTCCATAAATGCCGCAGCTCGGCGCAATCCGGGATTCTCATCCTGACTTCCGTCGCAGATCACCCATTTCCCAATCGCCACCATGCTGATCAGCGTACTGAGGGTTAGTGCTGGAATCTTCAGAACCACATCTTTGGATGCATCCTCTGAATAGTCTTTCGGCATTTCTCTCAAGCGGTCACTCATCGGGCTACTGTGGTTTATGAATAGGACATGACCCTAACAGGGTAAATTGAAGGATAAGGGATGGTCAGCGAATTTTGTGCCAGCATGAAGATTCTTTTACCCTGAACACATCAACGAACTATCACCTTTTCTAACATAAAACTGGCACTCAGGAAAAAGGCAGCATCCGTAGTGGATGCTGCCTTAAACAGAACGGTGATGGCGAACGATTCGAAAGGATTACCTCTTCTTGGCCTCGTTGAGACCGGCCAAGACCTTCTCTTCGAGCTCCGCATAGAGTTCACCGTCAGCCTTAATCGCCTCCTTACAGGCATCACGGCCTTGAGCCAACTGATTGCCATTGTAGGAGAACCAAGAACCCCGCTTCTGGACGATGTCCATCTCAAGTGCGAGATCCAGCAGTGAACCGGTCGAAGAAATGCCTTCGTTGTAAACGATTTCGAATTCGGCTTCGGTGAAGGGAGGCGCCACTTTATTTTTGACCACCTTGATCTTGGTGCGGTTGCCGGTGACGGTCCCATCGGTGGCCTTGATCTGGCCGATGCGGCGGATATCGACGCGGACGGAAGCGAAGAACTTGAGGGCACGACCGCCGGGAGTGGTTTCGGGGTTGCCAAACATCACGCCAATCTTCTCGCGGATCTGGTTGGTGAAGATGCAGCAGGTGCGGGCCTTGGAGATGAGAGCGGTGAGCTTGCGCATGGCAGCACTCATCAGGCGGGCCTGGGCCCCCACTGTGGAGTCGCCGATTTCACCGTCGAGCTCCTGTTTGGTGACCAGCGCGGCGACGGAGTCGACCACGATCACATCAATCGCATTGGAGCGGACGAGTGCTTCACAGATTTGGAGGGCTTCCTCACCGGAGTTGGGCTGGGAGATGAGCAGGTCATCGAGGTTCACACCCAGCTTGCGAGCGTAGTTGGGGTCGAGGGCGTGCTCGACGTCGATGAAGGCAGCCAAGCCGCCCTTCTTCTGGGCTTGGGCGATGGCAGTGAGAGTGAGGGTGGTCTTACCCGAAGATTCTGGGCCGTAGACTTCGACAATGCGGCCGCGAGGGAATCCACCCACGCCGAGCGCACGGTCGATGAGCAGGTTGCCGGTGGGGATGACGTCGACATCGACGCAGGAGTCATCGCCGAGGCGCATGATGGCGGCTTCGCCGAATTCCTTTTGGATCTGGGAGATCGCGAGGTCGAGATTGCGCTTGCGGGCGTCGTTCTGTTTCTCGGCGGCTTTATCAGCGGCTTTGGTGGCTGGTTTGGCGGTGGGCTTGTCGGCAGGCTTGTCGGCGTTCACGGCGGCTTTCTTATCGGTGGGCTCTGAGATGGTATTCGTAGGCATTGAGATCATGGGTAGGTTCGATGACGCAGTAAATTGGACATCTGAACAGTATTGGCAAGACCAAAATGCTGTTCACTCGAACAAAAATGAGACCAAATCTGCAAGTCATTGACCCTAAATGCCTGAAAATCAGGGATTTTACAGTGTTTTTGAACAGTACTGTTCAGATCCGTGATTTATGCCTCGCGTGCACGTCGGGCGGCAATGAAGGAGCGAATGCACACAATCAGGAAAATCAGACAGACCACCCCAAGGAAGATCTGGCTGTAAGCGGCCAGTCCCGGCTCGCTGAACACCTTGCGCAGTCCCATTCCGAAGCCACCGAGAAGGCCGAGGAGACCGACGAGAGCCGCCACGTGCATGGCGTGCTTGCGAGCGGCCTCCTTGACCGCAATCAGGCCGAAGATGGCGAGTAACAGCCCGAATCCTGCAGGAATGAAGGCGGTGAAGCTTTTGCTCTCGGAGATGAAGTAGCTAACGGTGGACCAAAGAATGAGGACGAATCCAGAGATGATGGCGGTGCGAACGGCGGTGGTCATGTGATGTTTGATTGGGTGGACGGCCCAAGCTGCCATCAATTCTGTATTCGGCAACTGATATCCTCACCGGCACGCAAAACCGCCCCACCCTTCTTGTCTCCTTGTCTCCTTGTCTCCACCTTCATCACGGTCATGATGCATTTCAGATCCTTCCAATGCCCTCATCACCCTCGAATACAAATCCACTCCCTCATCCCAATGAGGTGTATTCAGCATACGACGATTTGCACGTCGTGGGCCGCTCTCTCCCGGACAACGATGCGCTCACCCTCACCGCAGTGATGCGCAACGAAATGTATTTTCTACCCAGCTTCTTCGAATATTACCGCAAGCTGGGCATCGAGCGCTTTGTGATTCTTGAGGATCAGTCTACCGACGATACTCTGGAGTTTCTCAACAGCCAACCGGATTGCATGGTGCTCCATAGCAGCCATGCATTCAACGACTCCGTCGAACTGCCTCCAACTTATCTCGGCCGGCGAGGCGTCGGCAGAATGCGCAATGTCTGGGTCAACTTGTTGCTCCGCCGCTATGCCATGAACCGCTGGTCAGTGCATGTGGACGCCGATGAATTTTTGAGGATTCCCGAGGGCAAGCACATTCAGGACTTGTTGCCTGCTCTGGATACGACTGAAGGCCAAGCGGTGTGGTCACTCATGATCGACCTCTATCCGGCTTCCATCGATGAGCTGCATCGTCAATCCCATGAAGACCATTTGGATCTGAATGCCGCTTGGTACTTCGATGCCCGCCAACATTCAAATTTTCGCAGCGATGGTCGTTTAAGATACATCTATGGGGGCAGCCGTGCCCGCTTGATGGATTCCTTTGGTGTTCGTAAACATAAATTCCTGAAATCCATTCGCGCCAAGTTCAAGCAGATGACCTATAACTTGCTGCAAAAACCGACGCTTGTCCGGTTGCCTGAGACAGGCTTTCTCTACAACAACCATCGAATGAGCTTTGCCGGCATTCAGGATCTGGTTCTGCCGCTGGAGCACTACAAGTTCACAGGCCAACTGATCGAACGAACCAAGGCTGCCATTGAACGCGTCTCTCACTACAATGGTTCAGAGGAATATCACGGCATGCAGAAATTGCTGAATGTCATGACCTCCACAAAGGCTTCCTTCCTCACTCTTTGCTCCAGCACCGACCGTTCCTTTGCTACCTATGAGCGCTGTCAAATTGCACAGGGCACTGAATTATTGGAGAGCAATTCTTCAAGCAGGGATTGAACAACCCTTCATTCACGATCATGAGACTGATCCTAATCACTCCATTGCTGCTCTTCGGCAGCGCCATGACCTCCACGATACAGGCTGCAGAAATGACGCCCAACGAAGACGGCGTCTACGGCTACACGGACACCCCCAAGCTGCCTTGGGCACCCTACCGCGTGCACGACGCCAGCCGCCCGAAGCCACCCCACGTCGAGGCCAAGCCGACTCTCACCCCAGCCCCTGCGGACGCGATCGTCCTATTCGATGGCAAGCAGATGGACGCCTGGGAGGGTGGCGATGGCTGGGTGGTGAAGGATGGCGCCATGGTCGCCGGCAAGAAGGCCATGCGCAGCAAGCAGTCCTTCGGCGACTGCCAGATCCATCTCGAGTTCATGGTGCCGACAGCACCGGCCAAGAAGTTCTCGGACCGCGGTAACAACGGCATTGGGCTGATGGGCAAGTATGAGGTTCAGATCTTCGACTCCCACCCCATGCATGAGAAGAAGCTCTATGCCGATGGCCAATGCGCTGCAATCTATGCCCAGACTCCACCCCTGATGAATGCCTGCCGCAAACCCGGTGAATGGCAGAGCTATGACATCGTCTTCATGGCACCGGTCTTTAATGGTGAGAAGCTAGTGTCCCCCGCCACCGTCACCGTTCATCATAATGGAGTTCTGGTGCATCACGCACAGACCATCCACGGACCGACCAAGTGGCGTGGCATTGCACCCTACAAGGCACATCCACCCAAACTGCCGCTAGTCCTCATGAGCCACGGCAGTCCGGTTCAATTCCGCAACATCTGGATCCGCGACCTGAAGAAGATTCCTTGAGTCAACGTGCTACCCGCAGACAAACCTCCTTCGCTAGAGCGACGGAGGTCAAGGCGTAGCGAGCGCAAGCTCCTGAAATGAGTGCAAGCCTCCTACCCTCAATCATGCATCCGCTCAACCCGCATGCGCTCCGCCAGCACCAAGGACAGGAAACGGTTGTAATCCTGTTCTCGATCGGCCGAGTGCAGCACATAGTTGTAGAGATCCCAGCTCTGCATCTCCTCGAGCGCGTTCTTCATTCGCAGATCGATGACATCATCGCTGTCGGTGCCACGCCCTGACAGGCGCGAACGCAACTCATCACCACTCGGCGGCATCACGAAGAGGTCGACCATGGCTCGCTGAATGAAGGGATCGTTACACATCCGAACCTGGGCGGCTCCCTGGACATCGATATCCATCACCACATCGGTGCCAGCCTCAATGTGGTCGAGCACCTCACTGATCAGCGAGCCGTAGTAATTGCCATGCACTTCGGCGTGTTCAAGAAACTCACCCTCCTCGATGCGCTCCCTGAATTCATCCTGTGTAAGGAAGTGGTAATCCTGACCGTCGACCTCTCCTTCTCGCGGCGCACGGGTGGTACAGGAAATCGAATAGTGGGCCTCGCCGGCATCTGCCAGACGTCGACAGAGGGTTGTCTTGCCGGATCCGGAGGGACCGGACACCACCAAGAGAATGCCGCTGCGTTGAACCATGGAGCCATCTTGAGCGCCTGACCACCCAAGAGCAAGGATGCTGAGCAGTCATTTGCAGATTGCTGACTGAACCATCTATCGGCATGCTGTGAGAGAGTTCATTCTCCCACCATCCACTTCCTTCATTCCTCTCCTCCCGCCCAATGCTCCTTCCCGGCCTCCAGGATCTGATAAAACCCCAATGGCGCGTCGTGCTCGAGGCACTGAAGGAGCGCGGTGAGATGACGGTCACCGACTTAGCCAAGCTCAACAAGGTCAGCTACATGGGCGCCAAGTCTCACTGCGAAGCCCTCATGAAGGCCGGCTACCTGGTGCGCACCCGCCTCCCCCGGGTGGAAGTGGGGCGCCCCGAAATTCTCTACAGCCTTTCAGAGAGGGCCTACTCCCTCTTTGTCCAGGCCGGGCCTGACTTCACCCTCGGCCTGCTGCAGGACACCGAGCGCATCTTCGGCAAAAGCACCCCGGACAAACTGCTCTACCAGTATTTCTCGCGACTCAAGGAGACGTGGGGATCCGATCTGGCCAAGCTGGACGACCCAGCCAAACGTGCCGCCAAGCTTGCCAAGCTGCGGAACAAGGCAGGCTACGGATCCATCTTCAAGGAGCCCTCAATTACCACCACCGAAAAACCGGTCCACCTTCCTGCCCACCTCCTCGAAGTCCATCACCCGCTGCAGGCCATCCTCGAAAAATACCCGATGGCCATCAAAATGGAGCTGCAAATGATCGAGGAACTGCTCGGCTGCAGGCTGAAACGGGTCGAACTCGACACCGGCCGCAAATCTGCTCCCCACGTGCGCTTCGAACTCCCGGCGGATTGATTGCGCCTTTCAGGGTTGAGTCCGGCTGGGCTTTGAGCGACAACCCCCGCGATGAAAATTTTGGTCGTAGGCAAAGGCGGGCGTGAACACGCCCTGGTGCGCGCTCTCGCGGAATCCCCCTCCAAACCCGAACTGTTCTGCTTCCCCGGCAGTGACGCGATTTTTGAAATCGCCAAGCCTATCGAGGCCGACGGTTTGGAGAGCCTGATCGCCTGGATGAGCAGCAACGAGATCGACCTCTGCGTCGCCGGCGAGGAAAGCTACCTGGTGAAGGGCGAAGGCCTAGCCAACCTCTGTGAGAAGGCCGGCATCCCCTGCTGGGGCCCGCCGAAGCAGTCTGCCCAACTCGAAGCCAGCAAGGAGTTCGCTAAGGAGTTCCTAGTTCGCAACGACATCCCCACCGCCCGAGCGACCGCCACCGCCACCCTTGAGGAAGCCGTGGCCGCCATCGCCGGTGAATATCCCACCGTTCTCAAGTTCGATGGCCTCGCCGCTGGCAAGGGCGTCGCCGTCTGTCCCGACGAAGCCAGCGCCATGGAGTTCCTCGACGAGGTCTTCACCCAGAAACGTTTTGGTGAAGGCCGCGTGCTGGTCGAGCAATGTCTGGTCGGCCCAGAGGTTTCCATCTTCGCCGCGATTGTCGACGATAAGCACCTCATCTTCACCCCCGCCCGCGACTACAAGCGTGCTCTGGACGGCGACGAAGGCCCCAACACCGGCGGCATGGGTGCCGTCGCCAGTCGCAAACTGATTCCCGTGGAAGAGCTTGAGCGCATCGAGCGCGAGATCGTCCAACCCACCGTCGACGGCCTGCGCAAAGAGAATCTTCCCTACCGCGGCTTCCTCTACTTCGGTCTGATGATGACCGCCGACGGGCCCAAAGTGATCGAATACAACTGCCGCTTCGGTGACCCCGAATGCCAGGCGGTGATGCCCTTGGTCGAGGGAGACCTCGCCGAATTCTGTCTCGCCGGTGCCAAGGGTGATCTGAAGCCCGAGCTCATCTCCTTCGACGACGGCTGGAGCGTCTGTGTCATCGTCGCCTCCGCCGGTTACCCGGAATCCTCCCGCAGCGGCGACGTGATCAGCGGTCAGGATGCAGCAGGCGACTTCCGCCTCTATCACGCGGGCACAAAACGCAACACCGACGGCCAATGGGAAACCAACGGCGGACGCGTGATGGCCATCGTTTGTGGTGGCGCCAGCCGCATGGAGGCCGTGGAGAAAGCCCACGCTGCGACCGATCAAATCCGCTTCGATGGCTTGCAACGACGCCGCGACATTGGCATCCTCAATTTCGACTAGAACGTCATCCCCTCTCCCATGGCAGAACGCACTCTCAGCGCCGAAGACATTGCCACCGGTGTTCGCACACTGGCCGATGCCATTCGTGAAGGCACCACCGACAAGCCGGTGGCACTGGTCGGCATCCGCAGCCGCGGTGACGAGGTGGCCGAGCGGGTGCTCAACCTCCTGAGCGAAGATGACGGCGAGCTAGCCTTCGGCACGCTCGACATCTCACTCTATCGGGACGACTTCGAGCACCTCCACGAGAACCCCGCCCTTCAGGGCAGCGACATCAATTTCACCGTCGATGGCGCCCACGTCATCCTCGTCGACGACGTGCTATTCACCGGCCGCACCATCCGCGCGGCGATGGATGCCCTCTCCGACTACGGCCGCCCGGCCAAAGTCGAACTTGCCGTCCTGATCGACCGCGGCCATCGAGAAATGCCGATCCAGCCGGATTACGTGGGTATCGCGCTCGACACGAACCGCATGGATCATGTATTGGTCTCCCTCGAAGGCACCGACGGCGAGGAACAGGTCCGCATCGTCGAAAACCAGAACACATGAGCAGCCTGCCGCAGCGCAAGAAGAACGCCGAGGAGATTGCCCAGCTCCGCGACCAACTCGGTGTTCCTCCAAGCGTTGCTTCAGATCCCGCTCCCGCCACCTTGGAGTCCGCTCAGCCGAGTGCCCCCTCTCCCGCCCCGGCCGAACAAACTCGAGCTCAACCTTCGGCCGAGCCTAGGCCCTCTTTGGAACCCATCCCTGACTTCGAGGCCGCGCTGACCCCGACCCAAGACTTCGGGTTCACCAAGACCATCTCCCACGAGGAACGTGTGGCAGAGGAACAAGCATCCAAGCTACCGGTCAAACGCCACAGCCCGGAGGAGCTCGATGACTTGCGCCGCCGTGAGATGCTCACGCAGCTGAACGCGGAACCTCCGACCAACTTCAAATTCACTGGTGCCCACCCCGCCCTCATCATCCTCGGCTACCTGATGGCCAGCGCTGGAGCCACCAGCTTCTGGATCATGACCTATCCTTGGCAGGCGGTTGCCGGTGGCTGTGCGGCCGCACTGCTTCTCGCCGGCTTCATCGCCCTACGCCGACCAGTGTCACGACATCACGCCGGTTTCATCTCCGCGATCGCCTTGATCACCGGAGTCTTCGCCACCATCCACCTCTTTCCCGACCTGCAACATGCCTCGTAAGGACCTCCTCGACATCGAATCGCTCGAACGCAAGGACATCGAGTCCCTGCTCGACCAGTCGGCACCCTTCAAGGAACTCTTCACTCGCTCGGTAAAGAAGGTTCCAGCACTCAAGGGCAAGTCGGTGCTGATGCTCTTCTACGAGCCCAGCACTCGCACTCATTCCTCCTTCGAGGTGGCCGCCAAGCGCCTCTCCGCCGACGTCACCAACTTCGACGTCGCCCAGAGCTCAGTCACCAAGGGCGAATCGGTGCGCGAGACCATCGAGACCCTGCAGGCCATGCGCACGGACTATGTGATTGTCCGCCACAAGAACTCGGGACTTCCCGGTGTCATCGCACGCCACACCAAGGCCTCGGTGATCAACGCCGGCGACGGCGCCCACGCCCATCCCACCCAAGCCCTGCTCGACGCCTTCACCATCAAGGAGAAGTTCCCCGACCCGGCCGGCAAGAAGGTGCTCATCATCGGCGACGTCCTCCACTCGCGAGTCGCCCGCTCGACTACACAGATTCTGGGCAAACTCGGAGTTCAGGTCGCCCACCTCGGTCCCGGCACGCTGGTGCCCAAGCTTGAGCACGATGTCACCCGCTTCACCAACTACGACGAAGCGATGGCCTGGCAACCCGACATCGTCTACCT
>CAZIPY010000068.1:0-2382 GCA_964541125.1 uncultured Luteolibacter sp. | reverse complement strand
GGTGAGGCTGGCGACGATCATGACCTTGATGGGCTGACCAACGACGAAGAACGCCTTTGGGGGCTCGATCCGACCCTTGGCTCCTCCGTCAACCCGATCTCGGTTCCGCTGGATCCAGCTTCGGGAACCTTCACCTACACCAGACGGGACACCACACTGACGGGAGCCACCTACAGCTACGAGTATTCAACCACCCTGCTCAACGAGGACTGGACCAGTTTCACGCCAGCCACTGAAGCGCCATCGGGCGCCAGCCCCATCGAATCCGTGACCGTCACCTTGCCCGTCGGTTTATTGCCCCCCAACGAAACCACCCTCTTTATCCGGACCGTGGCCGAGTGAGGCCATTGGTAGCCGGGCAACGCCGATTGAATGAAGGCAGGCCAAGCATGATCAGGCAGACTGAAGCCAGCACTCCGATATCACTGATATCGCTTGGCCGCTGCTGCCTGCTCAACGAGCCCTTGCCCCTAGCACCCTCACATCCTGTGCCCTTGGTGGAAGGGGTGTGGTAACGTCGATGCCGGCTGAAGCCGGCGCTCCGTTAGAGGACGGCCTCACCTAGACCGTCGATGCGCGACTGGAGAGGCTGTCGGGAAACTCTCTCGATGAAAAGCCAGCGGTGCGATGGGCGATGAATGCTTCGGCAACCACTACCCACGCGATGAACGCTGATTTTTCATGCCGGGCGTGGTCATGACGGGCGAATTACGCCTTAGCAGCCCCGATCAGGGCGGCTCCTCAGCCCATTTGCTCAGCACATCGCTTACCAAGCGCTTCCATGAGACCTGTGACGCCTACGAGTTTGATTACTCGGGTAAAGTTATACGCCCAGGCACTCAGGCTCATCTCCGCGCCCGCCAACTTGAGGCCCCGGCATAGCAGGCCTCCTCCATAACCGTGGGATTGCTTGATGCTCCCAAAGGGGTGCTCGACCAACGAGGCGCGCTTGCGCATCGCTCCCGGTGTGGCGACGAGGCGCTGCTTCGCTCGCTCCAGAGCTTCATGGTGCACGCTGATGAGGAGTTTGCGTTGGCGACTCTTTGTGCACTTGCTGCGCACCGGACACCCACGACATGCCGCTGCGTTGTGATAGGTTTTATAGCCTCGGTTCGTGCCCCTGGCCTGGATGTCGGTTTTGCGCGTAAGCACTTCTCCTTGAGGGCAACGATAGCTGTCGCTTGCGGCATCGTATTGGAAAGTGTCTGTGTTGTAGAGCCCGTTGGAATCGTTGCTGTTTTCCTGCACGGGAGCCACGGCAAGCGTGCCGTGCTGCTCGCAGGCGGCAAACTGGGGACCGTTCCCGTAGCCGGTGTCGGCAAGCACTTCGAGCCCGGCATTGGCGGGAAGGTGCAGGTCACGTTTGGCTTGCTGAGCCATGGCGTCGAGCTGGTGCTGATCATTGGCGTCCTGTGTGACTTCGATGCTGGCAATGAGGTGGTGGCGCTCGTCCACGGCGCTCTGCACGTTGTAGCCGATGGTGCTTTTGGCTCCTTTGCGTAGCTGGCGGCAGTCGGAGTCGCTCAGGTTGACTTGGCCGGTTGGGCTTTGCTCGCAAGCCTTTTGGTAGCCTTCGTAGGTGGCTTTGCGTTCGCGGATCTTGGCGAGCTTGCGGCGCAGGTCATCGACATCGTCGTCTTTGGAGCCGGTTGGGCCGTCGTGTTCGTCGGTTTGATTGAGCTGCTCAAGGTAGCGGGTAATAGTTTCATCGATCTTGGCGATGAGCTTCTTGAGCTTGGTTCGGGTGAAGCTCGCCGCCGGGCTATTGACGGCTTTGATGAAAGTGCCATCGATGGCGACGAGTTCTTTGCCGAAGAGTTTCAGGTCAAAACAAACCAGATGAAATTCCTTGAGCACTCGCTTGAGGGCTTCGGGGTGGTTTTTGCGAAACTCGGCAATGGTGCTGTGATCGGGGCGAAGGTTGCCCATCAGCCAGACCGCTTGGAAGTTTTCCCGGCAAGCCTGCTCAAGACCGCGGCTTGAGCGGGTGCGCTTGAAGTAGCCCCAAAGGTAGAGTTTGAGCAGTGCAGCGGGATGGTAGGAGCTGCGGCCCTTGGCGCTGTCGGTGCGTGTCGTGAAGCCCATGTCAGGGAGATCAAGGGCATCAACAAAGGCATCGATGGCTCGCACCTGACTGGTGGCCGGGACATAGTCGTCGATGGCTGCGGGAAGCAGCATTGGCTGCTCGCGATTGTCTCCCTGAATGTATTGA
The DNA here is from genome assembly GCA_964541125.1 of uncultured Luteolibacter sp. Lineage (GTDB taxonomy): Bacteria > Verrucomicrobiota > Verrucomicrobiia > Verrucomicrobiales > Akkermansiaceae > Luteolibacter. The sequence goes on along the minus strand of CAZIPY010000068.1, from coordinate 170 downwards.
GCCATGCCCGAACTCTACCTGCTAAGAGCTCCACGGCGAAGTGCGCGTTTTCCGACAGCCTCTCCAGTCGCGCTCGGCTGGTGGGAGAGGATTCGATTTCGTTCAAAGTCGCCTTTTGAGCTCAGAATTCTGAGTCGGGGTCGATGCGGCCGGCGATGTCGATCGATGCG
>CAZIPY010000067.1:0-3562 GCA_964541125.1 uncultured Luteolibacter sp. | reverse complement strand
AGATGCGAGAGTCGAAGTTCGCGCTCTGTTCGCGAAGTGGGAGCTGGGCGAGTTCCAACGGTACAGGAAGCAAGTGGAGGACTTTTCCGAGGCTCTGAGTGAAGACGGGGCTGCGGATGTCGAGCACGCGTGGGTCCTGACCAATGAGCTTTACCTTCGTTGGGGGGAGTTGGCGCCGCAAGAGGCGTTGGATTTCATCGCCGATCATGACGGGTTCTGGGCGGGCCGGAAGGCCGCGGTATTCCATGGTTGGGCGCGTCGTCATCCCGAGGCGGCGATGAAGGCCTATCATCCTGATCTGGAGGATGAATACTCGAGGGAATTGGAGGAGGCGGTGCTGGAGGGCCTCAGCGAAGCGGATCCGGCTCAAGCGCTACGTTTTGCCGACGCCCGTGAATATGGGCACGGCGGAACCTTTGATCCTCCCGACCTGCAGGAGTGGTATCGGCCCTATCGAGAAAATGGGTTGTCGGAGTTCCTCGATCTGGTCCCTACGGAGATCCCCGCCGATCCGTTGGGGCGGTCGCTTCATGAATGGATGCGCCGGGATCCGAACGAGGTGTTGGAGGCTCTCCTGGACGTCGACTATGACTTGCTGAGATTCGCTGGAATGGGAGCCCTGTTTTCCCGCTGGGTCGCGGAGGATGCCGAGGCGGCTCTGGTCGCCCTCGGTGGCTTGAAGGACCGCGAGCTTCGGGAAGCATCGTACCACCAAGCGATGAAGGCGCATCTTCTTCATGATCCGCGGCAGGCGTTCGAGTGGATCGTGGTGGTTCCGGCCGGAGTGCGGGCTCCGGACTCGGTGGGTGGAGAATTCTTTGCGGACGAGATCGATGACACCTTGCCTTATCGCTTCCATGGCACCATCCCGACGATCACGCTCGATTGGATGGGGCTGGTGAGTGAGGCCGGGGTTGCATTGGGTTTCCTCGAGGGTCGCGCCGCATGGGATCGTGCTTTGGGGATTGAAGATGCGCCGGTGAGGCTGGCTGCGTTGGGAGGAGTCTTGGCGGGTTGGATGCTGTTCGATCAGGAAGAAGCTTCGTCTTTCGCGAGAGAAGGCATCCATCGTGGGTTTACGGATCAGGTTCCGGGTGAGAACTACCCAAGGTATGCCGCTTGTTTGGTGGGCAAGATGCTTGCGGAGTCGAGCTTGGAGAAGGCGATCGCATGGACCGAGTCACTGCCTCCGGGCCCGGTCAGGGAGCGCTCGGTGACGGTCACGGCGGAGGTGGCTCTGAGCGCGGCCTGGGATTCCGCGTTGGCCGAATCCTCTCCCGACGGTTGGGTGCGACCCGAGGTGTTTCGACGGGTCCAGCAGCGGGAGTTGGAGCCGATCGAGAATTGGTTGCTGTCTCTTCCTCCGTCGGAAGGTCGGGATGGTGGACTGAGTTGGCTGGTCTTCCAACTGCGGGATCATGATGACGTGACGAAGGCCCTGAAGCTCGTGACCCTGATCGGGGATTCCCGTCTGCGGCGTCTTGGCTTTGAGTCGGTCGCCCATGAGCTGATGGACCCGGAGCGAGGATTGAGGAGAGGCATCGATCTGGATCAGTGGTGTGAGGATCACCCCGAGCATGCGGACGAATTGCGGAAGGCGCTCAGCAAGGAAGGTGACTGAGGGTCAATCGGCTCGACACACGTGGGCTATTTTTGTTAGGAAATCTCCGTAAGGGTGGCCACGATGGTTCGTCCTTTCGCCATGACTCACCGGCATGTCTGAAGAGTACGAAGAAGCTCAGCAAGAGTACCTTGAAGTCGGCTGGTATCGCGTCGTCGAAGCCCGCACGCTGCTCAGGGATCTTGAGGCGGCCGGGGTGGACTTCTTCATCGAGTCTCCCCACAGCGATCCGGTGAACGGCAATGTGGTGGCCGCTGCCCATGGGGGCTCGTTCGGAGCGGGTGCCGAGGTGTTGCTCCATGTGCACCGGGATGACCATGAGAAGTTCAAGTCCATCCATGATCCGAGTTTCCTGGGCGAGCAGCCGGCCAGGGAAGTAAAGTCGTTCCTGCAGAGGATCCGTGACTTCGGGATGGGTTCGAAGGCGGGTGGCTAGGTCGGTTCTTCCGGTTGGATGCGGGTGGATTGCCTTCTTTCGATTGGTTTCGAGGTGAGCCGGTTCTTCTGCTAGATTCCACCGCAAGCTCCGGGTTGCCGGGCTTGGTCGAATGAGAGTCGAGGACCTACAGACCCAGGACGAGCGAGGGCGACCTCAGATCGTTCGAATGAGCGAGGTGCTGCCACGTCGTGTGCTTCGCGACGATGCATCGATCGAACTGCGTAGCGGCTGGTTCTCGGGCTGCGCACCCTTGGGGTTCTTGTTCCTCGGTATCGCCTTCACGCATTTGTGGGCGATTGTGGATCTCAGTGCGGACTCCGGCTTCCGGGGCGGCCACGTGGTGGCTCTGGCCATGGTGGCGGTGGAACTCGGCCTGGCCTTCTGGATGTTCAGCAAACGGGTGAGGTGGAAGATCGACCGGCATCAGGTTCGGCGCTGGAGGTCTCTGATGGGTGGTGCGGGCCCGTCGACCTGGGATGCGGGCAAGGTGACCGGCGTGTCCGTGGTGGAGCAGGGGACCTTCAGTCTCCGCTTTCAGTCCTTCGCACCGGGGATTCATCTGGAGACGCAAGGCCGTCCGATCGACCTCGGAGGATCGCGTGACCTGGATGAGGTAAGGGATCTCGCGTCGCAGATTGCGACCTTGCTCGATGTGCCGCTGAAGGAGCGGACCCGGGAGGGCATTTTCGAGAAATACCGGGTCGGACGGCGAAGGTTCACTCTCATGGCCTTCTGGGTGGCGATCGCGTTCGTCGCCCTGATGTGGTGGCTTCGAATGCGATGAACCGCCTGCCTGCTAAGTGCCCGTGACGCTCAGGACTTGACCTGATTTTGTCAGCGTCGAGAAGGGGGGCATGATGAAAGCCGTGGGTTATCGCGCAGCGGGTCCGATTGATCGGGCGGATGCTTTGGAGGACATCGAACTGGAATTGCCGGTCCCGAAAGGTCGGGATCTCCTGGTGAAGGTGGGGGCGGTTTCGGTGAACCCGGTGGACACGAAATTGCGTCGCGCGGTGGACCCGGAAGGAAGTGAGTGGAAGGTACTGGGCTTTGATGCGGCCGGCGTCGTCGAAGCGGTGGGCGAGGAGGTGAAGGATTTCAAGGTGGGCGACGCGGTGTTCTATGCGGGAGCGATCGATCGGTCCGGCACCAACAGCGAGTTCCATCGGGTGGATGAGCGCATCGTCGGACACAAGCCGGCGTCGCTGGGAGATGCCGAGGCCGCGGCGCTTCCACTGACCGCCATCACGGCTTGGGAGATGCTGTTTGACCGGCTTGAGGTCAATCGCCCGACCCCGGAGGGTGGAGATGTGATCCTGGTCATTGGTGGAGCGGGCGGAGTGGGGTCCATCACGATCCAGTTGTTGCGTGCCTTGACGAATCTGACGGTGATTGCCACCGCATCCAGGCCGGAAACGCGTGAGTGGGTTCTCGAATGTGGCGCCCATCACGTGATCGACCATCGCGAGGCGCTGGCACCGCAGGTGGAGTCACTCGGGCAT
>CAZIPY010000066.1:0-4825 GCA_964541125.1 uncultured Luteolibacter sp. | reverse complement strand
TGTTCAGAGGCGGATCCCAGTAAGCATTATTTGAGTGATAGGGTGAGCGCTCAGAGAATTCGGATCGCGCGAACTGTGGACATCACTTTGCGGACGCCTCAATCGTTTCTGAAAGTATTCGCTGAATCGCTTCTAGAGACTGACGATGACGCTCTCGAACTTCCCATTCCATTCGTTGCGTTTCCTTAGCAATCTTTGCGAACTCGAGGTCCTTAAAGTAGTAGATACAAAGGACGGAATAACTGAGATTGTCACGCTCGTCCAAGCGATCCAACCAGGACTTGATCTCCTGTTTTGCTAGCTTTTGTTGTGGCTCAGTTAGTTTGATGAAGCGGTCTGAAAGGCGGTATGGGTAACTACTATCATTGAGTATTCGATTTTCCAAACCGGCAAAGAAGGCACGCGATCGCTCATGGACCCCTCGTATATTTTTATAATACTTGTCCTCCTCAATAGCTATTGGTAGGGGATAATCCCCGGGAGGCTTGTCCTTAAAGTCCTCTGTGGTGTATTCTCCTGGATCGTTTCTGGCCCAGTAGTCCGTATAAAAACGGAGGTCGACCTCGCATAGTGCTTTCTGCAGGTCATGAATAAGCGTGGGATCAAGATCGCCCCAGCTTGACCAGGGCTTTCCCTTCCCACCCTTAGTCGGATCCAAGCCTGTGTATTGGAACTCATGGATGAAGATGGCTTTTCCCGGATGCTCTCCATCTGGCCCAAAGTACTTGTCGAATGAGGAATGTTTGAGCCCACCGAAATCGGCTTCTTCATTTGCGATGGCATTGGCAACATCTCTGTGGCGTGCGGTATAGTACCAGTCGACCTCAGCAGCGGTGATACCATGTTCGGCTAAAACATCTTGAATACGAATTCGTCCGCTTCCGGAGAAATAGCTGCCGAAGGCCACTCGCAAGTCCTTCTTTCGTGTCGGATTGCGCATGGCTTTTAGAAGCCCGTCCATGTTTGTGATCCCTCGATTTTTTAGTTGCTTGCCAATAATGATTTTGCCTGGCGGGTCCTTCGAGTCATCGTTTCTTTCAGCAGCATGTCTACCGAGCAACTGAATCTTGTTTCCGTGCTTATACTTGCCAAGAATGTAGGCATAGCCACCAGAGCGCATGAAGTCCACGTCTCCCTGGGCGATGCCATCTATCAATTTTTGATAATCCCGATAGACAATGATCTCAATGACGACATTTCTCGCCATGTTACTTTCAAGTTGATGCCGGAATGGTTGGAGAAGCCATTTGGTCTCCTCGTAGACGTCCCAAGCAGTGTTAGAAGCTCGGATGCCAAATTTCAGGATCAATGGAGGACCATTTAAATAGCGCTTGGGGGGAGGGTCAGTCTTAAGCCGCGGCATGATTGTGACCGCCTTTTCCATATATTCCGTAAAGAAATCATCTGCTCGCTTCAATTCGTCGGCATTCTCCTTTGCCTTGTACATTTGCGAGAGGCTCAACGCGAGACCACTAGATAGCGCCAACACAACCGCAGAAACAGCTGCCAAGAAGCCCTTGTTTCGCCTTGCGAAACGTTGAAGTCGATAAGCCGTGCTCGGAGCGGCGGCAGTGACAGGTTCGTCATCAAGGAACCGCTGAATGTCCATGGCCAAGGCATTGACGGTTTCGTAGCGCCGAGTCCTATCCTTTTCGATGGCTTTCATCACGACCCAATCGAGATCATTACGCACCAACTTGTGAAGTTTGTCTGGATCTCCTTGATGAGTGGATGCTACCTCAGTTCGTTCTTCTTCTGCTAGAGTGCTGAGCCGGTTGCTCGGTTTGGGAGGCTCATGATCTTGTATGATTTTCCTTAGTTGGTCGTAATCCTTGGCCTGCAGAGTTTCCAAGTTAAAGGGTAGCTTGCCGGTGATGAGCTCATATAGCAGGACGCCTAGGCTGTAGATATCGGTCCGAGTGTCGATATCAAGACCGCTAAGAGCGGCCTGTTCAGGCGACATGTAAACGGGTGTGCCTACGAACTGCTCAAAACGGGTGAACAGGGTCTTTTCAGTGAGTTTTGTATGGGTGGCCTTGGCGATACCAAAGGCGATGACTTTGGGAACTGGCTTATCGACCACGAGTGTGACGAGAATATTATTCGGCTTGAGGTCTCGATGAATGACTCCTTTTTGATGGGCGTGATTTACGGCAGCACAGACCTTCAGAAACAACTCAAGCCTTGCCTGCGTCCCTAGTTTACGCTCATCACAGAATCTGGTAATTGAAATGCCCCGAACCAACTCCATGACGAAGAATGGGCGCCCAGTGTCCGTGGCCCCGGCATCGAGGACTTTGGCGATATGGTGATGGTCCATCATGGCCAGGGCTTGACGCTCCGCTTCGAAGCGTGCGATGACCTCTCTGGTGTCCATGCCTAACTTAATGATCTTAAGTGCAACACGCCGCGTTATGGGAACGGACTGTTCCGCCATCCATACAGTGCCGAAGCCGCCTTCACCAATTTGTTGCAAGAGCTTGTATCGCCCAACAAAGTCCCCGGGTTTTTCTATCGGCCCGATGGCATTGTCGGATGGCGTCTCGCCGCCGCCATAGGTTTCATTTAAAACACTTACTGGTTCCGCATGTGCCTCGAGTAGTCTTTCCACTTCCTCGCGTAATGCGGCGTCTGAACCACAGGCTTCCTCAAGGTATTCCTCGCGGCCCTCTCCTGGTCCCAGTGCGAGAGCTCGATAGAAGATTTCCTCTTCTGGAATTTGTTTTTCGATCATGATGCCCCTTTTGTTTTCAGTTTCGTTCGGTCGCCATCAGGAAACGCGTGGATGCGGCTGACTTATTCTTCGTTCCGCTTGAGTTCCCGACTTAGCCAAGCTTTCGCATAGCTCCAGTGTCTCTTAACTGTCGCGGTAGAGAGATTGAGCGTGGCAGCGGTTTCTTCAACTGTTAGTCCGCCCACGAGTCTGAGCTTTGCCAACTCTGCCTTCTGCGGGCTGAGTTGATGCAGTTTGTCGAGGGCGTCATTCAGATCGATGAATTCACCGGGTGTTACTTCCCTTGCTGAGAGTTTGTCGTTTAAGGTCACCTGCTGCCATCCTCCTCCTCTGCGGGTCGTATTCTTGCGGCGCGCATGGTCAATGAGAATGCGGCGCATGGCATCAACAGCGGCTGCATAGAAGTGGCGACGCCCGTTCCAGGCAATGGATTTACCTTGCCGACCGGAGAGTTTGACCCACGCCTCATGCACGAGCGCCGTGGCCTGCAACGTGTGCCCCTGCCGTTCGTTGGCCATTTTTGCAGCTGCCTGTTGACGAAGCTCTTCATAAACTAAGTCAATAAGCTTTTCTCCTGCCTTGGGATCCCCATCCTCAAGAGACTTTAGTATTTGCGTTACCTCCATCATGGCCGTGGCATCTTATCAGTCGTGTCAATGGCACCGTGGTAGGTCTCATCGTCTTACGATCAAAAGTAAAAGCGGAAACCGGCGAACGATGTCCAGCCGTCGTAACTTCCTCCGTCATCACCGCCATCCATCGTCGACCATTCCACACCGGTCATGAACTTGAGCCGATGCTTGTCCTTGCCTGTGAGCTGATCGCCGAATACATAGTAATTGAGGCCCGCGTAAATCGCATGGTAATCTCCACCCCGGCCACCGTCCGTCAGGTTGGGTGCCTGGCGCTCATAACGTTTTTGCACGCGCAGGCTATCGTTTTCCCCATGCGCATACTGATAGCGAAACACTGCTTGCCATTTGTTGGTCAAATCAACGCTCAGAAGTGAGGAGACCCCAAATACATCGGGGCTCCATCCTGTGGCATAGATAAACTCATTGGTCCAAGCAAACGGATCCTTGCCAACGCTAACGCTCGTTGCAAAGGAATGCTGATAGAGCGGTGCTGCTGTGTCGCCCTGTTTAGGGTCATTGTAGAGATAGTCTGCTCTCCACGATAGGCGATCAAGCCCGACACGTTCTGAAAAATCGTAGGCAATGCTTCCTAAACCAAACCATCCGCCATCCAAATCCCCAAATTCGTCATTCAGATCTCCAGAAAACATTCCGGTGAGATAAGTCCAATTGCCTGCTTTCCCACTGACAGCCATGCCGGTCGACTTCTTTGGGCGAGTCTGGTTCACCAAGAGGCTTCTTTCGAAGGTGAGGATTCTTTTGGACGAGGTCGACCACTCGTGAGACCACCGAGGTTTGAATTTACCAAGTTTCAATTCCACCCCGTCCGATAGCGAAAGAGAAACTGCAGCCGAATCAAGGCTCTCATACACTGGGCTCAGATCTTCCTCGGTATGTAGGTTGATAGTTGCAGATACGGTTAGTTTATGAAAAAGAGAGGCTTCGGCGCCGAGTCGAGCGCGACGATCCTCCCATCCGTCGGCGTCGCCTCGATTTGATCTCACCCATTGATGCTGTCCATGGTAGCGTCCCTCAATCCTCAATTCTTGAACAATGGGATTCCTTGAGTTTTCATACAGAACAGGAGCATCCTGCAGCCATTGAAGAATGGATTGTTGCTCCGGCTCATGGTTGGAAGTCTCATTGGGCATGGGCGATAAGTTGACTCCGCCAGATGCCATTGAACCTGCCAACCTCATTACGACTAAGGAAATGAGAGCCACGCGTACGGAGATTCCATGCTTTAGCTGTGGTGATGATGTGTAGCAATTGCGTAGAGGGATCATGATTGTTCTCGTAAAGGAGGTCGTATTGTCTGGGTTAGATCTATCGGCTGATGAGAAATCTTGGCAAAAGCTTGCTCCGGTGAGATTCCTTGGCGGTTGGCAGAGCGTAAACGATCTGTAATCTCCGTTTCCGTCCACCAGTGAGACTGAGTTTGGTCGGCCATGGGGAA
>CAZIPY010000065.1:0-5226 GCA_964541125.1 uncultured Luteolibacter sp. | reverse complement strand
CGTGAAGGGCGAGGGCTACGTCATCGACGACTTCACCAGCAAGGCCATCGAGTTCATGGAGGCGAACAAGGATAAACCCTTCCTCTGCTACTTGCCCTATTGCACGCCGCATTCACCCATGCAGGTGCCCGATGAATATTGGGAACGCTTCAAAGATGCCAAGGTCGAGCAGGACAATCAGGGAGAGGATCCGGTGAATCACACCCGTGCCGCGCTGGCCATGGTGGAGAACATCGACTGGAACGTGGGTCGAGTGCTTAAGGCACTGGATCGTCTCAACCTGGCGGAAGACACCATCATTCTCTACTTCAACGACAATGGGCCCAATGGCGCGCGTTGGAACGACGGTCTGCGCGGTAAAAAGGGGAGTATTGATGAAGGAGGTGTGCGTTCCCCGCTCTTCGTGCGCTACCCGGCCAAGCTCAAGGAGGGGCACGTCGTGCCTGAAATTTCCAGTGCCATCGACCTTCTGCCCACCCTTGCAGATCTTTGTGACGTGGAGTTGAAGGGCGGCAAGCCCTTGGATGGCGTCAGCCTTAAACCTCTTCTGATGCAGGAGCGTGTGGAATGGATGCCCCGACTCATTTTCAACAAATGGGGCAGGGGTGGAGTCAGTGTGCGTAACGAAGTCTATCGTTTGGATGGGAAAGGCCGCCTCTACGACATGAATAAGGATCCCGGCCAAACCACGGATATTTCCAAGGAGCAGCCCGAAGTTGCCAAAGCCTTGATTGCTGCCCGCGAGAAGTGGCTTAAGGAGGTCACGGTGCCACGTCAGGATCGACCCTTCATTGTGGGGCATCCGGGATCAACACTCACCCATTTGCCGGCCCGCGATGCCAGCCACACCAAGGGCATCAAACGCAGCAGTGTCCACCCCAACTGCTCCTACCTCCTCGGCTGGACCAGCGCGAAGGATAAGATCACCTGGGACGTGGAGGTTGCGGAGGCCGGTAATTACGAAGCTATCCTCTACTACACCTGCCGTCCCGAGGACGTCGGCTGCGAGATTCAGTTTAAGTCGGGAAAAAGTTTCACGAGTACAGTCATTAGAGAGGTCCACAATCCACCCGTTCAGGGTGAAAAGGAGAACAAGGTCTACATGCGGGAGTCATTCGTGAAGGATTTTAAGCCTCACTCCATGGGTCGGCTTGAGCTGGCCAAGGGCAATCAGCAGTTCGAGCTCAGTGCGCTGGAGATTCCCGGTGAACAGGCGATTGAATTTCGCCTACTGCTTCTGAAAAGGGTGGATTGATCAATCAGAGATCATCCGAAACATAAATTCCGGCTGGTAGTACAGTAGAAGATAGATGGTCAGGATGGCCAATGACGGGTTCAGCAGGCCGACCAAAAATTGCTTCCTGCGGCTATTCCACGTAGGGGCATAGCGAAGGCCTTGGATGATATGCGCAATGCCGCAGGGTATGCTCACGATCGCCATGCCATAGATGACGATCCATCCGCCGAAGTAGAGTGTTAAGATGCCAAACTCGACACCAAAGCCTCTCAAGATCAAAAGTAAGATCGAGAGATGAACCAAGTAGGGCCCTAGAAGATGAAAGCTTAGTGATTTCATCAAGGGGCTCATGGCAATTCAGTTTGTGGTGATCATTCGAAGTGCTTCACAATACCAGCCACCAATCCGGGTATGTTGTGAGGCTGGGCTTCGAAGGCCGGCTCGATGTCGTTTTCGCGTAGGGTCTTTGAAGTGACCGGGCCGATGCTGCCGGCGACGCAGCCTTCAGGCCAATCCAGACCCAGAGCGAGGAAGTGTTCCACGGTGGAGCCGGAGGTAAAGGTGATCATGTCCGCGCCTTCTTCGGCCAAGCGTTTTTTAGCACCGGTGGGATCTTCAGTTTCGGGGACGGTGCGGTAGGCGATGCATTCGTCGACGATGGCACCCATTTCCATCAGCTCCTTGGAGATGACGTCGCGGGATTCGGCGGCCTTCACCCAGAGGATGGTTTCGTTCTCCACCGAATGGTCTTTCTTGAAGGCTTCGAGCAGGCCCTCGGCCACGTAGTTGCCCTCTTCGGGCAGGAGGTCGCAGGTGAAGCGGTATTCGAGGAGCTTCTTGGCGGTGCCGGGCCCGATGCAGGCGATGCGGGGATTGCCGAGGCTGCGGGCATCGGGGTAGGTGGCGAAGAAGGCGTCGAAGAAATGCTCCACGCCATTGGGGCTGGTGAAGATCAGCCAGTCGTATTCGTGGGCGTGCGTGACGTGCTCGGCGAACTCCTGTTTGTCTTCGGGGAGTTCGATGCGGATGGTGGGCAGTTCGACCACGTCGGCGCCCAGTTCGGCCAATTCCTTGCTTAGGCCACCGGCTTGCTTGCGGGTGCGGGTGACGACGATGCGCTTGCCAAATAGCGGGCGGCTTTCGAACCAGTTGATCTTTTCGCGTTCGGTGACCACATCGCCGATGATGGCCACGGCGGGGGACTTAAAGTCGGTCTTCTCAGCCGTGTCGGCGATGTCAGCCAGAGTGCCACTGATGGTGCGCTGCGAGGCGGTGGTGGCCCAGCGACTGAGAGCGATGGGTGTCTTGGGGTCGGCGCCGCCTTCGATGAGCGAAGTAGTGATCTCGCGCAGGCGGGACACGCCCATGACGAAGACCTTGGTGCCCGGCGTCTTGGCGAGGTGCTCGTAGTCGACGGAGCTATAACCCTTCGTCGGATCCTCGTGGCCGGTGAAGATGGTGAGCTGGGTATTGTGATCGCGGTGAGTGACTGGAATTCCGGCGTAAGCTGCGCCACCGATGGTCGAGCTGATGCCCGGCACGATTTCATAGCGCACGCCGGCTTCGGCGAGTTCGGCAGCTTCTTCACCACCACGGCCGAAGATCATGGGGTCACCACCCTTGAGGCGGACGACGACTTTTCCAGCTTGGGTCTTCTCAACGATGAGGTCGTTGGTTTCCTCTTGAGTGAGGACGTGCTCCTTCGCGCGCTTGCCGGCATTGATTTTCTCACAGTCGGGCTTGGTCCAGGAAAGGAGGGTTTGATTGGCCAGCGCATCGTAGATGAGTACGTCGCAGCGCTCGATGACCTCCTTGGCACGAAGGGTGACGAGACCGAGATCGCCGGGGCCGGCGCCGACGAGATAACAAATTCCGGAGTTCATTGAATATTGATTATTGAATATTGATTATTGGTGAACGGAGTTTGTCCGTCATTGAACGCCGAGAAATTGCGAAGCGTGTAGGGTGTTTGCTGTTGTGTGGGAAAGTTTATTCAGGTGTCGAAGATCCAATATTCAATACTCAATCTAAAATATTCAATCCAGGCCCTCGAAGAGGGCCCTCGCGACGGCGAGGGGATCGTTGCCCTCGGCTTCGCTGGTTTGGGGATCGCCGCCTTCTTCGGGGAAGACGCGGGCCTTCATGGTGATGAGGCCTTCATTGAGATTGGAAAAGACGCCGACGGGCGTGTGGCAGCCGCCATCGAGGAGGCGTAGGAACTCGCGTTCGGCAGTGATGCAGGTCCACGTTTCGTGGTCGCAGATGGTGCGGGCCAACATCCGCGTTTGCTTGTCGTTCCAGCGAATCTCTAGGCCAACCGCGCCTTGGCCGGCGGCGGGGTAGAACTCGTCCTCGGGGAGGCGAGTGGCGGTGAGGCCTTCGAAGCCCACCAGTAGTTCTGCACCCTCGCCATGTGGAGTCTCGAGCATGAAGCCCAGACGCACGAGGCCGGCTTCAGCAAGGAGGATGGCGTCGTGGTGTTCGCCGTCCTGTAACTTCTTGAGGCGAGTGGGGACGTTGCCGCGGAGGTCGACAATCTCGAGATCGGGGCGGAGGTAAGAGAGTTGCTTGGCACGGCGGACCGAGCTGGTGCCGACGCGCGCTCCGGCGGGTAGGGTTTGCAGATCGCTGCCATCGCGGGTGACCAGTACGTCGCGCACGGCGGCGCGGGGCAGGACGGCCGCCAGCTCGAAGCCATCTTCAAGCACGGTGGGCATGTCCTTGAGGCTGTGCACGGCCAGATCAACCGTGCCTTCCTCCAATGCGATCTCGATCTCCTTGATGAAGACGCCCTTATCGAACACGCCTTCCTGTTTGGCGACGTCGGCCAGGGCTACGTCGGTGCGGCGGTCGCCGGTGGTCTTGATGATGCGGCGCTCGAGTTTGAGTTCGGGGAAGGCGCCCTCCAAGGCGGCCTCGGTAACGTCGGCTTGGTAGAGGGCCAGGTCGCTACCGCGAGTGCCGATGCGCAAGGTGATGGGGAGGGCGTTGGACATGTTGCTGGGGTGAGGCGGATCTCAGGTGCCGGGCAGTTTCTGCTTATTGAGCTCCGCGTCAATGATCTGCTCGCATTCCTTGATGTGCAGCTCGCGCTTTTCACGGGCTTCGCTGGCCAGATCCTCGAGGGTGTCGATGTCGTAGAGGTAAACCTCCTCAATCTCGCCCACGGCCGGATCGATGTCGCGCGGCACGGCGATGTCGATGAAGAAGAGCGGGCGATACTTGCGCACGCTGCGCACGGCCTCGACATGGAAGGGCATGACCACGGCATGAGGGGCGCCTGTGGCAGAGATCACCACGTCCACGCCGGCGAGGACGGATTGCCACTCGTCGAACTTGACCGCACGGCCACCCATTTCATCGGCGAGTTCCTCGGCGCGTTCGAAGGAGCGGTTGGTGACGAAGATGCTGGAGGCCCCGCGTGACATCAGGGCCTGCGCGGTCTGGCGGCTGGTATCGCCGGCGCCAATCACGATTACTCGGCTGTCTTTGAGGTGACCGAAGATCTTCTCGGCCAGATCCACGGCGACACTGCCCACTGAGGTGGAGCCGACCTGGATGTTGGTTTCAGTGCGGACTTTTTTGCCAACGCGGAAGGCTGTTTGGAAAAGCTTATTGAGGACAGCCTTGGTCGCGCCTGCGTCGAGAGCGGCTTGGTAAGCCTGTTTCACCTGACCGAAGATCTCGGTTTCGCCCAGCATCATGGAATCCAAGCCACTGGCCACACGGCAGAGATGACGGGCGGCTTCGTCACGCTCTTTGCGGTAGAAGTGATCCTCCCTGTCGCCGCTGTCGATGCGCTCTTCGAGATGGCCTTCCAGTTTTTTGAGGATGGCTGCGGCATCGTCGCCGGCTAGGTAGAACTCGGTACGGTTGCAGGTGGATACCACCAGGCCTTCTGTGGCACCCGTTTCCTTGATCAGTTCGGTTGAAGCCTCGCCCAGCTTGGGCGCGCCCACGGCAAACCGCTCCCGCACCTCAATCGAGGC
>CAZIPY010000064.1:0-4257 GCA_964541125.1 uncultured Luteolibacter sp. | reverse complement strand
ATCTTTTTTGGACTTTGTCCAAAAGAAGAGGATTTGCGTCCTCCAAATCTAAACAAATCCCCCACATTTGAGGGCCTCTTCGAGCAGCTTCGGCGCTTTGCCGAACTTGGCTTTGTAGTCCTCATAGGTGGGCATCAGCCGCACTTTCACCTTGTCCGAGTGGTTGAGGGCGATGGCCTCGAGTTTGTGTTCGAGGAAGGGGTTGCGGAAGCGGTCGAGGGTGACGCGGCCGAACTCGGCGGGACTGTCCACGCGGCCTTCGAGCACGGGAACGATCTCTTCATCCAGCAGGGTCTGCAGCCAGGGACCGACTTGCGCGTGTTCGACAGCTTCGCGCACGGTTTCGATCCCCATGGGCAGCGCATGGCAGACGAGGGCGGAGTGCAGGCCGTTGAGCACGCGCACCTTGGCCAGGTAGAAGGGCGAGATGTCGGCGGCGGTGGTGACGGCGGGGTGTTGGAAGATGAAAGGTTTCTCCGTTTGGATGGCCCAGATCGCATAGGGCTCGGCACTGAGGAGCAGCGGGTCTTCGGCGAGGAGCGGATGCTCCTTGGGCGTGCCGGGGACGATGCGGTCGACCAGGTTGTTGACCCAGCGCACTTCGTCGCGAATCCAATCGAGCACGGGCCCACTGAGGCTCCAGCGCTCGGCTTGTTGCAGCACCAGTTCGCGCAGCTTGTCGCCGTTGCTTTCGATCAACTCACAGGGAATGACGTCGACCGCACCCTCCCCTGCTTCAAACCTCGCTATGAGGCAGGCGAGTAGCTTGGCCGGGAAGGATGACGGCGGAGTAGCATCGATGGCGTCTCCGTCAGCCAAGGCAAAACCTGCCTCGGTGGTGTTGGAAAGGATGACGCGCAGCTTGGGGTCGCGGGCGAGATCGAGGATTTGCGCCCATTCATCGGCAGCGACCCAGACCTTGGCAATGGAATCGACGAACTCGACGCCATCGACCACTTCGCCGTTTTCAAAACCCTGAATGGCGACGTGGTATTTGCAGTCTCGGGCATTCAGGGCTTCGGCACGAGCAGCACCCGTGGACTGCACCACGTGAATGGGTCCCACGGCCGTCGCTTCATCGCCACTATCATTACGGTTCAGTTGCGCCGCGAAGAGATCGACGAAGGAACGCAGGAAGTTGCCGGCACCGAATTGAAGGATCATGTTAGTAAAATTGGGAAAGGAGGTGAAACCACGAATGAACGCGAATGGGCGCTAATTTTTTGGATTCTGTGTTTGCAGATTTATTGAGTAAGTGAGCTTCAATTTGTTTAGAGCATTTTGCGATAAGGTGGTCTTATGATGGCAGGGTCATCTCTCCGAGATGACCGGAACTTCGCAGGCTATGTGATTTCCAGTCCAGCTGCAGCGCCCGCCGTGAATCCAATGGCCTAAGCGCTTCCGGACGCCTCGGAGATGCGTCCCTGCCAAAATCTGGCCATCGAATAACAATGATTTCATTCGTGCCCATTTGCGTTCATTCGCGGTTTAAAAAGTATCGTTAGAGAGTCACGCCCTGTTTCCAGATGGTGATCTCGCGGAAGCCGTTGATCTCGTTGCGGGCTTCCTGGCCGGAGGCCGTGTCGAGGATGAGTTTCATCAGGTCGTCGGTGACGGCCTCGGGCTGGATGCTTTCGTCGAGCAGCTGACCCGCATTGAAGTCGATCCAGTTCGGCTTGCGGGCTGCGAGGTCGGCATTGGAGGCGATTTTGAGGGTGGGAGCAGGCACACCCAGTGGAGTGCCGCGGCCGGTGGTGAAGAGCACGCAGTGGGCACCGGCGGCCGTGAGGGCGGTGGCGGAGACGCCATCGTTGCCGGGGGCCTGGACGAGACAAAGGCCTCCGAGGCCTTGTTTGACGGGCTCTCCATAGCCGGCGACCTGTTTGACGGGGGCCTTACCGCCCTTCTGGATGCAGCCCAGGGACTTCTCCTCGAGGGTGGTGATGCCGCCGTCCTTGTTGCCCGGCGAAGGGTTCTCGTAGATGGGTTCGTCGTGGCGGCGGAAGTAGTCTTTGAACTCGTTAACCATGCCGACGGCGGCGGCGTGTGTGGCCGCCTCATCACAACGGTTGAAGAGCGGGGCCTCGGCGCCAAACATCTCGGGCACTTCGGTGAGGACGACGGTGCCGCCCATACTCGTCAGGCGATCGGCGATGCGGCCGACCAGCGGGTTGGCGGTGATGCCACTGAAGCCGTCACTGCCGCCGCACTTCATGCCCAGCACCAGTTCGCTGGCGGGAATGGGCTCGCGCTTGATGGGTGCAAGATGCTCGGCAAGTTCGCGCACGGCTTCGATGCCGTGCTCGACTTCGTCGCCCACTTCCTGGGCATTGAAGAAACGCACGCGTTGGGGATCCATCGCGCCGACTTCTTCGAGGAAGGTCTTCAAGGTGTTGTTTTCACAGCCGAGGCCGATGATGAGCACACCAGCCGCATTGGAATGGCGCACCAAGCCAGCCAAAATCTTGCGGGTGTGGCCGAGGTCGTCGCCGAGTTGCGAGCAGCCGTAGGGATGAGTGAAGGCGTGGATGCCGTCGACCATGGGTTCGGCATTCACGAATTCGCGATTGGCCGCATCGGCGATGCGCTGGCTCGGCACATTGACGCAGGCCACGGTGTTGATGATCCAGATCTCCTTGCGGGTGGCCGCGCGGCCATCGGGTAGGCGGTAGCCCATGAAGGTGGGCACGTCAGAGGGTGCGGACGATTCACTGACCTCAGGCTCATAAACCAACTCGGTGTCGCCTCCCAAGCCCGTGGCCATGTTGTGGCTGTGGACGTGTTGACCGGCTTTGATCGCCGTGGTCGCTTTACCAATCGGGAAGCCGTATTTGATGACCTCTTGCCCCTCGGCGATGTCGACCAAGGCCACCTTGTGCCCTGCGGGAATCGCCTCACAGGTGATGCCCCGCTCCTGTGCCCCAGCCTCAATGGCCGAAGGCGCAACCGCGACTGTGTCGCTGGAGTGGATTTGGAGGAGGGAGATCATGAGTCGTTCTGTGATTTTTCTTCGGACCAGCGCTCAACTGCCCATGCATATCCAACTACGGGAACACGGCGAACCAAGCAGAAAACCATCACCTCTTCACCTTCTGAACCAAGGCAAACCTCATAAGGGACTGAAGTCATGGCCTTCTGAATCGATCCAAGGTCTGTAAAGCCCCTGAATCGTGAGATGCGCAAGAGATCCCTTTGATCGTCTTTGAACTCCCGTTTAAGAGCCCCTCTGGCCGTCACATAGAGCACACCAACACCGAGGATATACAGTACGAGGAGTTCGGACATCGTCCAAATCACCACCTCTGAGAAAGCACTCATCGCTCCGGGAACTCAGGGAGCAGTTCAATCGTTCACCTCAATGATCGCCTTGATCGCTCCGAGGTTGGGATCGGTGAACTGAGCGAACTTCTCGGGCACTTCGTCGAAACCAATGCGGTGAGTGATCCAGACGTCGGTGTCGATCTTGCCCTCGTGAATCAACTCAATGATCTCAGGGAAGTCGGAAGCGGTCGCGTTGCGCGAAGCCATCAGCGTCAACTCGCGGCGGTGGAACACCGGCGCGTGCGGGAACTGCAGGTCGGTGGTGGTGATGCCCACGTAAACCACGCGGCCACAGAAGGCGGCGTATTTGAAGCAGGTGGACATGGACTTGGGTGAACCGGTGGCGTCGATGATGACATCGCAGAGCTCGCCGTCGGTGAGTTTCTTCAGTTCTTCCAAGTGGCTGCCGTCCGGCTGGAACTGCACGCCCTTGGTGATGCCGAGCTTATCGGCGCAGAAGTCGAGGCGGCCCTGGACCATGTCCATGACGATGACGTTCACCCCTTCCATCAGCTTGAGGAACTCGAGGCTAGCCAAGCCAATCGGACCGGCACCGATGACGAGCACCGTCTCACCGGGCTTAGGATTGGCGCGCTGCACGGCGTGATAGCCGATGGCCAGGGTCTCGACGAGGGCCAATTGATCGTAGCTGAGTTGGTTGCCCGCGTGCAGTTTGTTGGCGGGCACGGTGTAGGTGCCCTGGCGCAGGCCGCCGTCCATGTGCACGCCGATGACTTTCACGCCGGGGCAGCAGTTGGTGTTGCCGTTCTGCGAAGTCTTGGTGGTGGGATCGTTGAAGTAGCATTCGACGGAGCATTTGTCGCCGACCTGGACGTTGGTCACGCCCTCGCCAATGGCCACCACTTCCACGCCAAGCTCGTGACCGGGCGTGCGCGGGTAGTCGAAGAAGGGAAACTTGCCGAGGTAGCAGGAGAG
>CAZIPY010000063.1:0-1787 GCA_964541125.1 uncultured Luteolibacter sp. | reverse complement strand
CTCATGGCGATTCGCGACGGTGTGGTTCCTCCGACGATTAACGTTGAGAACCAGGACCCGGACTGCCAGGTGGATTGCGTGCCGAACACCGCGATCGAGCAGAAGGTCGATGTCGCGCTGAGCAACAGCTTCGGCTTTGGTGGTCACAATGCCTCACTGCTGGTGAAGCGCTTTGCTTGAGTCCACAAAGGTTCCGGTTTCGGAACGGGAGCCCGTCGGTCGGCGGGCCGGCCTGCTTGGGCGCTGGCCTTGATTGGGGGAAACAGGCTGCGGGCGGCCCTCCTTCTTTCGCGGAGCCTGCACATTCCGGGCACAAAAAAACGGACGCTGTTCCCAGCGTCCGTTTCCAGAAAGGGTCAATGTCGATCGATCAGGCTTCCGATGCCTTGGAGGCTTCCTCGGCCTTGGCGTCCTGCGACGCACTCATGTAGCGCCAGCGCACTTTGTGACGCTTGGGAGCGGTGCGCTGCTTGCGCAAGCGGCGTTGGGTAGGAGATTCGAAAGCACGACGACGGCGCATTTCTTCAAGGATTCCCTCGGTGTCGAGTTTGGTCTTGAGGCGCTTCAGGGCGCGGTCCACTGGCTCGCCCTTTTTGATCGATACTCCGCGCGTTTCTTTTTCGGTCATGCTTGAATCTTTCTAGTTACCCTCTGAGTCGGGGCGCGGAGGCTATCCACAGGCCGCCCACTGTCAAGAGGGGAGTTTTACTTTTGATGGGTGTATTTTCTCGGCGAAATCCTTCTAGTATCAGGCTTCGCGGCCACAGCAGGCCTTGAATTTCTTGCCGGATCCGCACGGACACGGGGCGTTTCGGCCCACGCTTTCGACATTGAAACTGGGTGGCTTGCGCTTCGGCAGGTTCAGTTTGAGGCTGCCTTCGCCCGGTTTGCCGGGAACCTTGGCCGGGGAGACATTGCCCGAGCTGCCGGTGGTGGCGACATTGGCTTGGCTGACGGCGCCCTGCTGCATCGCTGCGAGGTGCTGGTTGAGATACTCCTCGATCTTGGCCGCGGAGCGGAAGAGGTTCTGCAAGGCCTCTTCCTCAATCTGGTCCATCAGAGTGATGAACAGCTTGTAAGCCTCGTTCTTGTATTCCACCAGCGGATCCTTCTGGCCCTGGGCACGGAAGGAGATGCCTTCGCGCAGGGCATCCATGTTGTAGAGGTGGCCCTGCCACTGCTTGTCGATGGAAACCATGATCATCCGGCGCTCCTCGCTCTCGAGGATCTCTGGTGGCAGGTTCTTGACGCGGGCTTCGTAGGCTTCCTTGACCTTCTTGACGAGGAACTCGGAAATGGCTTCGGCGGAGCTCGAGGTCAGGTCGATGTCTTCCTCGCTGAAGCGGATGGGCAGGGTCGAGTTCACCCAGCCGATCAGCTCGTTGTAGTCCGGTGATTCTTCGTCGCGGCCGGTGAGGAACTCCTCGATCTTTTCGGGAATCGCCTTCTCGATGATCTCGTTCACGAGATCCCGGGGCTGCTCGATGCTGAGCACTTCGTTGCGGTAGCCGTAAACGACTTCACGCTGCTTGTTCATGACGTCATCAAACTCGAGGATCCGCTTCCGCCAGGTGTAATTCCGCTGCTCGACCCGCTTCTGGGCGGTTTCGACGGACTTGTTCAGCCACGAGTGCTCGAGGGCTTCCCCGTCCTCCATGCCGAAGCGTTCCATCATGTTGGTCATGCGGTCGGCGGCGGCAAAGTTCCCCATCAGGTCATCTTCGAAGGAGATATAGAACTGGCTCATGCCGGGGTCGCCCTGACGGGCGCAACGACCGCGCAGCTGG
>CAZIPY010000062.1:0-2930 GCA_964541125.1 uncultured Luteolibacter sp. | reverse complement strand
ATTGGCTCCTTCACGAACGGGCAGCAGGCTTTTGGGACCTTGCAAGCCCATGCCGGTTCCAAGTCCTCCGTTGAGTTTGATCACCACGGCTTGGCCAAAGAGTTCAGGATCTGCGTCTTCAAGGGCATCGAGTGTCGGCAGGCT
This sequence comes from uncultured Luteolibacter sp., assembly GCA_964541125.1. GTDB lineage: Bacteria > Verrucomicrobiota > Verrucomicrobiia > Verrucomicrobiales > Akkermansiaceae > Luteolibacter. The sequence continues at coordinate 2,786 of CAZIPY010000062.1, read as the reverse complement.
CTGGGCTGGCTCGATGTCGGCCTCCGGGATCATTCCCGATTCGTGACTCAGCCACATGCCATAGTAGCGCTGAAAGGCTCCAACTGCGGCGTCGCCCATGCCGGCGGCACGCATCTTGTCTTCAAAGGGTTTGAATGCTTCGTCCATGAATTGGTGATCAGTTACGGGATTCATAATGCTAGGCTCATGCCAGATCACGGATAAAAAGATCACGAGCTTGTCACTTGCCTCCCCTGCCCTTCATCCTCCCGCCATGACCCGCTTCCGTCCATGCATCGATCTTCACCAGGGCAAGGTGAAGCAGATTGTTGGCGGTAGCCTGCGCGATGAGGGCGAAGGCCCCACCGAAAACTTTGTCGCCGAGAACCCCCCAGAATGGTTCGCACAGAAGTTTCGCGATGACCAATTGAGTGGCGGCCACGTGATCAAGCTTGGACCCGGCAATGATGAGGCTGCCCGTGCGGCTCTCTCTGCCTGGCCCGGAGGCCTGCAGATCGGTGGCGGCATCAATCCACAGAACGCTGCAGAGTGGCTCAACTCCGGCGCGAGTCATGTGATTGTCACATCCGCCCTTTTCGACGCGAATGCCAAGTTCCTGCAGGATGTGCTCGACCAGCTCGTGCAAGCCATCGGCAAGGACAAGCTGGTGATCGATCTCTCCTGCCGTCGACAAAACCAGGGCTGGGTCGTGGCCATGAACCGCTGGCAGACCCTCACCGATCTCGAGCTCACCCACGAAACCCTCGATCTCCTCGCCCCCTACTGCGATGAATTCCTCATTCACGCCGCTGATGTGGAAGGCCTGTGCAAGGGAATCGACGAGGAACTGGTCGAACTGCTCGGAAGCTGGGGCAAGATCCCGGTGACCTATGCCGGTGGCGCGACCCAAATGAGCGAACTTGAAGCCATCGACCGCTGTAGCAGCGGTTGTGTGGACGTCACCGTAGGCAGCGCTTTGGACCTATTCGGCGGCAATAGCCTGAGCTATTCCGACCTGGTCGTCTGGAATCGCCGGGAAGCCTGAAATAATAAGGGCTGAATCCGGTTGCAGGTCATGCAGCCAGTCCCTTAAATCTCCTTCGTGCAGCCCGCATCAAGTCCGCCAAACCAAGGTGAAGCCACCGACAACAACGAGTTCCTTCGTTCGGTCTTTGCTTCAATGCTTCGGGCGCGGATTCTGGAGAACAAGCTCTCCTCACTCTACAAGGCCGGCAAGATCGTCGGCGGTGTCTATCTCGGCAAGGGACAGGAAGCCGTAAGTGCCACGCTGGGCACCTCGCTGATTCAGGGCATCGACTACTTCGCTCCGCTGATCCGCGATCAGGCGGGCAGAACGGCATTTGGTGAACCGCTCATCGACTGCACCCGTACCTACCTCGGTTCGGTCGAAGGCCCGATGCGCGGTCGCGATGGCAACATTCACCGCGGCCGCCCGACACAAGGCATGCCTGCCATGATCTCCCATCTCGGCGCCCAACTCTCCGTGCTCGCCGGCATGCTCTTCGCTAAGCGACTGCAAGGTACTCTCGAAGGCCGCGTCGGTGCCACCTGCATTGGTGACGGCGCCACTTCCACCGGAGCCTTCCACGAAGGTCTGAACATGGCGGCCGTCGAAAAACTTCCGCTGGTCGTCGTTGTCGCCAACAACCAGTTTGCCTACTCCACCCCCAACAACCGCCAGTTCGCCTGCAACGATCTGATCGAACGCGCCCGCGGATATGGTGTCGGTGGTTTCTCGGTCGACGGCACCGATCTCCTTTCCTGCGCTTCCGTCATCACTGAAGCCGTACGACGTGCCCGCGCCGGCAAGGGTCCGCAAATGGTGGTCGCCCACTTACTGCGTTTGTCCGGCCACGGCGAACACGACGACGGCTCCTATGTCCCAGATCAGATCCGCGCCGGCCACTACGGCCGCGACTGCATTGAAATCGCCTCGCGCCAACTCGTTGAACAGGGTGCCGCCACCGTCGAGGAGATCCAAAGCTGGCAGACCAGCATTGCCGACGAAGTTCAACGCGCCGTGGCCCAAGCCCAGCAGGAAGCCACACCGGATCCCTATCACGAGGACTGGTCAGCCCTGAGCACCCAGTTCCCCCTTCCGGCGAATCCGCTGCAGGCTCCCCAGCCAGTGAACCCCATTGAGCCGACCACGCCCTTTGCTTAACCCGCCCAACTTTCTCTCTCGTTCGTGAGCGTTACCTACATCGATGCCATCCATGAAGCGCAGGACAACCTGCTGCGCGACAACGCGTCGGTATTCATCTACGGCCAGGACGTCGCCAACTTCGGTGGCGCCTTCAAGGCAACCAAGGGCCTCAGTGAAAAGTATCCCGGTCGCGTCCTCGACAGCCCCATCTCCGAAGACGCGATGATCGGTCTCGCGGTTGGTGCCGCCATCGAAGGCGCGCGTCCCATCGTCGAGATGCAGTTCGCGGACTTCAGCTCCATCGCCTTCAACCAGATCGTCAACCAGGCGGCCACCCACTACTATCGCACCGGCACTTCCATTCCCATCACCGTGCGCCTACCCTCCGGTGGCACCGCCGGTTCGGGACCCTTCCACAGCCAGAGCATGGAAGGCATCTATGCGCAGTATCCCGGTCTGGTCGTGGTCACTCCTGCCACCGTGTCCGATGCCTATCACATGCTCGTGGACTCCGTGGCGCTCGACGACCCCGTCGTCTACTGCGAGCACAAGTTCCTCTATCGCTGGCTCAAGGCGGATTCCATTCAGGGCGAACACTTGCCCATCGGACAGGCCCGCATCATGCGTCCCGGCAAACATG
>CAZIPY010000061.1:0-60707 GCA_964541125.1 uncultured Luteolibacter sp. | reverse complement strand
AAGCCAAGGCTGGCTGATCGACTTGTCCTCTGCAGCCTTGCGCGAAGGAGGAACAGCTTCTCTTTGAGCCATGTCAGATCAAGCCCTACAGACCAACTACCTGGAACCCGAGCTTCTGCAGAAGCTCGGTGATCTGGAAATGGTCGCCCGCGAGGTCGTCGAAGGCCTGCGCGTGGGTCAGCACCGCAGCCCCCTCAAGGGCTTCAGTACTGAGTTCGCCCACCACCGTCAGTACGTGCCGGGTGATGCCATCCGCAACATCGACTGGCGCGTGTATGGACGCACCGAGCGCTACTACACCAAGCTGTTCGAGGCCGAGACCAACTTCGACTGCCACCTGCTGCTCGATGCCAGTGCCTCGATGAATTACAGCTCGGGCAAGGTCAGCAAGCTCGAATACTCCAAGTTTCTCAGCGCGGCCCTCGCCTACATCGTGCTCAAGCAGCGCGACTCGGTTGGCCTGTCGGTGTTCGATTCCGAAGTCCGTGGCTACCTGCCGCCGCGCTCGACCATGAGCATCCTGCTCCACATCGACCGCATGCTGCGCGAAGCCAAGTCGGTGCCCCGCACCACGCTTTCCAAGCAGCTCCACGACGTGGCCGTGATGATGAAACGCCGTTCCTTTGTGGTCGTGATCTCCGACTTCTTCTGCGACGTCGACGACATCCTCGGTGGTCTCGATCACCTGCGCCACGACGGTCATAACGTCGTCTGCCTGCAGACCCTCGATCCCTACGAGCTCAGCTTCCCCTTCAACGGTACCTGGCGTTTCGAAGGCCTCGAACTCGAAGAGCCCCTGACCACTCAACCCGACCGCATTCGGGAGACCTACCTGCAGAACCTGCAGGAGCATCGCGAGTCGCTGCGAGCCGGTTGCATCGCCGCCGGCATCGACTACTCGCTCGTCGACACCTCCCGTCCGCTCGACGGCTACCTCAGTGAATTCTTCCACGAACGCGAAGCCGCCCTCGGTGGTGGCGCCGCGGCCCCTAGACAATGACCTTTCTTAATCCACTGCTGCTGATCGGAGCGTTGGGCCTCGCCCTTCCCATTCTTGCGCACCTGCTCAACCGCTTCCAGGTGCAGCACACCGACTGGGCTGCCATGCAGTTCCTCAATCGTGCGGTGCGCGTGCGTTCGCGCCAGATCAAGCTGCGTGACTTGCTGCTGCTCATCATGCGCTGCATGGCGATGATCCTCCTCATCCTCGCACTGTCCCGTCCAGCATGGACGGGTGACTCCATGCTGCCTGGCGAACGTCGTGCTGGTGTGGTCATCGCCTTGGACACTTCCTTCAGCATGGGCCACGGTGCCGAAGGTGAGACTCGCTTCAACGAAGCGCTCAAGCGCATTGAAGTCATTCGCGATAAGATGGCTCCTGGTGATCCAATCACCCTGGCTTTGATGGGTGGCGACGACCAAGTGGTGCTGCGCAATATGGCTTATGACCCGCAGCGCTTCGACGAGGCTCTCAGCGAAATCGCCGTCGGTCCCGGCACTCTGGATCTTGCCAACGAGCCCAAGCGCATCGCCGAACTGGTGGCCGACATGGAGGCACCCCAAAAGGAAGTTTACCTCATCACCGACGCTCAGGCATCGGATTGGAAGCAGCCATCTTCGCAGCTCCGCGAGGCCATCGCTGAACTCGGTGCTGCAGCCGATGTGTTCGTGGTGCCCGTCACCGGTGAGGATTCCAACCTCGCTGTCACCGACCTCGAGCTGGTGAGTGGCGTGCTACGCAAGGGCACCACCGCCCGCTACCGTGCCACGGTCCGCAACTGCGGTTCCGGCCCGGCCTCCAATGTGTCAGTTCAATGCCGTGTCGATGGCGTGGAGATCGATCGCAAGATGATCCCGGTCATCAAGCCTGGCGCCTCCGAAACTGTTTCGCTCTTCGTGCCCTTCCACAACGCCGGTCCCACCCGCATTACTGCCGAGGTGAGCGGTGATGCCCTCGCTGCCGACAATGTCCGCCGTACGGTGGCCGTGGTTCGCGACCGCGTGTCCGTGCTCTGTGTGGATGGCTCCAGTGGTGATGCTGGCCGTTTGGTGGTCGCCGCCCTGCTTGCCCGCGCAGATGGCGTCCAGAGCGAGGATTACACCGTCCGTTCGGTGCCCTGGCTTTCCTTCCCTGCTGAGGATCTTTCTAAGGTGGATGTCATCGTCTTCGCCGACGTACCTGAGATCACCGAGCAGCAGGCTCAAGATCTCGAGAACTTTGTTCGCAAAGGCAATGGTCTCGTCTGGTTTGCCGGGAACGATGTTAAGGCGGGCGCTTGGAACGACCGCGCTGCCAGCCCCGAGACTCCGCTGCTTCCCGCCCAGCTGAAGAATGTGATGAACAGCCGCGACCAGCAGGGTGCCGGCAAGCCGCTAGATGCCGACATGCCCGACCACTCGGTGTGTCTGCCGCTGATTTCTTTGCCCGAAGATCTTCTAAGTGAGACTCGCTTTACCGAGGTTGTCGAAGTGGAGCCTTCGCCCAATAGCTTCACCGTGTTGCGCCTCGCTGGCAGTGGCGCGCCTGTCCTGCTCGAGCAGTCGCTCGGTCGCGGTCAGGTTTTCATGTTCACCACCACTGCAGAAAACGACTGGAACAACATGGCGCTGACTCCCGTCTTCCCGATGGTGATGCAGCAGATCGTAACCTATCTCTCCGGTCGTGAGTTCGAGCGCCCCCGCAGTGTGGGTGACTCCCTGACCCTCACCTACACCGACCAACCCGATGCCAGCGATGCCGTGTTTGAAACTCCCGCTGGTGAAAACATCACTGTGCCGGTGCGTGAAGTCGGCGGTCAGTTCGTGGCCTTGCTCGAAAGCGCTCCTGAGGATGGCTATTACACCGCCAGAGTCAGTGTGCAGGCAGCCGGTGTCCCCATTGCGGTCAATGTCGATCCTGCCGAGTCCGTGGTGAGCAGTCTGGATGAAGCTGAGCTGACCAAGAATCTCGAAGGCCTGGGTCTGGATGTGGTTTACGGCGATGCCGGCCTGTCCGCCGCCATCGAATCCAGCCGCACTGGCCGCTCCGCATGGCGTTTCTTCATGATCGCGGCGTTGATCTTCCTTCTCATCGAGTGCCTGCTTGCCGACCGCATGTTGGTGCGCAACACGACCAAGCGGAAGAATGACCCATCCGCCACTCTAGACGACGAATCTTCCGACCCCCTCCCACAGAATGCTTGATGCCAGTATCACAACCTTGGGCCTGAGCGACTTCTTCTGGGCCCGCCCACTCTCGACCCCGCTGATGATAGCGGTGTTCGTCGGTGTGGTGTTGCTCAGTCTCTACCTCTATCGCAAGTCCTGGGGCATTCCCGTGTGGTTGCGTGTGTCACTTGGTCTCGCTCGTCTCATCGCCCTCGCGCTGGTGGTTGCCTCCCTATTCGAGCCCACCATGGTGACTGAAGAGACCCACACTCAGGCCCGCAGCATGCCTGTGCTCATTGACGTCTCTGAATCGATGTCAATGAAGGATCCGCGCAAACTCTCCGGCGATATAGCCGATGCCGCTCGTGCCTTGGGCATGGTGGAAGAGGATGGCATGGCCGATGACGAAGTCTCGATGATGCTCAATGCCGACCAGCGTCAGGCCATTCTCACCGCTTCGCGCCTCGATCTCGCCCGCGGCATCCTCACCAAATCGGCTGCTCCCGCTTTCAAGTCACTGGGAGATGATCTCGACATCAGCTACCACAGTTTTGGTCGTGGTACCCAGGTGATCAGCGATGCCGCCTCGGTTTCCGCCAAGGATCTCTCCGGTCTTGCAGCCAACGAATCTGCCACCTCCATTGCTGCCTCGCTTGAGGCCGTCACAAAGTCTGGCGCCACTTCGCCCGCAGGCATCGTGTTGCTGACCGACGGCATCGACAACGCCTCCTCCAAGCGCACCGAAGCCGTGCTGCAGGATCTCGGCGCCCGCGGCATTCCCGTTTATCCCGTGCCCATTGGCCTCACCGATCCCGATGACATTTCCATCCGCAATATCGTGATGCAGGAGGTCGCCTTCTCCGGTGATAATGTGCCCATTCAGGTGCAGTTGCTTTCCAAGGGCTACGAGAAGCGCAACGCCAACATTATCGTCAAACTCAACGACCGTCAGGTTAAGCGCGAGCGGATCCGTCTGCAAGGAGGTCTGCAGTTCGTCGATGTTGAATTCACCGTCGATATCACCAAGAAGGGCGCGGCTCGTGTTTCGATTGAAATCGAACCCTTTGATGACGAGGTGTCCATCGCCAACAACCGAGTCGAGCGCACCGTTCGCGTGGTCAACGAGAAGGTCAACGTTCTCTACATCGAGGGTAACAACCGATGGGAGATGCGCTACATCACCGCCATTCTCAAACGTGATCCGCGCCTCAATACCACCTTCATTTCTTCCTGCTCTGGCCCCGAGTTCGCCCGCAACTCTCCAGAGCACATTGAGCGCTTTCCTTCCAAGCGTGAGGAAGCCTTCAAATACGACCTTGTTATCCTTGGTGATGTCGACTCCGAGTTCTTCTCTACCGAAGAATTGGAATTGCTTGAGGAGCTGATCCGCGACCGAGGCGGTTCGTTGCTGGTCCTCTGCGGCCCCATGCACACGCCCGCGACCTATTCCGGCACTCCGGTCGAGACCATGATGCCCGTGCGTTTCGATCCAGAAACCGAATGGGAGATGATCTCCGATTCCATCTATCCTGTGCTGACCTCCGAGGGTCGCAGCAGCATGGTGATGGTGCTCGAAAACAACAGCGAAGAGAACGACCGTGTTTGGAGCCGTGTCGCACCGCTCGACCATCTTCCGCCGCTGCAGGGTGCCAAGCCTGGTGCCACTGTGCTCGCCACCTTGTCTGACACCGCCAATGCCGCTAACCCCTACCCGGTGGTGGCCTGGCACCGCTACGGCACGGGCAAGTGCATGTCTCTGGCCACCGATCGCCTCTGGAGGCTCCGCTTCAAGACCGGTGACAAATACCACTGGCGCGTGTGGTCGCAGTCCATCCAGTTCCTGACCCTTTCCCGTTTGATGGGTGAGCACAAACGCATCCGCTTGGAGACCGACCGCTCGACCTACCGTGACGGCGAACAGTCCCGCCTCTACGCCCACGTGCTGGATGAGAACTTCGAGCCCGTTGTCCAGCCTTCCTTCGAGATCATCGTCAAAGGTGCTGATGATGGCAACGCCCTCACCGAGCGCGTGAGCCTACAGCCCGACCGCACCACTCCCGGTCTCTATGAAGGTTACTTCACTGCGCCCGTTGCTGGTCGCTATCGCCTCGAGGCCAATGAGAACGACAAGGATGTCTCCAACACCACCGAGTTCCAGGTGGCCGTGGTCAATGAAGAGCTTTCCGACACCAACATGCGCCTCGGCGGTCTCAAGCGCATGGCCCAACTCACCGGCGGCTCGGTCCTCAGCCTGAGCGACCTTGGCAAGCTCGACGGGCTGCTCGACACCCAGCCACTTACCACCACCGTCCGTTCCGAGCGTCCACTCTGGGACAACGGCTGGATCGCCGCCCTGCTGATCCTCCTGCTCGGCATGGAGTGGTTCATGCGCCGCAAGTACGACCTTACCTGATTTCTTTCGATGAGTGATTCCAACAACACCGTGAACCAATGCCTGCGTGCCGTATGGCAGCGCTCGCAACGCAAGCACGCCATCGCTGGACTGCTGGCTTTCGCCCGCTGGTTTGTCCCGCTGTTTGTGGCTGTTATCATCATCGATCGCTACGCCTATTTCCCCGGCTGGGTCCGCGCGCTGACTGCCATTATTCTGCTGATTGTCGCCATCCGTCAGGCCCTTCGTCACGGTTGGGGCAAACTTCAGGCCTTCAATGCCACTCGCACCGCCCAACAAATTGAGCGTGCCAACGGCGGCATGGACAGCCTGCTGGTCACCGCCGTGGAATTCGAAGAACGTGGTGCGGCTCCCGGCACGTCTTCGGACATGTGGCAACTCGCCGTATCCCAAGCCCAGAAGGCCGCGGCTGATGTCGAGCCGCAGAAGGTTGTCAAACTCAGTGATCTCAAGAAGCCGCTGCAAATCGCCGGTGGCGTGCTTGGCGTGTTCATTCTGATTGCCGTGCTCAACGGATCCTTCCTCTTTGCCGGCCTTGGCCGCATCTTCACCCCTTGGGCGAATATCGCCTATCCGACCGACACCCAGATTGACGTCGGTGAGGGGGAGTTGGTGATCAAGGAGGGAGCTCCTGCTTCGGTGGAGATCAAACTGTCGGGTAAAGTTCCCAAGTCGGCCAAGCTCGCCATTCAGACCGGTGAAGGCCGCCCACGTGAAATCGAGCTCGAGGTCAACAAGGGCATTGCCACTTACGAACTCGCTTCAGCCTCGCGTGACTTCACCTACCGCGTGAAGGCCGGAGATGCTCGCAGTGACTGGCGTCCAGTGCGCGTGATCAAGTCACCCCGCCTCGCCAAGGTTGCTGTCGATCTCGACTTCCCCGATTACATCGACCGCGAAACCGAAACGGTCGAGGCGCTGACCCTCACCGTGCCGGAGGAAACCAAAATCGGCTGGAAGCTGACTCTGGATACACCCATCCGTAAGGCCACCCTTCACCGTGACGGTGTGGATGACCTGCCTCTTGAGATTGGTTCCGATGGTCGCACTCTGACCCTCTCCGAGAAGGCTCTCGCCTCCCGCGGCTACAGCTTCTCTTGGACTGAGGATACCCACGGCTTCGACTTCACCAGTCCGCGCTACTTCCTTCAGGTCGCCTCCGATCAGGTGCCGCGCATTGAGCTCACCAAGCCCGAGAACAATCTCGTTGCCCTGCTCAATCGCCCGCTGCAACTTGCGGTGCGTGCCCAGGACGATCATGGCATCGGCACCACCACCATCACCTATCGCGTCAACCGTCGCCCTGAGAAGGTGGTGAAGCTCGACGAACCTCTGAAGGGTGAAGGTGAGGAAACCATCGAATGGGACTACCGTAAGGCCCTTCCGGATCTCCAAGTGGGTGACTCTGTCTCTTTCGTGATCGAGGTGGCCGACAAGTATCCCGGCGAGGGCGGCCCCCACAAGGTGCGCACTGAGACCCGCCGCATCTCCTTCCTTTCCCGCGAGGAGTATCTCGCCGAAATCACCAAGCAGATGGATCGTCTGCTGACGCGCGTCCGCACCCTCTACCGTCAGGAGCGCGCCGCCCATGTCCTGGTCAGTAGCCTCGACCCCAAGGCCGACAGTTATCTACCCACCTGCCAGCTCGAAGCCATCCGTCAGGAAATGGTGCGCGAGCAACTTGTTGGCACCGCCGACGAGGTGCAGGCGCTGTTGGACGACCTTGCCGCCAACCAGGTCAGCGATGCTGTCGAGAGCGACATGCTCTCTGCGCTGCAAAACGACCTTCGCGACATCGCCAAGGCGGATGTGGTGCGCGCCGCCGATCTACTTCGCGCCCAAGTGGGAGCCAAGACCCGCGACCCGCTTCCAGCCATTGCCGCCGTCAACAAGGCTGCCCGCGAACTTGCTGAGTTGGTCATGCAGCGTGGCATCGATGCCTCCCGCGAAGTCTTTGCTCGCGAGACTCACATGCTTGCCGACGAACTCGCCGGGCTTCGTCTCCGTCTGATCAACGCTGATGCCAACAACGTCGAAGCGATTGCCGTTGCTCATGAGAACGTCGCTACTTGGACTGAGGATCTCCTCGCCCAACTCGACAAGCACATGGACTACGAGAAGAAGGCGCTGCACGTGCTTGGCCTCAATCGTCGCATCCATGGTCTTCGCACCGGTGGTCTCGCTGATTCCCTGCGTGCCTCCGCCAAGCTCGCCCGTGAAGGCAAACTCGCTGAAGCCGCCGCGACCCAATACCCCTACATTCGCTCTCTGGTCGAAGCGGAGTTTACCATGAGCCGAGGTGCTCAGTTCGCCCAGTTGCGTGAGCTGCGCGAGCAGGTGGCTGCCGTCATCGCTGGTCAGCAGGCCCTCAACGACGACAGCAAGAAACTCGAAGACTTTGCTCTCCTCGCTCTTCGCCAGTCCAAGCTGCGCGACCAACTGGTGCTGGCCAAGTTGCCGTCCATTCCTGCGCCGCGACCCACCCTCTTTGACCTGGCGCCCATGCCTGTTCCGCCGAGTGAAGAGACGCGCCTCGCTGCTGAGTCCGCCATGGCCAAGGCTTTGCAAGGCCTCGAAGCCAAGTCCAAGGACGATGCTGCCAAGGCTCAGGCTGAAGCTCTGGCTGCCATGGAAGAGTTTAGCGCCATCCTCGAGATCTGGTCCGTGGAGCTCGCTCAGATGTCACTCGGTGTGTCCGCCGATGTTTCCGATGCCACCGATCGCGTCGGCATTTGCGAGCAACTCGAAGCCAAGCAGGTGGCCCTCATTGTCCAGACCGAGGAGGCTGCTCTCGACGAAAAGAATCCTCCAGCTCTCATCGATGACCAGCAAGCTTTGCTCGAGGCAGTTCAGTCCTTCCGTGAAGAGATTGTTGGCAATGGTGAGGACACCCCGAGAAACATGCTTCCGCTAATTGGTCACCTCGATGCCATGGCCAAGGCCATGGAAGAGACCGTGGCACTGATGAAGGCCAAGAAACTCGAGGATGCACTCGAGCCTCAAGAGAAGGCTGCCGACGCCCTCGCCGAAGCGCGAACCCTCTCGGAGCAGCAACTCGCCCAGCTCAACAAGCTGCAGTCGCTGATCGGCTTCAAACAATCCGTGGCTGGCGCGACCGAGGGCATGGCCGATGTGCTTGGTGGTCAGAACGACTTGATTGAATCCACTCTCAAAGCTGACGAGAAAAAGCTTCAGGCTTTGCTCGCTCCTCAGAAGAACCTGCTGACCTGCCTCAGCGATATCGCTCCCTCGCTCGATCTAGTGGCTGCTCGCATGGATGTGGGCACGCCGCTGGTCTTCGCCGCCTCAGACGTTGAGGATGCCCTTCTTGCCATGGAGGACGGTGATGGAGAAGACGCGGCCGACATCATGGGGATTGCTGTAGAGTCGCTGACCAAAGTTCAGGGACTGGTCGGTGAGATCGCGGTCCAGACCGGCTACATTGCTGAGATCGTTGAATACCTCAACGCCGCCCAGTCCGATGCCGCCTTCTTTGCCTTCCGTCAGCGCGGCCTGCGCGAGACAAAGCCTGAAAACCTTCTGGCGCTGCAACAGGCCTTGCTCTCCGAGACCGAAACCTACAGCCGCGTGCTCATCGAAGTCGCCGGCAACACCGACTTCGAGCGGCTCGATGAGAAGCTGAAGGAGAAGTTCGAAGGCATGGATATGAGCATCAACTTCGAGACGGCTGCGTCCTCCATGAAGGAGGCCGTTTCCCTGATCAAGGCTGGCCAGGATGCCACCGCTTCCATGGCCGCCGCTGAAAAGGCCCTGCGCAACAATGCCGAGCAGATGAGCGTGATCATCGAAATGCTCAACGGCGTGCCTTCTGCAGTGGTGACCAATGCCGAGCCACCCGAACTGCATCGCCTGATCGATATCCTCGAGATCGCCGCCAAACAGCGCGTGCTGTTGCGCGAGACCACCGAAGCTGCCGATAAGGATCTGGCTGACCTCGCCAAGCGCCAGGACAAGATCAACGAGAAGCTCACCAAGACCAACGCCGGCGACAAGGCCGACCCCGTTCTGAATCCCATTCAGGCCGACATGAATGCTGTCGCCGCCGCCCTCAAGGCCAACAACAAGGCTGATGCCGGCAAAGCTCAGAAGGCAGCGGATGCGAAAATGCGCCACTACATCATCCAGTGGGCGCTCATCCTCAACACCGCGATTCCTCCGGGTTCCTCGAGCGACATCACTCCCCCCGAGTCGGAAACCAACGACCTCTACGAGACCGACACCGCCGGCTTTGTCTCCGACTTCGTCAGCGGCGAAGGCCCTGAGGACAAGGAGTCGGATTATGACCCTCTCGGTGAGCGAAATCGCGCCGCCCTCAATCAAAACTTTGCGCGTGAGCTCCCCTTGGAGTATCGTGCGACGCTCAAGAACTACTACGAGCGCGTTGCCAAATAAGCTTTTACCCAGTTCGCCCAATGAAAACTTCAGTCTCCAAACTCTTCGCAAGCATCTCTTTAGGTTCGCTGGTGGCAATCATGCCAGCTCTCGCGCAGGAGGCAGCTCCTAAGCCGGCTGTTCCCGCTGCTGGCGTGAGTGGTGCGGAAGCTGCTGAGGGTGCCGCGCCCGAGTTGACTGAGGCGGCTGACTTGGCCATCGAGCGTGGCTTCGAGTTCCTCATCAAGACCCAGAAGCCAGATGGGTCTTGGGCAAAGGAGGACGGCACCTTTTCAACTGCTGGCACTTCGCTGGGTCTGATGGCCTTCATGGTGAAGGGGCACTTTCCCGGCTTTGGTCGTCACGGCGAAGCCCTCGACCGCGCCAAGGAGTATCTCCTGAAGAAGGCCGAGGAGTCCTCGACCGGTTACCTTGGCGGCATGTATGAGCACGGCCTGTACACACTTTGCCTGTCTGAGCTTTGGGGCATGACTGCCAACAAGGAGGACAATAAGCGCATTCAGGTTCAGCTCGAGCGCGCGGTGCAGGTTATTCTCCGTGCCCAGAGCCCACTCGGTGGCTGGCGCTATCACGCCCGTCCCGACTGCGGTCAGGATACTTCAGTCACCGCCATGGTCTTCGTGGCTCTCGCCTCTGCCCGTCAGGCCGGGGTGCTGGTGCCCACTGAAACCATCGACCGCGTGGTGGGTTATCTTCGCGATCAGGTCTGGGATGAAAAGACCGGTGGCTTCGGCTATCAGGGCCGTGGCAACACGCTTGCCTGCACTGCTGGTGGTGCCTACGCCGCCCAGCTCTGCGGCCAGCGCGATGAGCCTTGGGTTCAGGAAGCCATCAAGTATCTCGAGAACAGCCCCAAGGTCTTCAATCGTAAGGAAATCGGATACTACTACTACGTGCATTACTACGCCATCAGTGCCATGGTACTGGCCGGTGAAGATCACTACGCCAAGTGGTATCCGCAGATCCGTGACTCCCTGATTTCGCTGCAACAGCCCAACGGCTCTTGGGAAAATCCCAAGAAGCCCTACCCCCACACCACGCCGATGGCCATCATCATCCTCGGCACCCCGCATCGCTACATTCCGGTGTATCAGGAGTAAGCGGATTACCTAAATCTGGTGTCAGATTTGTCCAATTAAGGGGCCGGCTTTTGAAACAGGGGCTGACAGCTGCCCCGTAGACATGTAGTTCTCAAAAACACGTTATGAAGACGACCCCCTCTCTTATTGCCTCCGTGGTGCTGGCCGCCAGCGCTCTACCTCTCTTCGCCAAGGGTGAGCCTTCCATTGAGCTCAATGCCCAAGGCAAGGCCCTGCTTGAGCAGTACACCAAGGAATTGGAAACCCTGCGCAAGGAAGTCCAGGCAGCTCTGCCCGCAGTCGACAAAGCCAAGGCAGACAAGTTCACCGAACTGCGCAAGGCGTGGGACTCCATTCCGCGCCCCAACGACAACACGACTCCCGCCGAGCGCAAGGCTATTGAGCAGAAGACTGAGCAGACTCGCACGGAATCCATGGCAGTTGCCGGTCAGATCTTTGCCGATCTTGAATCCACCCTCGCTTCCGATGCACTCGACTCCAAACTCATGCGCATTGCGGTGCTGACCCATGGCACTCCCCGCGGTCTCGCCGAGTTTGCTCAGCAGGGCCCCGAGTTTAAGAAACAGCTCGATGACTTTCTCGCCGATGAGGAGTTGGTGCGCCAGGTGCTCGAGGCTGGTGGCGCCAACGGTGGCGAGTACGGCGAGATGATGGTCGTTTACAACCGCATCCTCAAAGCCAGTGAGCACGCTCGCAAGCGTGGCACCATCTTCCAGCGCCTTGCCCTTGGTATGGCCATCCAGATGCCTTTCCCCAACGCTCCCGAGGGTTACGATAAAAACGGAATCCACGGCATCATCTATCGCACTCGCGGCAACGTCGATCAGGTGAAGCGCTACCTCCACTTCGAGGAAGCTCACCTCAACAAGGAACTCGACCCGCTCTTCCACACCCTCAATACCTGGCACTGCCGCTTCATCGGCAACGGTCAATACAGCGAAGAAGACATGGCGTGGTTCCGCAAGATGCTGCGCACCTACCGTCCTGACCACATCCGCATGGAGGACTACACCTGGCGCTACATTCGCATGGTCAAAAGTGATGTGCCCTACACCAGCACCACGCATGATCCTTCCCTCGGTATTCCCGCTCAGGAACACATTGCGCTGGGAGGTATCTGTGGTCGCCGTGCCTTCCTGGGTCGTCTCTGCACCCGTTCCTTTGGTATTCCCTCCCGAGCCTCAACTCAAACCGGACACGGTGCCATGAGTCACTGGACTCCCGATGGCTGGGTCGTTTGTCTCGGCGCCTGGTGGTCCATGGCTTGGTGCGGCCCGCAAGCCGGCCTCGACTTCCTGCTCGATTCCCAAGCCCGCGACCTCGATGGGTATACTCTCGTCCGCCGCGCTCAATGGATCGGTGATGCCTTCGCCGAGCCCGACACCAGCATCCGTCAGGGCCAGATGGGCAAGAACGGTGGCTTCTGGAACAGTCTCGCCTTCGTGAAGAAGGAAATCATTGTTGAGAAGGCCAAGGTCGAAGCTCTTGAGCTGGTTGGTGGCATGAAACTCGGCGAATCCGACGACCTTATCGGCGATGAAGTTGGCGAAGAAATCGAAATCCCCGACAAGTTCAAGGAGTTCACCAAGGGTGAAGACGGTTCCATCACCATGCCTGCCGTGGGTTGTTATTCTCCGCGCAAGTCCAGCGACCGCATCCTCTTCCTCGAAAGCTGGGAAGAAGGCTATCAGCTGCACTACGCGCGTCTCGGCTCACGTCCGGAGCTCTTCAAGTACCGTGTGGAGGTCCCTGAAGCTGGTGAATACGAGCTCACTGCCGAAGCTGCTACCGTCTCCCCAAACTTGCAGATGCTGGTGCGCATCAATCGCGATGAGCCTGCCCCATTTGACATGCCCTACACCCATGGCATGTGGAAACCCTCCAAGCCACTCAAGGTGAAGTTGGAGGAGGGTCGCAACACCATCAGTGTCACTGCCCGCACTCCGAATCGTGGTGTGAGCATCAAGAACTGGACGCTCAAGCCGGTGAAGTGAGGTAGCTCGAGTTTGATTTATGAGAACTCTTTACATCCTTGCCCTCGGGCTTTGCCTGGCAATTGTGCCGCTGCACGGTGCGATCACCGAAGAGACCATCGCCGGTCTCGACAAGGCCTTGGAGGAGGCCAAGGCATCTTCTTCCGACGCCCGCAAACGCCTCGCCGTGCGCCGCTCCATCCGCGATGCGGAGGAATTGATCGAATCCCACAAGGATAAGCCCGAGCGTTTCCTTGCTTATGCCTTCTTGTTCCGCGCTCAACAGGCGCTGATCAAGATGGATAGCGACGCCAAGCACCGGGATGCCCTTCTCGCAACGTGTCGGGAGCTGATGAAGGCGCCCAAGGAATATGCGCATTTGGCCTTTGAGGCTGATCTGCTGCTGTCTCAGGCTGAACTCGCCAAGAAAGGTGCCGGCAAGGAAGAGCGGGCAGCCGCTCTGCGTCCCTTCGTCGCTCGTTATCTTGAAACTAGCGAGAGCGCCAAGGTGCTGCGGTTGGCCATGGTGATGGCGCTTGAGCTCGGAGACCCGAAACTCATCGCTGATCTGCGTGAGCTGATCGCTACCTATCACGCAGCGGATCACGAGATGATTTCATTCCAGCGCGATAAATTGGGAGGTCAGGTTTTCGGCGCTCCTTTCGCAGGCACCTTCAAGCGTTCTGACGGCAAGGTCGTGCGCTTCCCCATGGATAGCTTTGGTCGTTCTACGATGGTGCTGTTCTGGTCGAAGGAAACCAAGGAGGGCCTCGATGCCGTCAAGGGCCTCGCCGAGACCACCCAGAAGATGAAGGCAGAACTGGATGGCCGCATGGAGGTCATCAGCTTCAATCTCGACGAACTTCCCGATGCCGGTGAATCCATCGTTCGAAAGCACGGCGCCGATTGGCAATGCATCCATCTTCCAGGGGGTAAAGAAAGTTCCATTTATCAGACCTATGTGCGCCGCGATCCGCTGGCCCTGCGCGTCAGCTCCACGGGCCAAGCCGCCATGGTCATGGCAGGAGTGGGTCGAGTGCGCCTCAAGGAAGATGGCACCACCGACTGGGAGCGGATCTTCGGCTCCGCCTTTGCACGCGCCTGGACCAATCTCGGGTACTGCTCGCAGCTCTGTTCGATCAGCGCCGGTGACTTTCTGGTCTTTGATCCAGAGGGCTTCGATGCGACGCGCCCGCCAGAACTCAAGTCAGCTGGCAGCAGCAAGCCCCTTCAGCGTGGAGGACAGAGTGTTCCTGAAGAAACCCTCAAGGCCATACAGGAGAGCATGGTCGCGCCGCCGACTCGCTACCAACTCTCCTATAACGAAATACTTTCCAACTACAACGAGACCGTGGGTCTCTGTCGCAAGGTGATCGCTGATCACGCCGGTGCGTCGGATCTTTGGATCGTGCGCAATCGACTGATCGTTTCCCTCATGGGCCTGTGGAAGGTCGGTGGTGACCTCAAGCACTTGGAAGCCGCTTTTGTAGAAGCCAAGGCCGCGATGGAGGCCGGTTATCCCGAGGGTTGTGATGTGGTGGCCCGATTGGCTTTGGCACGTGAAACTTTACGGAGTCCTGAGACCGATACGCGCAAGTTGATCGATGACTTTGTCGGAGAGGCAGGTCGTGAGAAAGCACCCGGCGCGGTGTTGGCTGCAGCATCTGTGTTGGCCATGGATGTCTGCGACCGCATCCGTTATGAACAATTCCGTGATGTGATCCGCGCGCAGCATACTGAAGATCCCACCATGTGGGCGGTGGCGGCCTTCCTGCTCGATCGCCATCACCAGTACTGGATGTTCCAGGTGCCTTTTACCGCGGGCTGGTCCTATGGTCGCCGCGAAGGTTACGCCATGACCCGGGGTGATGCCGAACCGGCCAACCGCATGCTTAAGGGCGAACTGCTGAAGGCCGATGGTAAGCCTTTCCGCATTCCCGAGGATCTCACCAAAGACTACACCATCATCTTTTTCTCAAACCCTGGCCCATGGAGCAGCAAGAAGGACGACGGCTTGCCGCCTTCGCCCATGCGTGCCATCAGCGGCTATTTCAGATTTGCCGAGTCGCGCACGCTCAAAGATGTAGAAGTTTGTTTCACGGTCTTTGGCGACAAGCCCCATACGGGAGTGCTCAAAGACCACAGAGGCAAGGAAACCGAGATTGGCGGCACCATGCTAGCATTGCCCAAGGGAGTGAATGATCCTCTGGTCAATCGCCTCGGCATGCTTTCCACCCACCGCGGCTTGAATAGTGTGATCCTCGACAAGCAGGGCCGCATCTTGTTGACCATTTCCGGCTTGGGCGTTCAGTCCGGTCGCAGTGGCAACACCTTGACCAATGTTATCGCCCTTCAGGATCAGCTGAAGGCTCTTGCGATGATCGAGAAAGGCCAGGCCGAAGCTGCGAAAGAATTCATCTACAAGTTGGCGCCTCCATACGATCCGGAAGCGAAAGACGAAAAAGGCCGTAAACTGCGCAAGCCCAACTACAACCTATCCCTATTGCGTGCCCGTTCTCGCGTGCACCTCGCTTTGGGCGAGATGGACAAGGCTCTGGCGGATGCTGAGCAAGTCTGCATGCGCCAGCTGAGTACCGATGGTGGCATGAGTATGAAGACCGACCAGCTGGTGGCCGACGAAGCGTACTTCGAAGAATTGAAGGAGAAGGCCGCGGGGGCCAAGTAATCATCTGCCATCATGTTGACCCGTTCCATGCTGCGATGTGGCCTTCTGGGTCTGATTCTTTTGTGGTCGCCCCGTCTTGCGGCAGAGGAGTTGCCCAAGCTCGAAGAGGCCCTCAAGTCCATTGATGCGGGAGCATCCGCAGCTCGCCAACGGCTCTCTGTTAGAAGGATCATCCGCGATGCCGACAAGGCTCTCGAGGCCGCCGGGGATAAGCCCGAACGTTGGCCGCTGCTCGAGTTTCGCTTTCGTGCTCAGCAACAGCTCATCAAGTTCGACGATGACCCCAAGCACCGTGCCGATTTGCTCAACACCTGCCGCGAGCTGATCAAGGCGCCGGATGCGTTTGCCACCCTTCGCCTCAAGCCCGACCTTTTGCTCTCTCAGGTGGAACAGGCCCAAAAGGGCAACAGTCCAAGAGAGCGTGCTGCTGCCTTGCGTCCCTTCGTCGAGCGCTACGTGGGCACGGCCGCCGGCCCGGAAGCCATCAAGACGGCCATTCCCATGGCTCGGGAGTTTGGCGATAGTGGCCTGATCGCCGACATGCGGCAGATCATGCAGGTGCATTATGCTGCTGATTACGAGATGATCGGCTACCAGAAGGAACAATTTCCCGGAGAGACTTTTGCTGCACCCTTCGCGGGCGCTCTGAAGCGTTCGGACGGCAAGCTCATGCACTTTCCCATGGATGCCTTCGGCACCTCCGCCTTCGTTCTCTTCTGGTCCAAGGAAGGCGAGGGTCTGCAACAGCTCCAGCGTCTGGCCGAGGCATCTAAGCTCAGAGAGGACATGGCAGGGCGTCTGAATGTCTATAGCTGCAATCTCGATGGCCTCGACGATGCCGGAGAGTCCATCGTGCGGGGGCTTGGCGTGGACTGGACCTGCCTGCATCTGCCTGGAGGGCGTGAGAACCCCGTGTTTGCGACCTACGGCGGCAAGGATCCTTTTTTGCTGCGACTCAGCACCACCACACAGTCAGCCATCTTCATGGGTGGCGTTCGACGCAACAAGGAGGATGGAAGCGCCAACTACGAGAACACGCTCAACTCCTACATGGCGCGCCCTTGGACCAAGCTTGCCTACTCCACTCAGCTGCGCGCGCTGAGCTCGGGTGAGTTCCTCATCTTCAATCCGGTCAAGGGACCGGCACTCTCTGCCACGGTCCAGCCCATCCAGGACTGCTTCGTGGCGCCACCCATGCGCCATCATCTCTCGCATCAGGAGCAGGTCGCGAATCTGAATAAGGCGGTGGGCCTCTGCCGCAAGGCTATCGCTGAAGGCTCCGATGCCGCTGATTTGTGGATGGTCCGAGACCGCCTGATCGTGGCCTTGATGGGCCTATGGAAAGCTGAGGGTGATCTCACTCATCTTGAAAGTGCCTTTGTCGAAGCCAAGGCGGCCTTGGAGGTGGGCTATCCGGATAGCAAGGAGGTCATCGCGCGCTTTTGTCTCGCTCGTCAGGCGCTGCGTGAACCAGGAGCCGAGACCGGTGCTATCATTGACGACTTCATCGCCAAGGATTCGTCCAGCGGACAGGCACTCGCCGCCGCATGCTTTCTGGCCCTTGATGTCGCTGACCGCGTGCGCTTCGAGCAAACGCGTGACCTCATTCTCAAACAGCACACCGATGAGCCATCCATGTGGGGGATCACCGCCTTCCTGCTCGATCGCCATCATCAGTACTGGAACTTCCAGGTGCCCTACACCTTCGGCTGGATCTACGACCGCCGCGAGGGTCACTTCATCACCGATGGTAATGCCGAACCGGCGAATCGCATGCTCAAAGCCGAGTTGAAGGGTGCCGACGGTAAGCCTTTCCGTATTCCAGAGGATCTGACGGCTGATGCCACCGTCATCATGTTCGCCGCCGCTCCGCCATGGAACAGCAAGCGTGATGACGGCTTGCCTCCTTCACCTGAGCGTGTGGTCCAAGCTGTGGTGCCCTTTGCGCAATCACGACCCGATCAGGATCTGAAGGTCTGCGTTGCCATGCTCGGTGACGAAGTCTACTCGGGAACCTTCAAGGACCGCGCCAAGAAAGAACTGCCCTGCACCATGCTGGCGGTGCCGGGTGGTATCGACAATCCGCTGGTGCATCGCCTCGGCATGCCAACCCTCAATAGCGGTCTCAATGGCGTGATTCTCGCCAAGGACGGACGTATTCTCAAAGTGATCTCTGGTCTGTCTCCAACCTCGATGCGCATCGGCGGTATCATGGACAACACGGTGCGGCGGGTCATGTCGCGCCGCGATGAGCTCAGGATCCAGGCCATGATTGACAAGGGCGAAGCCGAAGCGGCCAAGAAGCTGATTCTCGCTCTCGCTCCGCACCAAGACCCCAACGCGGTCGACGACAGGGGCCGCAAGATCAAGCACCCCGAACAGTCGATGTCCCACCTGCGGGCCCGTGCTCGGGTTTACGCCGCTCTGGAAGACTGGGATAAGGCCTATGCCGATGCGGAAGCTGTCCGCCAGCGTCGCGCCCGGATGGACGCCGACATGAGCAAACTTAGCGCGCAACTGGGCCTGGATGAGGCCTTCCGCGATGAGATTAAGGCGCAGATGAAGGAATGAGACTCTGGTAGGGTGTTTCTGAAGCTTGATCCACCTTGTTCAGAAGGCTAGGAACAAGGCTCTTCAGTAGGATTTTCACCGCTCACATCATCGACCTCCCATGAAACGCATTCTCTTTGCCCTCGCCTCCCTGAGCTTCATTGCATCCAGCTCTCCAGCCCAAGAAACGAAAAAGGAATCCATCAAGATTCTGTTCCTCGCTGGTGGCCGTAGTCATGCGGTGGGCGCTCACGAACATCGTGCCGGATGTATCCTGCTCGCCGACGACCTCAACAAGAGCGGTCTTGGAATCAAGGCGGAGGTCATCAACAAGTGGCCGGAAGATATGGCCAAGTTTGATGATGTCGATGCGGTCATCGTGTATGCGGATGCTGGCGGCAAGTACAAGGCCGAGCAATTCGCCTTCCTCGACCAAAAGGTGAAGGCTGGTATGGGCATCATGTTCATCCATTACGGCACCCACCCCAGCAAGGAGGACGGCCAAAAGTACTTCATCCCATGGATCGGCGGTTACTTTGAAACAGGCTGGTCGGTGAACCCTCACTGGAATGCAGACGTTACTCCGCGCGAGAACCATGCGGTCGGCAATGGTGTCTCAAAGACCTTCCTGGTGAATGACGAATGGTACTTCAACATGCGCTTTCCCGAGGAATGCAACGGCAAGGAATGCAAGAGTTGTTATCCGCTGCTCACTTCACCGTTCAGTGAAGACCGGGTCACCATTTATAACAACCTCTGGAACGAGCATGGCGACGCGCAGTTCGGCAAGGATGTCACTCTGATGTGGTGCAGTGATCCCAAGGACCGTGGTCGTGGCGCGGGATTCACCGGCGGCCACTGGCACCGCAACTGGGCGATCGATGATTTCAGGACCGCCGTGCTGAATACCATCGTCTGGGTCGCCGGCGTCGAGGTCCCCAAAAATGGTGTGCCCTCCGATAAAGTTACCGCGGAAGAGCTGAACCGGAATCTGGACGGTGTTCCCAAAGAGCCCCTCACCGTTCCTACCGAAGCGGAATTTCGTGCGCGCCCCATTCAGCCTCGTCCGCCCAATCCCGAGTCCTACAACAAAAAGGAATACACCGAGTGGCGTTTGAAGCAGGCTGAGAAGGCCGAGGAGGCTGAAGAATAAGGGCGAGGACGCCACATCCGCGATGAAATGATGGCTCGGCTGGAGCAGTAGGTATCTGATCCGCTTCACTGCTTCATGATGTTCCCCTCTTTTCTCCGGCTTTCTGCGGCGGCTCTGTGCCTGTCGCTGTGGTCGCCCTTGGTCTTGGCTGAGGACGCCAGTAAGGATGCTGTGGCCAAGCTGCAGGAGGCCTTCGATGCCATTGATGGCGATGCGTCTCCTGCCCGCCAGCGTCTCGCCGTTCGCCGCATCATCCGCGATGCAGGCAATGCCCTAGAGGAAGCCGGCCCCAAGCCCGAACGCTGGGCCATCCTCGAATTCAAGTTTCGCGCCCAACAGCGCCTCGTCTCGATGGACGAGGACAGCAAGCACCGCAAAGTGCTCATCGAGATTGGTCAGGAGCTCGTGAAGGCACCCAAGGAGTTTGCCATCCATCGTCTAGAAGCCGACCTGCTGCTCTCCCAAGTGGAACAGGCGAGAAAGGGCGAGGGCGCCGATCGCAGTGCGTCTCTGCTCGATTTCGTGAATCGTTACGTCGGCACTCCCGCCGGACCCAAGGCGCTGCAAACCGCCATCGTGATGGGTTTGGAAATGGGCGACACCCGATTGGTCAACAAGCTGCGCAAGGTTGCCGCTGAGCATCACTCCAGTGATTTGGAGATGATCACCTTCCTCCGCGACAAGTTGGGCGGCCAGGTTTTCGGTGTGCCCTTCGTTGGCAATTTCAAGCGCACCGACGGCAAGACCATGATGTTTCCCATGGATGGCCTCGGTCACACCACCCGGGTCATCTTCTGGTCCAAGGACAGCGAAGGCATCCTGCAGTATCTCTCCGACATGGCCGCCGCCTACAAGCACGATAAGGATCGCGTGGATGGTCGCCTGCACATTGTCAGTGTGAATCTTGATGAGTTGCCCGATGCTGGGGAGTCCATCATCCGTGGTATTGGAGCGGATTGGCCCTGCCTGCATTTTCCTGATGGCCGCGATAACCCCCAATACAAGGCCTACGTTCGCACCGATCCGCGCACCCTTCACGTTGCTCCGACCGGTCAGTCGGCGATGGTGATGGCGGGCTCCACCCGCAAGCCGACAGCCAAGAATCCCCAGGTACTCAAGCAGGAGTTCAAGGAGATCACTCCGCCTGATGCTGAAACGCTCAAGAAGCACACCGAGTCCTTCCGCCGCACGCTCATCCGCGGTTGGAGTCGCGACGACTATGCTCTCCATCTGTCCGCCTTGATGAGTGGGGACTTTCTCATCTTCGATCCCAAGGGTTTTGAGGCCGAGCTTCCGCCGGAACTTGAAGCATCCTTCAAGGGCGGAAAGATCACTCCACTCAAAAGGACGGCTGCTCATGTGCCTGAGGAAACCCTCAAGGCCATTCAGGACTGCCTCATCCCTGCGCCCAAACGCTATAGCATTCAGTCCTCAGAAATCCGTGCCGGCTATCGCAAGATGCAACAACTCTGCAAGCAGGCCATCGCCGCGCATCCCGATGCGCCCGACCTGTGGATTGTGCGCAACCGCCTCATCATCTCGCACCTTGGTTTGTGGAAGACCGACTTTGATCCCATACAGTTCGAAGCCGCCGTGGCCGAGTCCAAGGCCGCGATGGCGGCTGGTTGTCCAAAGGGCTGCGACGTTATCGCGCGCTTCACCCTGACCCGTCAGGCCCTGCGCGAACCCGGTGCCAACTGGCCCGCCATCATCGATAGCTACATTGCCGATCAGGGAGGTGAGTCGGCGAGTGGCCCAGTCTTTGCCACCGCCTCATTGCTCGCCTTGGACGTGGCCGATGAAGCCCGTTACCAGAAATGCCGCGACATCATCATCAGCGGCCACACCGAGGAGCCGATGATGTGGCTCTACTCGTCTTTCCTCCTCAGCCGCTACCACGACTACTGGATGTTCCAGGTTCCTTTCACCGCAGGTTGGTCATTCGGTCGTCGTCTTAGTTACGAGATGAAGAAGGGCGGTGTGGAAGAAGCCGAACGTTACCTTCAACTCGAGCTGCCCACGCTCGACGGCAAGACCTTCCGCATCCCGCAAGACCTCAAGGCCGAGTACACCGTCATTCATCTCGCCCAGCCTCAGCCTTGGAAGGGCCGCGACCGCGAGGATCCCAAGCCACCCGCACCCTCAAGCATCCTGCGCAACCTTCCCACCTACATCGACTCGCGTGAGGACGTGGAGCTGATGATCGCCATGCTTGGAGATACCGAAGAGACTTCCATTCGCGAGAACCTGAAGCCGCGCAACGCCAAGGAGCTCTGGGGCGGCACCATCCTCAAGATTCCCGGCGGCATCAACGACCCGCTGGTGCATCGCCTCGGCCTGCTCGATCACAAGGGAGGCATGGTGCTGCTCAATAAAAAGGGCCGTATTCTCAACGCGCTTTCCAGAGATGCCCTTGGCAGCAACTACTACATCATTCCCGACACCGTGCACCGCCTAGACGAGGCAACGGTCATGGCCGCACTCGAGAAGGGCGAGACCAAGACAGCGGAAGCACTCATCATGAAGCATGTGCCACCCTACGATCCGGAGGCCAAGGATGAGCGAGGTCGCAAACTGCCCGTTCCCAAGTACAGCCTGCCCCACCTGCGCGCCCGCTGCCAGTACTACATGGCGCTGAAAGACTGGGATAAAGCCTTGAAGGACGCCGAAGCCGTAGTCGCCAAGCAGCTGAGTGCCGCGGGTGGCATGAGCCTGCGCACTCCCGAGCTCGACGAGTCCGAGGCCCTGCGCGACGAGCTCAAGGAGCTGAAGGCCCAAGCTGAGAATTGAGCCCAGGATAGATCCGCCTTCGCCAAGGCTTTGGTTTCGCTCCGCTCAACCCAATCGGTCTGCATGGCCAGCCGGCCATGTTTATATGATTGCCGCTACAAGCGGCCCTTCGGGATTTGGCGCGACAAGCAGGGAAAGGATAGACTCAAACCGGGTTCGTCGTATGGTTTAACCCATGAGAACCCTCCTGCTTTCCGCCCTACTCATCCTTCCCGCCGCCGCTCAGTTCAAGGCGACTGACAAGGATGGCCGCTTTGAAGTCCGCGATGGAGACAAGGTGGTATTTTCTTATCAACACGGCCCACTCAAGAATCCCAAGGGGGGTGAGATCTTCGCGGCCAGTGCCTTTGTCCACACCTTGGCCACACCCTCCGGCTTTCAGCTCAACGACATGCAACCGGGTGATCACCTACACCACCTCGGCGTGTGGTGGCCCTGGAAGCTGGTTGAAGTGGATGGAGGCAAGCACATCACCTGGGAAATGCAGAAGAAGCAGGGCCGTCACCGTGCGGTGAAGGCCAAAATCGTGGGGGTGGAAGACGACGAAGTTCTGATTACCGGCAGCAACGTCACCGAGATCAGCAAGGGTGGGGAGGTCTACACTCCCGTCATCAACGGCGAGGCTTCACTCCACTTCGGTCGCTTTGGCAAGGATGGTTACCATCTCGACATTCATCTCTACCATCGCCCGGTTGAGGGCAAGGAGGTCGACATCCTCAAGTACCGTTACAGTGGCTTCTGCTGGCGCGGAACACCGGAATGGACGGCTGAGACCAGCACCATGCTGACCAGTGAGGGTCACCATCGCGACAACGCCAATCATCAGCCCGCCAATTGGTGCATGGTTCACGGTAAGACCCCCACGGGCAAAGCGACCATGCTCATCCTCAGCAAGGCTGCGGTCACTGCGGGCCAGCCGGAACTGCTGCGCGTGTGGGGCTCCAAGCAGCACCATGGCAACCCCTTCGTGAACTTCAATCCCGTCGTGAAGGAGTCCTTCAAACTGACCGAAGAGAATAAGGCGGTCAGTCAGCGCGCCTATCGGCTGATCATGGTCGACCGCGAACTGACGGCCAAGGATGCCGGCAAGTTCTGGGAGGAATGGGCGAAGGCTGAGGACTGAGAGCCTCAGTGCAATTCGAAGCCGGCGTACTTGACCATTTCCTCGAGCTTCTTGCCGTATTCGACGTAGCTGTCGTAGCACTGCTGCTCGTCCACTTCCTCGCCTTCCTTGGCGTGAAAGACGGTGGCAACATGGGGTTCAATGGCAATGGCGCCGTCGTAGTTGTCGCGTTTCAGAGCCTTGAGGATCTGGGGAATCTTGGCCTGCCCTTCACCGGGTAGAGTGTACTCCTCCGGCTCGGTTTCTCCCTCCTTGGGATTGGTGCAGTCCTTGATGTGAACGTGGACGACATGCTCCTTCACCGTTTCGTAGAACTCGAGGGGATCCTGCCATTGGAAGGGCTCGCCTTTGGATCGGTCGAGTTGGAAGACCGGGTTGCCGGTGTCGAACACCAGCTTGAGATTGGGCACTTCCTCCACCAGCCGCATGGTGTGAGTGGCTGAGAAGCCGCCGTAGTTCATGCAGTTCTCGTGGATGGCTGTGATACCGGCTTCGTCGAAGCGACGAATGATGGCACGCAGACGGCGAAAGCGTTCATCGGCGTGCTGCTTCTGACCCCAGGGCTCCTGAGCGTAAGACATCACGCGCACCATTTTGCAGCCGAGACGTTTCATGCGAGGAATGGCGCGGTTGACCTCACCAATGGTGACGTCGAACTCGATCTCGATGTTCTTGGCCCAGTTGCCGATCAGCGAGGCAAACTCGATCACCTGCATGCCTGCGTCCTCCAACTGGTCGGCGGCTTTGTCGAACTCATCCTGTGGAAGGTCGTGGATGTTGGTGCCGTTGACGGTGCGCAACGACATGTGTTCCCAGCCGAGCTCCTTGTGAGCTTTGATCTGGGTTTCCAGGCTGGCGCCTGCTTCGTCGGAAATGCCGGAGAGTATGGCCATGGGAGTGAGTTAAGTGGTGGTTAACTGAGAGTGACCTTCTTGCCGTCGTTCTGGGCTGATTCGTAGATGGCCTGAATGAGGGCGACACTCTTGCGGGCTTCAGCAGAACTCGTGCTAGGTTCACGACCTTCTGCAATGGCGGTGACCACTTCCTCGAAGTTACGCTGGTGCTGGTAGAAGTTGATGGCTTTAGGGTCGTTGGCGCCGAGACCGGCTTCCTGACCCTTCATGAACTTGGAATGAATCTCAGCATCCTCCGGCTTTTCTTCCATGAAGTCCCATATCTCGAAGGCTTCGTCGGCAAGGAAGACTGAACCCTCGGTGCCCGAGAGCTGGACGCGGGCCGGGTGGCCGTCCTTGGACCAGGTGCAGGTGGAGCACTCGATCACGCCACGTGCGCCGCTTTCAAATTCCACAATGGCGACCACGATGTCCTCGACTTCGATGCGCTCGTGGGCGAGGCAGGCGGTGTTGGCCTGCACCGACTTCACCGGGCCGGCGAGGTAGAGTAGGGCGTCCACGGTGTGGATGGATTGGTTCATCAGCGCACCACCACCATCGAGGGCCCAGGTGCCACGCCAACCGGCGGAATCGTAGTAGGCCTGGTCTCGATACCACTTCACGTAGGCCGAAGCATTGGTGAGTTGGCCGAAGCGACCTTCATCGGCGGCCTTCTTGAAGGCGTCCATGCCGGGGTGGAAGCGGCGGTTGAGGACGGCTGCGAGGGTTTTGCCATTCTTCTCAGCAGCCTCGATGAGCTGGTCGATGCGCTCGGTGGTAATTTCCAAGGGCTTCTCGCAGATCACGTGTTTGCCTGCGTTGAGGGCGGCGAGAGAGGGCTCGAGGTGGGCACCGCTGGGTGTGCCGACGGTGACGATCTCGAGTTCCGGATCGGCGAGGAAACTCTCAATGTCCGAGTAGCCCTTGCCGCCGTATTCTTCGGCGAGCTTGTCAGCGCTCTCCTGGCGCAGGTCAAAGACCGAATGGAGTTCGCCGCCTTCCATGGCGGTGATGGCCTTGGCGTGGAATTGGCCGATCATGCCGGCCCCGATGATTCCGAATTTCATGATGAGGGGATCTGGTGTTGAGCGATGGCCCTTACGCGGACTTCTGCTTGTTGAAGAAGGAGATGATGCCGAGCAGGAACAGCAGCGGCAGGACGATCAGGCCCACGAGGCCGAAGTAGTGCTCGTAAGGTTTGGCGCTGTTGTACTTGCCGATCAGGCTCCAGACGGAAGCAAAGGTGGCGACACCCGTGGCGATCAGCATCAGGATATTGATGAGGCCACGTTTCACAGGAAGTTCGGCACCCAGGGCCTTCTTCGAGTTCATCAGGAGCAGGAAGATGATGTAGGCGATGGGCAGTAGTGTGGTCGCGATCACCGCGGCAGGCACCACCAAGGCGGTTTTGGCGCCACCGGTCCAGAGGATGGGCGAGAGCAGGCCGGTGATGGCGGGCATGGCCGCGCCGAACATGAACAGGCCGGTGACACCCGGTTTGCCGAAGGCTTCGGAAATGGCATAGCCGTTCATCATCATGTGCACGATCATCGTCGAGATTGCCATGGCGAGCACCCCGATGCCGAAGATCAGCTGGGAGTTGCTACCGAGGAAGGGTTCGAGCGAGGTGGCAAGGTCCGAGGCGTTGCGCTTGGCCAGCATCACGCCGAGATCCTTGTCGGCTTGGGGCAGGGCCTCGCGGGCGGCGGCCTTCTCTTCGTCGGAAAGGTCACCGAATCCCTCGACCGTAGCGGCGAGGCGGGCATCGACCACTTTGTTGTAGGCACCTTCAGAGTGAACGCCGTCTTTCTTGGCGTGGAACTGCGAGGAGGTGGCGATGACGAGGAAGGAAGTGGCGAGGATGAAGGGGACGAAGAGGCCCAGCACCAGATCGTAGCGCGAGAGCTCGCGGTGCTTCTTGGCCCAGCCGCGCTTCTTCAGAGTGTAGGGAAGAAGGAAGGTCATGTTGATGCCGACTGCAGAACCGAAGGCGCCGATGATGATGTTGCGTTGCTGGGTGGAGATGTATTTGGTCCAGAATTCGGATTGGTCGCCGGAGGCGGCAATGGCTTCGCTGTAGGTGGCGGCCGGCTTGAAGAGTGCGGTGAAGTCAGGAATCAGACCCTTGAAGAGGGCGCCCCATTCCACGCCGCCTTTGGCGGCCAGAACTACGACGACTCCCATGAAGGCGATGACCACCACGGCCACCAGCAGCTTGAGGAAGTGATCGATGAGCTTGCCGGCCTTGCCTTCCTGACGGGAGAGCCACAGCAGGCTGAGTCCAACCACGGCGAAGATGGCAGTAATGGCATAGGGGCTAGTGGGCAGGATGTTGAGGTTGCCCTGAGCGGCATCGGTGCCCAATGAGAACTGCGCCGAACAGAAGACGACGTTGGCCACCACGGTGGCGATCAGCCAGCCCCAGGCGAGGGCGGGAGAGACGTTCTTCTTCACCGAAACGAAGGGGCGCTCCTCTGAGGAAAGGGTCACGTAGGAGATCGCGGAGAGCATGATCACCCCGCAGAGCATGGCCAGCGGTTGGAGCCACATGAACTGGTAGCCGCCGATCACGCCAAGGTAGAGAGCGCCGACCAGCGAGCCGCCTCCGAGAGTCACAGCTGCCTGAATCCAGCCTGGGCCGGTCATTTTGGCGTAGCCGCAGAACCGGCCGAGGGGGCCGCGCTGCATGATGGAGTCAATGGGGTCGTTTTCGGCGCTCATGATCAGTATCTGGAATGGGTTGGCTCACGATCCCTGTTTTTTGGGCGCAAGCGTGGGCAGAATTAGACGAAATACGCCCTCTGGCCAACGATTCTTTGGATTTTCGGGCCTGAGAAGCCTCTACAATCCGTCCACAACGACCACTTCGTGCTCCGAACCCTCTAAATCTCTCAATTTTGGGGCCTCCACGCCCCGTTTGAGATAGGCCATGGCGAGGCGCTTGCCGCATTGAGGTAGGGGCGAGATGCTGGTGATTTCACCACCCTCCAGTTCCAGTCCATCGGTGGCCACGGCCTCGTCGAAGCGTAGGAGCACCAGTCGGCGGGGGACCTTGCCTGCCGACTTGATGCGCGAGATCACCTCTTGGCCAATGTAGCAGCCTTTCGTGTAGGAGATGTCGGTGGCTTCGAGGGCGGCTTCCGGCGGCAGCATGCCTTCAGTCAGCTCCTTACCCCACAAGGGGACAAAGCGCTCGATGCGGAGGGCTTCGAGGATGGTGCCATCGAGAACGGGAATGTTCGACAGTTCGCCGATCTCCTCCCCTGCCGGGAGCCAGCAGTCGAGGCCGGCCGCGCCAAGGCGGTTCGATTCGCAGCGGATGGCGCCTTCAGGAAGTTCCACTTCTTCCCGGCTAAAATCTGTTAGATGGTGAAGCTGCCACTGTCCGCTGAGGTCTTCGACTTCGACCTCATCGGCAATCAGGTAGCGTGTGAGTCGGGCTTCGAGGTCTTCGCTGCTGCCTTCAGGTCCTTCAACAAACACTGCTTCATCACGCGCGTGCAGCCACACACGAAACTGCAGCTTGCCCTTGTGGTCCGTCACACAAGCCGGCAGCGCACGGCCGGATCCTACGACCTCGCTGACGTCCTGAGTCAATTGGCCGTTCAGGAAGCGCACGGTGTCCGGGCCTTCGAATTTGAGGAGAGAGGGTGTTCCGAGTGAGATGCGTTTGGTGGACATGGTGAGTTCGATAGCGAAGGATTAAGAAACCACGGATTGCACGGATTTTACGGATTTTTTGATAATGTGAATAAGCTGACTGTGCTTGGAATGGCGGCGATCAAAGCGATCGCGAGCATGAACACCAATTGGTTTCCGATCCATGGAATGAATCCAAGTGTCGGCTGAATCAGAGCAAGTAGGCAAAAAATGAACCATGTCTTGGTTCTCCTATTCATAGGTTCGGCTTCGAAAAGAGCGCCGCTATAGATGGCGACAAAGATCTCGATAAAAAATGGGTAGAGGATTACCAAACCTAGGATCACAGTCACAACCATGAATGGCCACAGCTTGTTGTAATAGCTGGCCTCGGCCTCCTGCGTCATCCAATAAGCAGATATGCCCCCCAATGTAATGCAGCTGATCAGATGAATAGCACTTATCAAGATGTGTTTCATATCACCATAATTCAGCTCCGTGTAATCCGTCTCATCCGTATCATCTGTGGTTGAAAAAGCAGACTACTCTCATTGCAGGTAAGGTTTGCCGAGAGCGGCGAAGTCGAGATCGCCCAGGCCCTTGTCTGAGAGCTCATGCATGCGTGCAGAAACCGCAGCGATGGCAGGCGTTTCGATGTTGGCTGCTTTTGCCAGTTCCAACATGTAGCGCGAGTCCTTGGCCATGTTGTTGAGGGTGAAGTGGGCATCGTAGTCGCCGGCCAGCATTTGGGGCAACTTCATGTCGATCAGCTTGCAGGAGTTCACGTTGCGCGAGATGGCTTCCTGCAACACGGCAGGATCCACCTCATGCCCTTTGGTGATGGCCAGAGCTTCGGCGGTCGCTTGGACGATGCTTGAAGAGAGAAGGTTGGTGGCGAGTTTGATGACGGTGGCCGAACCGATCTCACCGCAATGCAGGCGCGACGTGCTGGTGGCCGAAAGAAAGTCGTCGAGTTCGTCGGCCATTGAAGCGTCTCCGCCAATGTAGTAAGCGAGTGCGCCGTTTCCTGCGGCCACCTTGCTGCCGGTGAAGGGGCAATCGAGAAAGCGGCAGCCCTTATCAGCGCAGAGATCCGCCAGCCATTTGGTGGTTTCGACGTCCAGAGTCGCGTGGTTGAGGATAATCTGGCCTGAAGTCAGCGAGTCAGCCGCGCTTCCGATGACTTCGCGAACGGCGGGCGAGTCCTTGAGGTAGATCGAGACGATGGCCGCGTCGGCGATGGCTTCGGCAGCTGAAGCGACTTCCTGTGGAGTTCCCTTGGGTGTGCGGTTCCAGCTGGCGACCTGCCATCCGGCCTTCACGAGATTGTCCGCGCAGCGCGAGCCGATGATGCCGAGCCCGAGCACGGCGACTTTGGTGGATGAGGGGTTCATGAATTCTGAGCTAGTTGGCTTGCCAGGCAATGTAGAGCAAAGCGCAGCCAATGAGGATAGGATTGAAGATGTTCATCGCTGAGTGTAATCGGGTGTATTCGAAATGGCGATGAGTCTTGGGGTCATAGTAGACCACAACTTCTTGGCCAATTTCCATAGCCTGTCCGCCAGGATTACCTTTGATCTCGAATGGCTTGGTCTGGTGATGGCCATTGATGATGGGGATATGCCAAGTTCCATCCACGTCTTTGACAGTTTCGATCTTCTGGATGGTCCCGACGCATTTCTCCCACCTTGCCCGCTTGGACCAGTAGATGAGGTTGATGAATCCTATGACGACCAAGAGGGTGCCGCCAACCCAAGCAAGCGTAGACCAAAGCTGAGCAAGAATCATTGATCTTTGGCGTTTCTGAGCTCCTTCTTCCGACCCTCAAACCAGGCATCCAGTTTCTCGAGGGTGGCGACCTGGTCTTTCATGCCTCGTTTGGCTTCATCCCAGTTGGTGAGTTCAGGCAAGACCTTCCATTTGCCGTTCTGCTTGATCAGGTAGATGGGATCGAGATCGAAGGTGTCCTTGTCGCCTTTTCCGATGTCGTTGATGACTACCACCGCACAATCGCCATCAATCTTCTCTTCGAGAATTTCGAACTTCCAGCCTTTGCGCGTGATGCGGATGAAATCTCCCACCTCTTCCTTGAAGTATTGGGTCAGAACTTCGGGTTGCCCCTCAAACTTGGCGGCATGTTCCCAAGTTGCATCGAAATCCTTGGTTAGGGCGGCCTTTTCGAAGGCCTTGAGGACTTCAGTGGGTGTCTCAGCCAAGCAGAGCGATGAGCCGAACACGGCGAAGGTGATGATGACGGCTTTGGTGATGGGTAATCGCATGATTAATCTGTTAGATAGTGGTGCTTTTGTGCGCTCGTTCGATGCTGACGAAGGCGCGCGGGCCTTTTTTGGAGTAGAGCTCAATATCTGCTTCGGTCATCAGCGACTTCCAAGCGCTTTTTCTTGAGATGAGATATAGCCCCTTGGGTGTGGCGAAGAGCATGTGACTCCTGGATGAATCCACCATGAGGTCGTCTTTGGATTTCAGCGACTTGGCCATGGCCTGGGAAATGTTTTCCAAGCAGGCTTCTGAGCGATCGTCCCAATTGAACCAATAAGGAGCCAGCAGGTGCATGGTCCACTCAGTGGACTCCCGTATGAGCTTGGTAGGACTCATGCTTCTTTGGTGATCTGGGTGGCGGTCATCTCCGGTCCGGAATGCCATTCGTGGTCGATGTCGCGCATCAACAGTGCGTGATCCAGCTCAATCGTGCCCGGGGGGAAGAGCTGGGGGTCGTCAAAGTAACTCGAGCGCACGCTCTCGACCTTGAGCGCACTCACCTGCCAGTCATCCACTTGCAGCTTCAGGCCGTCGAGAGTGCAGGAGTCGGGTCGGCTTGAATAACCGATGCAGCCGGCTTCGAAGAAGGCGGAGGAGGCTTCGATGCTCTCAAAGACGGAGTCGGCAGGGAATGCGTCGGATTCCTCCAGATTGAGTTCGATCAGTGGTTCATCGCTGCCCTTGGGCAGGACCCTCATTTCGATGTGACCGTCTGCATCTTTGATGGTGAACTCCGAATACTCATGCACACCTGGGAAAATGCGTCCGCCGGCGAGGGCGTTGAGGCAGGAGTCTGTGTCGCGGCGTGGCACGTAGACTCCTTCACGAGCTTCACCATTCTCCTCCCATTCCACGGCGATGCGGTGGGCGGAATTCTCGCTCGAGAGGCCCATCATGGCCGGCAGTCCCTTTGGCCGAATCTGCTCCAGGCGAATCAGACAGATCCCCGCGATGGCCTTGCCCTTCACCAGCTTGGGCCGGAAATTGCCCGGCAGGATGGTGGCCAGAACTTGTGGATCCACGCGATAATTCAGCAGAATGCGTCGCCTGATGATGCCGGTGATGACGGGGATCTTCATGGGTCAGTAACCGATTCTAATTTCTGTTAGAAAAGGATAGGTTTATGGGGACTTAAACTCTATATTGATGAGTGTTCGTGGTCGATGGCCGATGATAGCATCAAGCTCATCAAGCAACAGGGCGATGTCGAAGCTGGAACGTGAACGATAAAAGTCGATTTCCGATGACTTGGTTTTCAATCCAAGGTGGAAGGCGGTGCGGAATAGATTTTTGCGCTTTTCGAGGATAATGCCCGTCACTTCATCGGGGTGAATCGGCCCTTTAGGTTTTGCGATTTCAGATTCCAGTAAATCACTTGTGATGCTGACCGCGACATTTCTGACCGGGCCATTTTCCAGAGATGTAATTTCTCCGAGCATGGTGTGATGCCTCACTTCTGCCGAGTCAGCGCCAGCTTAACGAGCTTGGCGGATTGCTCGCGGATCTCCTTCATCTTCTCAGGCGTCGGCTCTTCGCCTTCTTCGAGGGCCATCTCCAGGCGCAGGCCGGAGAGGATCTCGCGCATCTCGCGGTAGTTGGGTCGCTCGGAGATGCGCGGCTCGAGGCCACCCACACTTTCCGTGTAGTAGTCGGCGATGTCCTCGCGGATCACCTTGTTCGCACGCTCCTTGGAGAACTGACGGTCCACCGCAACGGTGGAGACGTGCAGAGCGCGGATCCAACCGCCGAGTGAAATGAGGTGGGCGAGGTCGGCGTCGCGTAGGGTGACGAGTTCCTTCTCGACGTCGCGCTGAGTGGCGGTGAGCTCCTTCTTGAGTTGCTCCACGTCCTTGGCTTTGGCGCTGTCGAGTAGGCTGGCAGCGTGACGGTTCACGCGGTTGCCGGCACCGAGTGCCTTGCCGTAGCGGTTGAGGTCGGCGGCGAGATCTTCCACTTTATCGAGCTGCTCGGACTGGACGATGAGGAAGCCCTCGGCGATCAGAAAGCCCAGCTCCATCGCGAGGTCGGCACGATCCAAAGGCATGCGGTCGGGCATCTTGATCTCAGTGTCGATGAGGGGTAGCGGCATCAGGAACTGCAGCGTACCGAAGAGCTTGGAGATGGAGGGTGCGGTGAATTCATTGACGGCCAGTTCCTCGCGGACGTGGGGGTCATCGAGCAGATCGGCGGGTATGTCGCGGGCTACAGGGGGTTTCTCCTGGGCCAGGGCAGGGCCGATCAGCAGGGTGATCAGGGCTGCGAGGATGCAGAAATTGGCCAGTCTCATGTCGCTAGATTGGCACTCTCCCATGCGCCACGCAACCGACAAACAGGCCCGAAACGCTGCAAAACCAAGCCTTTAGGGGCTCTGAGGGGGCAAATTTAGGTTGCCACGGGGTCCGAAAATGGCCAGTTTCGGGTCGTTGGAGCGACTGAGCGGTCGCCCGGGAGAGGTTCTCCCACCCCCGCCGCTCGTTTTGAAGTCAGCCCGCCGCCCCTCTTCTGGATGTCCCAGATATTGGCGGTTCTTCTTCGAAATCCTGCCCAACCCTCCGTTTTCGGAGACCCGCCCAGCCGTGGATGCATGCTTTCATGCCGCCCAGCCAGGCTTTCCCATCCCTCTACCCATACTTCATGTCAGAACCCACTGAACCCCAATCCCTGCCTGATGCGGATGCTCCCGCGTCGGAGGAACCCAAGCCGGCAGCCAAGAAAGCCGCGAAGAAGGCTGCCAAAAAAGCCGCGAAGAAGGCTGCCAAAAAGGCCGCTAAGCCTGCTGTGGAAGAAGCGCCTGCCGCTGCTGAAAGTACCGAAGCCGAAGAGCCCAAGAAGTTCGGCCGCGTTCCCGGCGGTGGTCCATTGGTGCGTCGCAGTGACGGTTCCGGTCCAAGCGACGAAGAGATCGCAAAGCGCGCCGAAGCCAAGCAAGGCGGAGATGAGCCTGAGGCCAAACAAGGTGAAACCGGAGAAGGTGCCGGCGACGAAGAAGGTGGTGGCAATAAGAAGCGCCGCCGTCGCCGCCGTCGTGGTGGTCGCCGCGATGGAGAAGATGGAGATTTCGAAGAGCGCCCCGCGCCCAAACTCGACGGCCCCAAGCTGGAGTGCAACGGCATGCTCGAACTGGCGCCTAAGGGCTTCGGTTTCCTGCGCGTTCAGGAGAAGGATTACGAGCAGGCCCGCGATGATGTCTTCGTGCCGCCCGAAGCCATCCGCAAGCTCAACCTCCGAGTTGGTCAGTGGATCCACGGTCTCTACCAGGAAGGTCCTCGCGGTCCGCAGCTGGTGGAAGTGACCACCATCAACGGCCAGACTCCGGAGGAAGCCATGAAGCTGCCTCACTTCGAGGAACTCAAGGCAATCAACCCGGACAAACGCATCAGTTTCGAAACCACGCCCGAACGTTACACCACTCGCGTAGTCGACATCATGGCTCCCGTCGGCAAGGGTCAACGTGGTCTCATTGTTTCCCCGCCGCGTTCCGGCAAAACCACCCTCATGTTGCACATGGCCGAGGCCATCCGTGAGAAGTACGACGAGAGCATGCACCTCATGGTACTCTTGGTCGATGAGCGGCCCGAGGAAGTCACCGAATTTAAACGTGCTCTGCCCGAGGCCGAGATCTACGCCAGTTCCAACGATGAGCAGGCCCGCAACCACTGCCGTCTAGCAGAGCTCACCATTGAACGCGCCAAACGTCTGGTCGAAGCCGGCCAGGACGTGTTTCTGCTGATGGACTCCATCACCCGTCTGGCCCGCGCCTACAACAATCTCGGCGGAGGTGGTGGCGGCAAGAAGGGCCGTGGTCGCGGTCGCGGCGGCATCGGTTCCGGCGGTGTTCGCATTGGCGCCTTGGAAATTCCGCGCCGTTTATTCGCCGCTGCACGCAACACTCGCGGTGGTGGTTCGCTCACCATCCTTGGCACGGCCCTCATCCAGACCAACTCCCGCGCCGACGAGGCCATCTTCCAGGAGTTCAAGGGCACTGGCAACATGGAGCTCGTTCTCGATCGCAAGATTGCTGAGAACTACATCTACCCGGCGGTCGATATCTTCAAGAGCGGCACCCGGCGCGAGGAACTGCTCCTGCCCGAGCACATGCTGCACAAGATCTACCTCATCCGTCGCGGCTTGTCCGGTCACCGACCCGTCGAAGCCATGGAGAGGTTGTTATTCTTCCTCAAGAAGTTCCCCAACAATCCCCAGATGCTGATGGAGATTAAAGGGTAGGATGCCTAGCAGGGTGCGCGGCTCTCTGCTTGTAAAGCTTGGTGTTTTCCAAAGATTGAATACGCTATTTGCATGCGCCTTGCTGTTTACCTATCACTGATCTGCCTTCTGCCCGGCTTGCTTCATGCCGACCCGAAACCTGCTGCAGGCAAAAAGCGTCTCAACCTTGTTGAATCCTATCAGCTCATTGAGGAATTCCTTTCAGAGGAGAAGTATGGAGATGCTGTGAAACAGTGTCGGATCTTTCTTAGCGGGGCGAACGGAGGGCCATCCTTGACGGATACAGCGCAGGTGAATCTGTATCTGGCGCTGTCTTTAGAGCGGCTGGGTAAGGATGATGAGGCGATTCAGGAATACGAGAAGCTTTGGACCCGATATAAGGGCTGGATTCATATCACTACGCCCGCGATGTCGGGCTGGATTCAGTTGATGTGGAAGCGGAATCGGCCAGCTCAGGAAGGAGGCATGGCTGATCGAGAGGGAGCCGTCTTATATGGCCGTCGATACGTCGATGAGTGGATAGGTCGCAAAGATAAGTTGAAGCAAAAGGATCGTGAGGCTTGGTCGAGAGTTGAAAAGCTAGTCCAACAATACGAAGCCGAGTTGAAGAAGGAATGATGATCCGTAGCGTGCTCCTGATCTGTTTGTCCACCGGTCTGCTTCATGCCGAGCCGGAGGTCAAAGAGGGCAATCCTAAGTTGCGCGCAAAAACTCAGCTTCTGTTGGCTAAGGCACTCCAAGAGCAGGGTAAGGCGGACGAGGCTATCGGTGCGTATGCGAGGATATGGATACAACATGCCGGTCAGGTTGAAGTGGCTTCCGAGGCCCTGACCGCTGGGATACAATTGCTTTGGGAAAGGAATCGACCAGCCAAAGGTGTGGGTATGAGTGACCGCGATCTCGCCGTCGAAAGTGGACATATCTATGTTCGGCAAATGGCGGTCTTCGAATCCAAGATGACCAAGGATGAGCGTGCCGCATGGCTCAAGGTCGATGCTTTGGTGAAGGAGTATCAGGCCAAACTGAAGGAATAAGGAGCCTCCCAAGGCCTGAGCGAATCCGACTCAGGTGGCGGTTGATTCTTGGATTGTCGCATTAGCCCGGGGTCCGCAGATTCCTCACATGAAAGCGATTTCCTGCCTGTTGGCTGCCGCAACCCTGTTGTTTTTTGCCCCCGTTGCCTTTGCGGAGAAGGAAGCCAAATGGCTCAAACAATACGAGGAAGCCACCAAGGCTGCGGCTGCCGACAAGAAGCCTCTGCTAGTGCTCTTCACCAACTCCACCACCTGCGCACCCTGCAAGATCCTCAAGCGCGAGGTGCTCTCTAAGCCGGAGTTCGCCAAGTATGCCGGCGACAACCTCATCCTGCTGCAGGTCGACTACGCTCCTTACTTCGACAAGGAGAACAAGAAGGACATGAAGGTGATCGAGGCCGAGCAAGGCATTCCCAAGGAGCTTTGGATGCGCGGTCGCGGTCCCTGGCCGTGGATGTTTGTGATCGCTCCGGATGGCAAGAAACAGCTCTTCTCGGGCAAGGCCTACGACAAGGAGCGCGCCACACCCGAAACCTTCATCACCTTTCTGAAGGGACTGAAGTAAGCCTTAGTTCGCGGGCGATGCCTTATTCGCCGCCGATGCCTTAGTTCGCCGCTGGCTCGGGCTCAAGGAACTCATCCACGGCACGATAGTTGACTCTTTGGGTCCGCGGGTTGACGTAGAAGAACACGTAATAGCGCGTATTGGTGCTCTTGGGCCAGCGGGTGGTGCTGATCACCTTGTCGCCAGACTCGAATTTCACACCGATGCCCACATCGTGGTAGCGTTTGTTGTCGTCCTTAAAGGTGGGTCGGAAGAAGGTGCCCTTGCCTGGATCGACTGAAAACCGACCGTCTCCGACCATACCGACCACGGGGTCTCTGGCGTTGTTGTGGAGGTAGATGTCACCGGCCTTGAAATCGGCATGCTTGTGAGGGATGACCACGGGGGAATAGGCCTTCTCTCCGGCGGGAATGAGCAGTACCACGAAGTCCTTGCCCTGGGCGGGGAGGGTCACCTTCGCCAGCACCATCTGTTGTTCGGGCGCGAGCAACTGGAAGACCCGGCCGGGAACCTCCTTCGGCACCGAGAGGTTGTTCATGGGTAGGATGAAGGGCTGCGTGCGCTCCTCACCTGCGGCAAGCACGACCTTACCCAGTCCCTTCGGCAAACGTTCCGCGACCAGTCGGATTTGGACCTTGCTGTCTTGCTGGGCTGCCAGCGAGGCAAGGCTGACGCAGGTGAAAACTAGGACGGCGAGAATGGGTCTGAGTGGAGACATGCCTGACATGCTACTAGATCTCGGTGGGGTTCAGCCATCGAAATGACACCATCTTGAATTGGCGGCCGAAGGTCTGGTTGGCAACGGAGGTGAGATCCGCGGGAAGCACCTCTGAATCATCGGCTGGATCGACATAGTCACGGGTGCGTTCGACGACTGCCTCGCACCATGCCTTGGCGACGACCTGGCCGGAATTGTCCAACGACTCGCCGTAGGCGCGGATAATGAAGCTGTCGGAGCGGGCGGACAGAACGGGTGCGATGGGAGTCAGGATATCACCCTGCTTGACCAGTGATGGAGCACCGTAGTGGATGGCTCCCTCTTCGGCTTCGGGAAAGGCAAAGCGGCCGGCGACGGCAGGTGCCACGTCGCGGCCCGCGTTCTGTGCGGTGTTGATGCCGGTGTCGTCGGCATCGAGCGCGGTCTGGATGGCGCCGGCGCGAGCCAGTTCTACGTCGTCGCCGACGCGGCGGTTGATGAAGTCTCCGAGGTTGAGGAAGGGCCCACGCTTGCGAACCTCCATGACGATGGCTCGGGCGAGGCGATCGACTTCTTCTTCGGTGAGTTCGCGGCGTCCATCCCAGTGGCTGTTACGGTCTGGAGCTGAGGCATCGACATCCTGCAGCACCGTGTCGGAGGGTGCGGTGATGCCGGCCACGGGAATGTCATCCACGGTGGCGATGGATTCCTGTCCATCTTCGCTGCGCACCACGATGGGCCGTCCCTTGAGGGAGCCAAGCATGGCCTTCCAAGCTTCCACTGAAGTCGAGTTGACATTGAACATGCCGTCCACCCGCAGATGACTGGCGACCAGGTTGATGGATTCCTCGGTGGGAGTACCCCCGGAGAAGAGCGAGCGCGCCAGATCGGTGGGGTCTTGGCCGCCGGTGTCGGGCAGGTAGCGTGCGACCGGAAGGGCGTTGCCATCGCGGAAGAATTCCAAGGCTACGGTCTCCTGATCACGGGCAGAGGAGAAGGCCGGGGTCGGTTGCGGAGCGATGCCGGAGAGGAAGTAGTCATCCCACAGTTCGCGGTTGGCGAGGTAGGAGTGATCCGCCAGCGGGTGTGGATTGCTGTCCCCGGAGCCGGGCTCGTGCTTGATCTGATCAGATGCGAGGACTGAGGGTGCTAGAGAGTTGCCGATGGCATGCGAGATTTGCGGCAGCAAAGGTCGACGGGCCAATCTGGAATGGCGCTCAGAGGTCTGGCCTCGTTCCGGATATCCGGTCTGACCACTGGCTGCTAAGCGATTGAAGCCGTTGGCGAAAGAATTCTGGAATGACGCCATGGAGATCAGTGGCTGGCGTGGCACGCTGTGGGTGGTGACAAAGCCGGAGCCAAAGGCGCCATCCATGCCGGCTCCGAAGTAAGCACGTCCATTGGGCATGACTTCGGCCAGACCCGAGTCGAGGAAGGAGGTGACGGGTCGAATGCGCAGTTCGTAGGGCAGCATGTCGCGCTCTTTCGGAGAGAGGTCCCAGAAGTTGAGAAAGTGTGCCTTGGGGTTGAGGCGGGCAAGAGCCTTGGTGCCGCGTTGGCCGTCCATCTCTGTCTTAGCCTTCAGAGAGATGCTCATGAAGGGCACCTTGTTTGCGGCCAGTCGGCCATGGCTCAGCTGCTGGGTAGTCGAGGGGTCGTCGAAGGTGGGAAATAGATCGCTCACGCCATCATCCAGAGGAGTCAGGTTGAAGGGATTACGAACTCTCCAGCGATCTAGGGTTTCTTCACCCACTTGGGCCCGGTCATAGCCCCAGTCGTGATCGATGGTCGCCATGCCATAGATCGAAAGTCCGCGCATGTGGCGGCCCCATGGATTGCCAATCATATAGCTCCAACCGAGCATGCTTCCACCACCGCTGCCACCTCCCTGACGGTCATTGCTGGGAGTCAGGGAGTAGGAGAAGGATTCGCCGGGATCGAGTTCGATCGGGGTGCCTGCGTTCGTCGACCGTGGCCGGATCTCACCCGTATTTCTGTTGGGCCTGACACCGGCTTGATAGACCAAGTTTGTGAAGTTGTTATCGCGGGCAACCGCGCTCATGCCGCCACCAAAGTTGAAGCCCTTGCCGGCAAACAGCCTCAGACTGGAGAAGCCGGCACCGTAGTATGGCACCTCGATGCGTCCGGAGAGTGAGTTGTTGTTGGAACCCGCCTGAGCGAACATCACCACCTCACCCGGTTTGAGGATGATGGGGTCATCGCGATCCGCCCGTTCGACTCTGCCGACATCCATGCAGATGGAGCTCTGGGTCACGCGGTCCAAGGGGCAGGTGATGCGAGTGCCGTCGTTCTTTCGGAGTTCCGCATCATAAGGGAGTCTGGGGAAGAAGAAGAGGTAGCAGTTGTTGCGCGGGTGTGTGCCAACACTCTGGGAGGGGCGGAAGCTCTTGATGTGCACTGCCACATCCAGCGGGTTCCACAGGGTGATGATGGTATCGTGGTTGACGAACAGGCCGTTGATGGTGCGTTCCACGAAGACTTGGTCGTTAAACAACTGGTTGCCGTTGTTGTCGAAGACGGGATTGCCGCTGCGATCCAACACAGGGTTGGTTGTGGTACGGTGACCGATGATGTCGTAGGGGTAGACCTCGAAGGAGAGAAGCATCTCGTAATTGATGACCAGTGGGTGCTTGTACATGTCCCAGTTGTCCTGGACGATGCCATCCGGCCCTTCAATGGAGGCCTTGGTTTCCAGATAGGGTGCGGCGGCGGGGATGCCGCCACCCGTGGTGTAGGTCAGGCCACCATCAAACTGCAGTTGCTTGTAGAGGTGGTAGTAGGCCCACAACTCCATGAAATTGATGCCCACCTCATCGTTGCCGGTCACGTTGCTTCGCACCGTGTAGAGGACATTGTCTGTATCGGTCAGATCAGGAGCTTCGGTGTGATACTCCATCTTCATCGAGAGGTCCTTGCGGAAACCACCTCGGCGGACATTGGTCAACAGCCCCGAGGAATGGGCGGACATGTCATGGAATAGGGCGCCTGGTTGTTCGGGACTGGTGCTGAGGAAGGCGGCTTGTTGCCAGCTGAGCATTCGGCTTAGGCGAGCGTCGGTCGGATCGACAGCTTCAAAGGGTTTGGTGGCATCATCGAGAGCGACCAGCTCATGGGCATTGCGGGGTGCAGAGGCCAGATTGTTTCGAGCCAACGCGAGAGTGGAACCGGAAGCGGCAGGCGGAGTGGAAAGTGCGGCTTTGACACCTTGGTCGCCGACCCACCAAGCCATGCGCCCTCCTTGTCCAGGTCCGGCGTCAACCTCCACCATGGGCACGCGCACATGCTGCAGCGGGTTGCCCGAGCCCACGGTGCCTTCGCTGACCAACTCAATGCTGTTTGATTCAGACAGGGCAGAATCTGGCAGGTCTTCCCGGGCGGTCAGGGATGAGGCTCCTGACACCAACCAAGAGCGGAAGGCGCTGCTAGGATCAGGGCGATCTTCTTCAGTGGCGGCCCATGCGTTATAGATGCCGGTCCAATGGCGGTTGCCAGCTGCGACCGATGAGGTGCTGCCGTCACCACCGGGCGACATCCGCTGGTCTGCCGTCATGGAAATGCGCTGATCCGGTCCCATGTGATGTTGCAGCTCGCTGATGGCTACCATCAGGGCCATACGCGCGTTCGCCATGGCCTCCTTGCGGGCCTGGTTTTGGGAAGTCTCGCGCACCGTGATCGTCGAAAGCGAAAGCAGGCCCACGGCAATCAGAGTCAATAGCACCAACATGGCCACGCACACCACCAAGGAGAAACCTCGCTCCGATGGCATGCCGCTGACT
This sequence comes from uncultured Luteolibacter sp., assembly GCA_964541125.1. Classification (GTDB taxonomy): domain Bacteria; phylum Verrucomicrobiota; class Verrucomicrobiia; order Verrucomicrobiales; family Akkermansiaceae; genus Luteolibacter. The sequence goes on along the minus strand of CAZIPY010000061.1, from coordinate 20,227 downwards.
CGCTTGGGGGTCTGTGCCCGAGGGTCGCAAGCGCCATGGGATGCACGCTTTTTGAATATACTTAGTAAATACATCATCGGCTCAACTCGGTCTGCGATGGTGACAAAATAATGCCGATGCTGCAACAGGGCGAGACGAGATCAGGATCCGTGCCTGTACACAAACTGCACAGTGCTAAGATTTCGTAAATCTCTGGAAGTCAACGATTAAAAGAATCAGAGGTTAGCCTCTGACACCGTTTTTTGAATACTTAGGGCTCCACCGGAAAGGTGATGCCATGGTAGCTGATGCGCTGGTAGCGCTCATCCCAACTGAAGATGCAGAGTTCTCTGCGAGTTGGTCGAAGCACAATGGTGGAAGCGCTGATCAGTCGCCACTTCTGATTGGTCAGATCATAGTAGTGATACTGCACCGCTGAATTCGTGGATTTCTTGATTGAGGAGGCGTCGTAAATGGTGGTCTCGCCAGGAGCGATGCCGAGCTTTGTCTCGCCAAGTTGAACGGCGACCCTTGTCGGGGTGAGGTTCAGGAACAGGTAATCTCCCCCACGGTATTTTGCGAGGTCCTGCACCTTGGCATGGAATATCTTGTCGCTGTTGGGCGCCACCGTAGGGATGAGGATGATCAAGGCTTGTCGTGTCTTTTCAGGGATCGTTGCCTGGGCCAGCACCTTCATGTCGAACTCGCCCGGTTTGTCAGCCTTGGGAGTCCGGTGGACCAGTCGCACCACTTGTTCCTTGCCGATGGGAACAGCTTGGCTGGCCCTGCGTTTGCTCAGGGCAACTTGGTGGAATTTGTCGCCGACCATCACGGTGATCGGATTTTTGATGTCTTTGCGCAGTTGGGTTGTGGTGAACCAGACTTGGCGACCTTTGGCTTGTTGAAGATCTCCAGCATTCGAGGGTTGAGCCTCCAGTACGAGTGGAGCCAAAAGACAGGCGATGAGCATGAATGCGAATCTCATGATGCAAGGAGGGATGACCGTTCAGATTTCGTCGGGAGTTAGCCAGCGGAAGCTTTCAATTTGTAGCTTGCGTCCCATTTTGCGGTTCAATGGGCTGAGCGCGGGGTTGTCAGCAAAGGAGCCGTCGGCCTGGATGATGCGTGCTGGAGTCGTGGGGTCATTGGTGGAATCGATGTATTCCACGTTGCGCTGAACGATCGCCTCGCACCAAGCGCGGGCGATCACCCGGCCATTATTATCACGGGTTTCGCCATAGGCGCGGATGCGGAAGGTGTCGTCGCGTACCGAAAGTGTGTTGGCGATGGGTTTGAGCAGATCGGATTGGATGACATATCCAGGGATGCCCGCAAAGCGTGATCCATTGACGGCTTCGGGTGTCTGAAACTCGTGATTTCCGAGATCGCTCTCACTCATCATGAAATCTGGGCCATTCTTGAACGTGTAGTTGATGGAGCGCGAGTCGGGGCTGGCGTTGTCGAAGTCGATGGCGCTCTGCAAAGCGCCCATCAGACCGAGATCATCATTCGAGAGGCGGCGGTTCACGAATTCCGAGAAATTAAGGAAGGGGCCGCGACGCTTGACTTGCTCGACGCATTTTTCGGCAAGCAGTCGCAGTTGTTCGTCGTCGAGGAACCTCACGCCGCTCCAGGTCTGGTTGCCGTCGCCACGCACGGTGCCGTATTCGGGGTCCAGACTTTCCTCATCCATGGTCGGCGTGTTGTGGCGGGAGATGGCAATGCGCTTGTCGGAAGGGACGGTGACAGGTTGCAGGGCGCCGTTGCGGTCGCGGTAATACAGTTGTCGTTCACGGATGCCGGTGAAAAGGGCGAACCAGGCATCGACCGAGGTGCTGTTGACGTTGAACATGCCGTCCACCATCAGGTGCCGTGCGGCCTTGAGATAACCATCCGCATCTTCGAGAGCATCGATGACATCGGCTGCATCCTTGCCGCCAGACTGATAGAGGAAGCGGGTGTTCGCCAGTTCACCCTGATTGACGAGACGTTGAATGTTGTTGTTCAGCCCCAGTGCATTGCCAGCGCCGGGTCGGTTCTGATCCGCTAGCGACGAGACGAAATAGTCGTCCCACAGAGCATCATTGAGCAGGAAGACGTGATCCCAGTAGTCGCTGTACATTCGACTATCGTTGTAGGTGATCGGTCCTAATGGGTTGCCGCGGTTGTCTGGGTCGGAACTGACGGAGTTGTTGAAGTATTGGTAGATGTCGTCGCGGGGAATCATCGGGTGGATGAAGGAATTTCCGATGCCAGGTCCGGTCACACCGCTCTGATAGGCCATGGTTTTTGCCAGTCCGTAATAGAACGATCGCTCAGGCCTGACATAGCCTCCGGTGCTGTTGAGTCGCAGGCGGGAGTTGGCCAGGCGAGGATCGACAAAGCCCGGATTGATTCGCATGCCCGAGAAGCCGGCGATTCCACCGACAGGGGCGCTTGGTAGCTCCATGACCGGGGCCGCGGTGATCTTTTCGAAGGGATTGGCGCCAGAGCCAAGGAAGGCGCGCTCGCCGACATGGGCCACCACCTTGGGCATTTCGGCGGCGGACATGGGGCCGAAGTTCATCACGAAGGCATTGTCCACCCGCTGGGTGTGCGCGATGCCGTCGTCCTCTGAAATGTGCATGTTGTAACCGAAGTAGAATGGCGGCGACTGGATCCAATTGCGGCAGCGCCAATCTTCCGCCCAGTTGATGCTTTCGTGTTCAAATTCGGAAAGTCCCTTAATAACCAGTTGGGTGAAGGCCACGGGCACGGGTTCATCATCCGTGTAAACCCAGCGCATAATATTCTCCGGGCGGGCTGCGATACCGCTGCCGCTATTGATCAGCGGATCATTGCCAACGGGAGTGTAGGTTTGGGCGAGATTGAACCAGTCGTTTTGGTACATCACCGGGTAGTTCCAGTTGTACGCTCGAGTGAGTCCCTGTGTGGCGAAGCCGCTGTCGGGCACCCAGAAGGGTGTGTGGCAGAGTGAGCCCGCGGTGTTGCCGTAGCCGACGTTGCCGCCCCAGATCGAGTGGCCGAAGTAGAGGGCGAATCCAGGGTTGTTTCTGCGATCTTTGATCCACCTTGAGCCACCGCCTCCTCGTTGGTCGCCGCCATAGGCCATGGGATCGAAGCCGGGATAGAGGCTGAGCGGGTCGCTTTGGCCGCTGCCCATGTTCTTCATGATGCGGTGAGAGAACACTCGGAATTCGCCGGGTTTGAAGATGATGTCGCCGCCGTCTTCCGAGCGCAGGAAAGAGTGGGCGTTCCCGGTTAAGATGCCAATGGGATCGTAGTTGGGGTCGGAGGCGCTGCCACTTCGATCCGCCCGATTCCCGTTGAAGGTCTGCATATGCATGGGCAGCACCTGATAGGTGGAACTCAGACAGCCGAGGCGGTTGTCGGGGATGCGCATCTCGACATTGTAGGGATTCCAATACGTGTAAACCGGTGTGTAGACTACATAGTGGCGATAGCGATAGTCGTTGGGGTTGGTGCTGAACTTCCTCGCCATCAAACTATAGATGAAGGTGATTTTGGCCAAGACCGGCAGGCGATGGTACGAGTCGTCGCCCAGCCACTGGTTGTCGTTGTTGCGGTCGCGGTAGAGGATGGGGGCCTGTCCGGTGGCATAGGGTTGCGATCCGTCCCACTCGAGCGAATGTGCGTTCTCGATGCCGCGCCTGACGGGATCGGGATCTTGGCGGTACATGCGGTAGAAGTGGCGCATGTTGGTCCAGGACTGGAAGTGGCGTTCGGGAATTTGAGGGCCTCTGGCCAGCAAGTCGGGGCTCATTGGGCGGATCGAAGGTTCGCGTCGAGTGGTTCGATCGTAACGGTAGGGACTTGGCAAACTGGCGGCGTCTTGTTCGAAGAGCAGGCTCAGGTCCTTCTTGAGGTGTCCAGAGCGCACGCTGGTGACGACTCCTTTACTGCAGGCCGTCAGGTCATAAAATCGTGATCCAACCACCTGAGTGTCCACCCCCGCCACCTCGAGAGTCTTGAGGCTCATTAGGCGGGGTGAAAGTGCGGGGTCGCCATCCACGACTTCGAGGCCGCTGATCGTGCCGACGCCGACTTCCGCCGTGTCACCATGCGCCACTTCCCACTCATCCGGGCTGAGGCCTCTGGGTCGATGTGCTCGTTGGATGCAGGCCTTCTGGTTTTCCGGGCCGATCCACCAAGCGTAATTGCCGCGATCGCCGGCCGACATCAGATGGGCGCGGGTGACTTGATGGGGATTAGCTTGAGCGTTCGCACGACCCAGCGTGCCTTCGCCCACCATGATCACCGACTCATCGTTGTCCCAGTCGAGAGCACTCAGTGGCAGAGTCACATCCCGACTCATCTCCGGCGGCAGAGAGAGCAGCCAACGGCGGAACATGGGCGCGCGTTGAGCGACATAGGTGTCTTGGATGTCGAGCGTGGTGCCATCCGTAGGCAGGCTGTAGTTGCTGGTGAGCCAGTCGCCCCAGGATTCGTAACTCGCCAACCAATGAGATTGGCTCACTCCGTCGATGGCTTCGGTCTGAGGTGTGCGATCGAAGACGGCGGACTCGCTACTGATGCGCATGTCCGGACCCATTTCGCGCTGCAATTCACCGATCGCGATCATCAGTGCCATGCGCGCATTGCTTCGGGCCTGCTCCTCAGCTTTGACGATCGAGCTGTTACTTAGGGAGAGAGAAGAAAGGCTCAACATGGCCACCGCCATCAATGAGAGCAGGACCAGCATGGACACGGCTACCACCAGCGCGAAGCCTCGGTCCGATTTGCCACGGGAGAGGCGACGGACTGGCATCGACACCGGCATAGGCTGGCGCGCATGAAAGTTCTGGGTCATGGCAGCAGAAAAGATCGCTCGGGAAGGAGCCATCCAGGTATTTACAAAATAAACACCAAAACAGTTCCCTAAGCAAGTCCCGAACGATGGGCAGTTAGAGGTTTTACTCCCTGATCATCAAGCGAGTATGTGGAATGAGCCGGTGCAGAAAATGCACAAGCAACCACATCCCCACGCTACGAGGGCTGCTGTGATCGAATCAAGCGGACGGGCCACTACCTCCTATAACCACAAACAGGATAGCTCGTGGCGGATGGGCTGAACATGCCTCCTCTTATAGTCGATATTGGGGGATCTTGAGTAGCTCCCCATCTTTGAGGGCGGACTGGTGAGCCACAATGCCGGCCACCGTCATGTTGAGTGCTTGGGCGATGTCGCACCAGGGTTTGCGATCGCGCAGGATGGCGTCGATGAACTCGTTGGTGAGCCTGCCGTGCGAGCCGCCGTGGCCGCCCGCGCCCATGCCAGGGGGCAGTTGAGGGCGTTGCACATCCACGTTCACCTTCTTGGCAGTCTGGCCATAGGCGCGGCCGCGTTCACCACCGTGGATGGGAATGTCCCAACTCACTGCCTGACGCGACATGCCGCCGTCGTCGGTGCGGAAGAGGGCGATCTCGGTGCCGAAGGGATTTTTGTAGTCGTTGCCTTTAGCAGTTAGATGAGGAACCGTGCTCGGCATGGCCATGCAGCTGACTTCGGTGAAGCTGCCACCAGTGATGCCGATGTGGTAGGCGTTGTTGTGGGTCGGATACCATTGCGGCGGCAAGCCCATGCGCCAACCTTGATTATCCACCTTGCCGGTCTTGGGGTTGAAACTGCCGATGGGCTTACCGAAGAAGTGAAAGTACTCGCCTTCCGAGTAGGTGATCTTGCCGAAGGCGCCGGCGACATACTTCTGGCGCAGCGCATACAAGTCGGCGTGGAAGTAAGAGGTTTCGAACATCATGTATTTGATGCCATTCTTCTTCACCGATTCGAATAACTTGTCGGCGTCCTCGAGTGAGCCGAACACTGCGGGCACCGCGGCGGCCACGTGCTTGCCATGCTCGGCAGCCATGATGGCAAGGCGCGCGTGACTGGGTGCGTCAGTTGCGATGAACACCGCTTCGATGTCCTTGTCCTTGAGCATCTCTTCGCAGGACGGATAGGTCTTGGTGCAGCGGGTGGCTTTGGCGAGTTGGTTGCGACGCTCTTCAATGAGGTCGGTGACGGCAACGGCTTCGACGTTGGGATGATCCTGAAATCCAAACTGCGCACCGAAACGGCAAAAACCATACCCCGCAATCCCGACCTTCACCTTGCGATCGGAAAAGGGCTCCCACTTGGTCTTGGATTGCCTGCCGGGCTTGTTGTCATCGAAACCGGGGATGATGTTGCCGTCCTTGTCGCGTGGCAGGCCATCTTCAGCTGCGTGCGCACCGAGTGCTCCCAAGCCCATGGCGGCGCCAAATCCGCTCATGCCGTGGAGAAATCCCCTGCGTGAGAGTTCCGGGAGGATGTTCTGGTGCTTGGGGTCGCTGGGTTGATTGCTCATGGCTACTTCTTGCTTTGGCGCTTCTCCAGGTCGCGTTGGATTTGGCGCAGGTCGGGCTCAATTTTTTTGAGCTCATTCATTTGCTCACGAATCCGGTCGTATTCCGGATTCACGCACTTGTTGCCCCAGCGCTTGAGGACACAGCGCAGGCCGATGTCGCTCTCGGGTTGTTGCCCCTTGTCGCCGGTTTCCTCGATCCACTCGGCAAGCATCTTGCGGTGTGCCTTGAGGGCCTCGGCATGTTTGGGGTCGTTGGCGAGGTTGTTGATTTCGTGAGGATCGTTTTCGAGGTCGTAGAACTCTTCCGGTACGCGTTTGTCGGAGAAGAAGATGAGTTGGGCTCCCTTCATTTCGCCCTTGGCCATCATATCGCGGAACTTCTTGGTCACCGCCCAACCATCCTTGTAGGTGGGCTGCATGTAGGGGCGGTCGGTGAGGTAGTTGCGCAGGTACTTGTATTTCGGAGTCACTACGGCGCGGATCTTTTCGATGGTGTAGTCGCAGCGGTCACGAGCGGCGACGACGTATTCGCGCGGCTTGTGGTCGGGTGAGAGGAAGTCCTGACCTTCCATTGATTTGGGAACTTCAATCCCTGCTGCGGCAAGTGACGCAGCGGAGATGTCGATGCCGCTCACCAAGTCGTCACGCACCTTGCCTTTGGCGATCTTGGGGCCGGCCACGATCAGCGGCATGTGGATGCCGCCTTCGAAGAGCATCTGTTTGTGGCGATGAAGTTTATAGCCGTGGTCGCTGAAGAGGAAGATGAGAGTGTTGTCGTAGAGACCGTCGCGCTTGAGGGCGTCGATGATCTGGCCGACATGCTTGTCGGTTTCCAGTAGGCAGTCGTAGTGGTGGGCGATCTCCTTGCGGACTTCGGCGACGTCCGGGTAGTAGGGCGGTACCGGCACGTCGGCGGGATCGATGGTCTTCTTGGCGCGACCACCCAGCTTGCCACCACCGAGTTGGATCTGTCCAAAGAAGGGTTTGTCGCCACGGCCCTTCCAGCAATCACCGGCCACGGTGGTTTTGGGTCCCCAGCCACCTTTCTTGGGAGTGAAGTCGTAGAACTCCTTGGTGTTGAACTCGAAGTTGTAGTCGTCCTTGCCGCCCTCGTTGAAGGTCCAGTAGCCCGCCTTGCGGAATCGGATCGGCAGTGGCACCACGTCATCGGGCAGCACGTTCTTGTCGTATTCGCCCATGTCCTTGCCGCGGAAGTTAGGGCGGCAACTGCGGTGGTTGTGGGCACCGATGCTGGTCTGCATCATGCCGGTGACGATGGCGGAGCGGGTGGCGGAACAGACGCCGGCAGGAGTGTAGAAGCGATCAAAGCGGATGCCTTCTTTCGCGAGGCCATCCATCTTTGGGGTCTCGATGATCTCATCGCCGTAGCAGCTGAACCAGCCGCTGACGTCTTCGAGATAGATCCAAAGAATGTTGGGCCGGTCGTCGGCTTGGGTGGTGGCGAGGCTCAGGCCGAGGGTAATGAGAGAGAGGAGTTTCTTCATGGGTGGGTAAAGGAAAACGGGATCGGGCCTGTGGTTTTATCGTGTGATGGAGGCGATCCAAACCCTTAAAATGATGGATTTTCATGCAGGGGCTCCAAATTGGGCGTTAAACAATACGCTGAGTCTGCGTAGCTTTGCGCATGACTGTTCGCCCCCTCCTTGCGCTCTCTCTGCTGGCCACCCCGCTTGTGGCCGAGGAATGGAAGAATCCAAAAGCCCCGCGCAGCGTCCCGCCGCCGGCCTTCAAGGTCCCCGATGGCTTCGAAGTGACCACTTGGGCGATGTCTCCGGACCTCTACAACCCCACTAACCTGGACATTGATGCCGAGGGTCGTATCTGGGTGGCCGAGGGCGTGAATTACCGCCGCCACAAGGGTCGTCGTCCGGGAGGGGATCGCATTGTCGTGCTGCAAGACACCGACAATGACGGCAAGGCGGATAAGTCGCACACCTTCGTGCAGGAGCAGGCTTTGGTCGCGCCACTCGGCGTTGGCGTCTTCGACAACGTGGTGGTCGTTTCCCAGCCGCCCGACCTCATCGTCTACACCGATGTGAACCGCGACCTGAAGTTTGATCCCAAAGTCGACAAGCGCGAGGTTCTGCTTACCGGTTTTAACGCCCGCAATCACGATCACTCGCTGCACTCGGTGACCGGTGGTCCCGACGGTCTGTGGTACTTCAACAACGGCAACTGCGGTGCCACCTTCACCGATAAGTCCGGCAAGACCTTCCGCGCCTACGGCGCCTATCGCGGTGGCGGTGGCGACTGGTTCGTCAACAGCCACACCGAACTCAATGTTGCCAGTGATGATGGCTTCCGTTGGACCTCTGGTTTCTCGGCGAGGATGAATCCCGATGGCACCAACGTGGAGATCATCGGTCACGGCTATCGGAACTCCTACGAGCACGCGGTGAACTCCTTCGGCGAGCTCTTCCAGAACGACAACGATGATCCGCCGGCCTGCCGCAACTCCTACGTCCTCGAATACGGCTGCGCCGGTTACTTCACCCGTCAGGGTCAATCTTACCGCACCGTCAAACGTCCTGGCCAGGATCATGGCCGCGCGCACTGGCGTCAGGACGATCCCGGCACCTTTGACGTCGGCGATATCTACGGCGGTGGTTCGCCCACCGGCGTGGTCTATTACGAGAATGGCGCCATGGGAGATGACTTCGCTGGCACCTTCCTCAGCTGTGAGGCAGGCCGCAACGTGATCTTCAGCTACCAGCCCGTGATGAAGGGCGCGACCTATCAGATGGATCGCCACGACTTCATGAACTCCAATCACGACGGCAAGTTCGTCGGCAGTGACTTCACCCGTGGTGCGCGCATCCAGGATCCGAACGCCGAAGTGGTAAACCCCAAGCTGTTCCGTCCCTCCGATGTGGCGGTGGGTGCCGATGGTGCGATCTACGTGACCGACTGGTTTGATCCAGGTGTCGGTGGCCACGCCGACCGTGACGACACAACTTCGGGCACCATCTACCGCATTGCGCCGAAGGGTTTCAAAGCCGGGCAGCCCAAGATTGATCTCAAGACCATTGATGGCGCCATCACCGCGCTGCGCAGTCCTGCTCCCAACGTTCGCTGGACTGGCTTCAATGCTCTCAAGCAACAAGGCGCCAAGGCGCTTCCTGCCGTTGAGAAGCTGATGGCCGACAAGGATCCCTGGATTGCCATCCGCGGTGTTTGGCTACTGCCACACTTGGGAGACAATGGCCTTGCGAAGTGCAAAGAGCTCACCAGCCACAAGGATGTGAAGACCCGCATGGTGGCCTACCGCGCTCTCAAGCGCACGGGCCATGACATCTACGAATTGGCCAAGACCTTCGCCAAGGATGAGTCTCCTGCCATCCGCCGCGAAGCCGCCCTCGCCATGCGCGGTCGCCCGGCCAGCGAAGCCGCGCCTGTGCTGATTGAGGTGTTCAAGGGCTGGGATGGTGAGGATAAGAACTACCTCGAGAGCATCGGCCTCGGTTGTGAGAATCACGAGTCTGCCGTGTGGATGGCCATGCGCGATGTTTTCGCCAAAGACGGCCCGCTCAAGTGGGACGAGAAATTCGCCAAGCTCACTTGGCGTTTGTGGCCTGCTGCTGCCCTGAAAGATCTCAAGGCTCGTGCCCTTGCCAAGGACACGACTCCGGAAGCGCGCGCCTTCGCTGTCGAGTCCATTGCCTTCATTGAAGACGAGGCCGCCGCGAAAACCATGCTCGAGCTCGCCGCTGAGGGCTCACCCGCCAAGGCCGAGGCCGTGCGCTGGTTGCTCTTGCGCGGCACCGGTGCTTGGTCGCAGTACGACATCAAGAAGGGCCTCAAGGAGATGGGCATCTACGACCCCGACAAGATCGTGGTGGCCGAAATGAAGATGCCGCCTATGCCCAAGGAGAAGAAGTTCAGCGTTGAGGACGTGGTCAAGCTTAAGGGTGATGGAGCCCGCGGCAAGGCGGTCGCCATGCGCTGCGTGATGTGTCACCAGATTGACGGCAATGGTCCCGCCTACGGCCCAGACCTCAAGGGTTGGACTAAGCGTCAGGGTGTTGAAACCACCATCCGCGCCATCGTCGATCCCTCCGCGGACATCGCCCACGGCTTCAGTGCGACATCTGTCCTCACCAAGGACGGTAAGCGGGTGGACGGAGTAGTCGTCTCACACGGCGATCCATTGGTGATCAAGTCCACTGGCGGGGCGACCCAGCTTATCCCGCGCAAGATGATCTCCAAGACTCCTCGCCTAAGGCAATCGCTGATGCTCAGTGCCGATCAACTCGGCCTATCTGCTCAGGACGTGGCCGACATTGTCGAGTGGATGAAAACATATTAAGGGGTAAGTTCGCACCCTGAGACTGCAAAAGCCTGCCATGGTGTGGCAGGCTTTTGTGTTGATATAGGCATTCCGGCTTGTCACCAATGCTTCGTCTGCCAGTTGCGCAGATCCTTACAGATCACCCCAATGCCAGAGTCTGCGAAAACCGATACCATGCATCTCTGCTTCTGTGGGGATCGTGGTTTCTGGAGGCATTACTCGACCCTGTTGGGATCGATTGCGACTCATCACGACCGAGAGGATGTCCACCTCCATTTCAGTCTGCCTGGTGCTGATGATCGTTTGCAGCGCTACCTGCTCGGTTTATGCGCGAAGCTCGAGCTGCCATGCACGATTCATGACATTTCGCCGGTGATCGACTCGTTCATGCACTGCTTTGTGAGCCGTGATCGACCGGATGCCGCGCAGCGATACAATTACCTGACCTATGGTCGACTGTTCTTGGGTGATTTGATGCCCAAGCAGATCGGCAAAGTCATCTATCTGGATCTCGACCTGCTGATTTGTGGCAGTCTCCGGCCACTGTGGAATGCCCTGCCTGATGGCGAACCGATTGCGGTGGGTCCCAATATGACAGATTGTTTGGGTAGCCTGAAATCCATGATGGATGGCTACATCCGATATTTGAAACATATTGGAGTTCCTGATGCGCGTGCAGATCAGTCCTTCAATGCGGGTGTGATGGTGATGGACTTGGATCTGTGGCGTGAGCAAAAGTTTGGCGAGAAGACACTGGAAGCACGCCGCCAAGTCTTGGACGCAGGGCACCAATTGCGGCACGAAGACCAGGATGCGATGCATTTTGTCTTTGCGGACGCCTTCGAGCTTCTGCCTTCACAATGGAACTTCTTGGTGTTTCCTGCACGTCCTGCTGTCGACCCCGCGTCTTGGGAGAAAATCAGCATCTACCATTTTGGTGGGCGGCGGAAGCCATGGAATGATCATCAGTGGACCCTGTTTGCAGGTCCTGCGCTTCGGGCATATTTGGAGATGCGCGCCATTTCCTCGGAACTGCTTGGACGTGAACGCCGTGCCACGATCTGGAGTGCCATCCTGTTGCTTCACTCTCACAAGACCAAAGGTGATAATATGCGGCACTTGTCCGACTTTGAGGCCTTTGAACTACTATCGGCCATGGAATTCTTCAGATCTCTCGATGATCTTAGCCAGGATGTCGAAGCATTGATTGCTGAATTAGAGGGCCATTATGACTCATGGATGTGGCAAAGGCTTGAAAAGCGGGCTCGCGGATTATGGCGGGACCCGTCGCTACGGTTCTTCAAGGCGTTTCGTCGTGGCCTTTATCATGCCAACAACCTTTCCTTTGCTAAGCGCTGGAAGTTCATCTGTTTCCATGTGTTCTGGATTGTCTCGAATCTGAATCGAAGGCAGGCTTGATTTCAGGAATGATGACCGAGATGGTCGCATGATTTCTCGATGTCTGAAGCTCCGCCTCTTCGCTCATATCTTGTGTGTGCCCATTGGCGCACAGGGAGCACCCTGCTGTGTGAAGCTTTGCAGGCAACAGGTCTTGCTGGAGTGCCCGATGAATACTTCTGGACGGACTATGTTAAGGATTACAAAGCTCTGTGGCAGGTGGAGACCGACGCCGAATATCTCGATGCGCTGAAGGTCAAAGCCGCGACGTCCAATGGAGTGCTTGGAGCGAAGGTCATGTCGGGCCATTTCTGGCTGCTCAAAGATCTTCTAAGAAATGGCGGACGCCATCCTCGCCGGAGTCTGCGCGACAGACTGTTTCGCAGAAAAAGATATCACCACAGGCATCTGGAATCCGTCTTTTTCGGGCCTCTGAAATACGTCTGGATGCGTAGGAAGGACAAGCTCGGCACGGCCATCAGCCTATCGATGGCAGAACAAACCCAGCGCTGGCACAAAAGGGGTGGCAGTGATGATGAGCCACCTGCCAAGCCGCGATACGATGCTGATCAAATCCGCCGCTACATCAATCTAGCGGATCAAAGTGAATGTTGGTGGGAAAAGTATTTCAAGACCAACGGCCAGCAGCCGCTTGATGTCTTTTATGAAACCTTGCTTGAAGACTATGAGGGCACCATTGTGCGTGTGCTTGAGCACCTCGATATTCCAGTGCCTGCAGACTTCAGTTTGCCGAAGCCAAGTTTAAAGAAGCAGGCCAATGAGCTGAATGTTGAGTGGCGTGAGCGGTTTTTGGCTGAAAATTCCTGAAGGTCCCTTGAGCGACATGAGTGGTGCACCCAATCCGCCCATCTGCCGCTCCCTTACCAAGGTAGTCCGAGCCAAGAGGTTTCGCCATCGTGGTTCTTCTGCGGCTTACCGGGAGTGGATCGTCCGTTCTCGACGTAGGACTTGAGTGTGGCTGTCATTTTCTTCACGCGCTCTTCCTCCTGGCTAGCGAGGTTTTCGGTCTCCAGCTGATCCTGCTTCAGGTTGTAGAGCTGAAAAGGATCGCCCTTCTTCATTGGCATGATGAGTTTCCATTCACCGTCGCGAATCGCGTACTGGCCCTGGTAGGAATGGCTGATTACGCCGAGGCGGTTCGGCAGCTCGGTGGCCTTGCCGGTGATCAGTGGCCAGATGCTGGCGCTGTCCACGCCTTCGCTGTCCTTGAGCTTGCGGCCCGTCATTTCGGCGAAGGTGGCAAAGAAGTCATTCAGGCATACGGTCTGATCGATGCGGCTACCCGGCTTGATCATTTTGGGCCAACGCACGATGAAGGGCACGCGGTGACCACCCTCGTAGATACTCGCTTTGTGCGCGCGGAAATTGTTGCGCACGTTCACCCCATGCTCCACCAACTGCTTGAAGTTGGCTGCCGATGCGGTGCCGTTGTCGGCGGAAAAGATCACCAAGGTGTTGTCGGCCTCGCCCGTCTCCTCAATCGCATCCAACACGCGACCAACCACGTCGTCGGTCTCAATCACGAAGTCGATGTAGGGTAGCGCCGTTTTGCCGGCGAACTCCTTACTCGGCGAGATGGGCGTATGGGGCGAGGTAAGCGGCATGTAGAGGAAGTAGGGCTCGTCCTTCTTAGCGGACTCGGCAATCCATTCACAGGCGGCGTCGCGCAGACCGGGAAGAATCTCTTCGAGCTTCCAGCCCTCCACCATCAGGCCGTCCGAGCCGAACATCTCCTTAGGCTTGGGAACGGTGGGGGTTGCCATCACCTTGTTCTGATCGATCCAGATGTAGGGAGGGAAGTTGGGTACTCCCACACCAAACCAATGATCGAAACCGTGGTCGCGCGGACCGCCGGTGCAGGCCTGACTCCAATCGATGGTAGCTTCGGCTGCGGCGATCTTTTCTGCAGCACCCTGCCAGGGGCGGTCCTGATCCTGGATGTTGCCATTGGCGATCTTGCCGTCTTTGGTTTTCCAATGCAGGCCAAGATGCCACTTACCTACCATGCCTGTGTTGTAGCCAGCCTCTTTCAGCAGTTCGGGCAGCGTGAGTTCTTCATCACGAAGGAGTGGCTGGCCGTAGGGCCAGAGCACCTGACTCTTGAGGCGGGTGCGCCAGCAGTGGCGCCCGGTAAGCAGTCCATAGCGGGTGGGGGTGCAGACGGCTGAGGCCGAATGGCCATCGGTGAAGGTCATCCCCTCTTTAACGAGGCGGTCGATGCGGGGGGTCTGCATGGCGCCCAGTTCGTCGTTGTAGGCCGAAACTGAGTCGTAGCTCATGTCGTCGGCGAGGATCAGGACGATGTTGGGATGAGTATTGGGCTCAGCCTGGGACAGAGCCAAAAATGACAGTCCGAGGGCAAAAATGGAGCAAATCCGACTCGAAATCATGAGAGATTTACTGCGCCGAAAAGCCCTTATTTACAAGGATTTCGGACGATTTGACCCTCCCTCTGAAGAAAATCACCAAAAAGATGTCACAAAAGCCGCCCTTGGGATCAACACCCACTGAAACCACACACTTCAGACCCAACCGTTTCCCGTCATGCCCCTGCACGCTCAACTCAGCCCCGAAGCGATCGCTCAGCTCCAAGCCCAGCGCCGCAACTCCTCCATCAGTTCGGTGATCATCGCCCTTTTGGTCATCATTCTCCTCGGCCTAGCCCTCGGCCTCTTTCTACTCGAGAAGATCGAAGAGCAGCCCGAAGTCATCGTCGCCTACACCTACGAACAGCCCGAGGAGAAACCCGAGAAGCGCGTTCCCAAACCGACCGTGCAGAAGAAGCCTTCTTCCCCCTCCGCTCAGATCTCCAAGGTCATCACAGCTGCTGCTGTCACCGATATCGCCGTTCCCGTTCCCGATGTGGAGGTGACCACTCCCTCCGTCGATTTCGGTGAGTCTTCTGATTTTGGCGCCGGCTGGGGTTCCGGCACCGGCGGTAAAGGATGGAACACCATTCCAGGCACCATGCGCAGTCGCTGTTCTCCACAGGAGCGCATGAGTCGCCTTCGTGAGATGGGTGGCACCAAGGAAGGTGAGAAAGCCGTGGTCAAAGCCCTTGACTGGCTTCAAGAAACCCAGAACGACGACGGCAGCTGGACCGGTAAGACTGGCCAACCCTATCCCGTCGCCATGACCGGCATGGCCATTCTCGCCTACCTCGGTCACTGCGAAACTCCCAAGTCGCCTAAATACGGCAAGACCGTGGAAAAGGGCATTATCTACCTCATCAATGAAGGCATGAAGGACGGTCACCGTGGCCTCCTCACCTCACCGGGTGTGACCAGCCACGCCACTGCCTATGAGCACGGCATTGCCGCCTACGCCCTGGCTGAGTCCTACACCTTCTGCAAGGACCTGAAGTATGACATTCCCAACCTCAAGGAAGTGACCAAGAAGGTCAACGAGCGCATTCTTGCCGGCCAGACCTCCTCCGGCGGTTACGTCTATCAGCTTGCCAATAGCAGTGGCGGCGACCAATCCGTCGGCTACTGGCAAATGCAGGCCCTCAAGGCTTTCAAGCACACCAAGATCCTTCCCGAAGCCAAGTTCAAGAAACACATCGACAAGTCCATGAAGTGGCTCGAGCAGGTGCAGGGTCAGGATGGTGCCATCGGCTACCGCAGTAGCTCGGCCAAGAGCCCCGGCCTCACTGGTGGCGCACTGCTCTGCATGCAGTTCTGGGATCATGGCGACACCAAAGCTGCCAAGAAGGCCACCGAGTGGATCGAAGATAACGTCAAGTTCGAGAAATTCGGCGACAGCACCAGCAACCTCTACTACCACTACTACCATGCTCAGGCGATGATCAACGTCGGCGGTAAGGAGTGGGACAAATACAACGAGATGGTTCGCGACAAGGTTATCAATGCCCAGCAGTCGGATGGTTCCTGGAACCAGAAGATGCATCACGGACCGGTCAACCAACACATGGCCACCTGTCTGGCCACCATGTTGCTGGAGGTTTACTACCGCTTCCTGCCCGGCACGAAGTCCAAGTAAGGCAAGTCAGGAAATTTATCTGTAGTTCTGAATTTATCAGTGTGTGCGCGGGGCAGGCTTCGGTCTGCCCCGTTTTTTGTGTCCGTGAAAATCGGACCTGCACTGACCGATTTGGGGAATACCGACTGCACTTGCTTCCTCATATGGGGAAGGGGAAGCCCTTTGAAACATGTCACAAAACAACGCCCAAAAATCAATGTACCTAGAACGCATGCATTCCCTCGAATCCTGTCCGCTCAAGCCCGTGTCCGCGAATCCTCCCTGAGGAAAATCCAAACCCCCTCCTAACATGTCACTCCACGCACAACTCAGTCCGGAAGCCATTGCCAAGCTTCAGGCTCAGAAACGAAACAACTCCATTGGCTCCATTCTCATTGGCCTTCTTGTGGTGATGCTTCTCGCTCTCATCACCGGACTCTTCATGATTCCAACTCAGGTGGAGATCAGTAGCCATCCGCCGGTCTACGTTTATCCGATCGAGAAGGAGAAGAAAGATCCGATCCCGGTCGACCAACGCCGCGTGGTCGAGAAGAAGCCGCAGCCGCCTAGCAAGGAGCAAAGCCGCATCATCAAGTCCATTGCGCCTGCGCCGCTGCAGGCCATGACCACTGATCTTCCGGTGCCAGACCCCTCACTCGAGATGGGCGTCGGCATTGATTTCGGTAACAGCAACGGCTTCACCCTCGGTGCCCCCAACTTCAACACCATCCCCAGGAACGACCGCATCGGGCGCCGTTGTGACAAGCAGCTGCGTCTGCAACGCCTGAAGGAAACTGGAGGAGTGGTTGCTGGAGAGGAAGCCGTGGTCAAGGCACTCGATTGGCTGCGCGACACCCAGAACGACGACGGTAGCTGGGGCGACAAATATCAGGCTTCGATGACCGGCTTCGCCATCCTTGCCTACCTCGGTCACTGCGAGACTCCCGAGTCTCGCAAGTATGGGCGCACCGTTGCACGTGGTCTGACCTACCTCATTGACCTCGGCATGAAGAACGATGGCAAGCTTGCCGTGATGCCCGACAACAGCATCCAGTGGGTCTACGAACACGCCATCGCCACTTATGCGCTGGCCGAGGCACAGACCTTCAGCATCATGCTCAAGAAGCCTTTCCCGAAATTGAAGGAGGCCACCAAGAAAGCCGGTGACATCATCATCGCCGGTCAGGCCGACAGCGGTGGCTGGAACTACCGCTATTCCAATAGCCCCACTCAGGGCGACAACTCGGTTGGCTTCTGGCAGATTCAGGCCCTGAAGGCCTGTCGTCACACTGGCATCTGGAACGAGGCCAAGTTCCGCAGCCCCGTGCGCAGGGCCATCGAGTTCCTCGCGAAGGTTCAGGGCCAAAACGGAGCCATCGGCTACCGCACCGATCCCAATCGCAGCCCGCATCTCACCGGCGGAGCCGTGCTGTGCATGCAGATTTGGGGTGAGGGAGACTCACACGCGGCCATCCATGGCATCGACTGGGTTCGCAAGAACAGCAAGTTCCAGTGGGGCGACAAGAGCGCCAATCTCTACTACCACTACTACAACGCCCAAGCCATGATCAACGCGGGCGGTGAGCATTGGGAGTGGTACAACGAGATGTTTCGCGACCAGTTGATCAATGCCCAGAAGGACGATGGCTCATGGAGCCAACGCATGCAGCACGGCCCCATCAACGATCACATGGCCACCTGCCTCGCAGCCCTGACATTGGAAGTCTACTACCGCTTCTTGCCTGGCACCAATAAGTGATCGGTCAGTTTAGGTCGTTTCTGCGACCAAAGGTGGCGTCCCTTGGGCGAGGGGGCGCCGCCTTTTATACTGCAACGGACCTCAAGTAATCGCAGGCCCGATAGTTTCGCCCTCAACGAACTTGGCGCTGGTGAAGGTGGTGCGTTGATCGTGCCGCCCTTGGCTGATGTTTCTCACCCAGCGCACGATGCGTCGTTTGATGGGGTTATCACTCCACATTACGTGAGAGATTTTGGGGCGGTACCAGCTGAACGCCCGATCCGGATCCGTGCAGATCAACGAAACATCCTTGGGTGCGACAATGCCCCGATTGGCTAGGTGTTGTTGGGCGGCTAGAAACAACTGGCTGTCGTCAATCAGTAAGGCCGTCGGTGGCGTGGTGGCAAAGAGGGAGTTCAGGCAGGTCTGCATGCCTTCTGGGTTCTCCTGCCAGCTCGGCACGTGGTAGTCACCGATGGTGATGCCGTTGGCTTCCATCACATCCAGAAACACCTGCAGCCCAGCCGATGGGGGAGTCTTCATTTGCTCGCGCAGAAAGTACACAATGCGTCGGTGCCCCAGCTTCAGGAGTTGTTCCAAGGCGAGCTCGAAGGCTGGTTTCTTGATCACGCTGGACCCCGCCATGGGCAGCTTGAGATAGCCGTGCACGGCAAAGACATGCGGTGACTGTTCGGCAAAGTATTCCAGCACATTGCAGGGTGCAGCCTGAATGACCCAGGCATCAATGTCATACTCCTCGGCCATTCGGGCAATGCGTGGGACTTGCATTCTGAGCTGAACGAGTGTGCGCGGCATGGTGGTCACTCGATGGCCCTCTTCACTGAGCTGGTGGTGCAAATCCACGAGGAAGGAACGCTTCAGATCTTCGGGCTCAAATCCCACAATGCCCACATGCATGGGTTTGGGTTCAGCAAACGATGCTTTTAGAACAATCTTGCGGCGTTTCCGATCGCCCTGAGCTTGGAGGAGGCCCTCTCTCTCCAGAATATCCAATCCTCGCTGAATCAAGGGTGGACTGACGCCGAGTTGAGAGGCTAGGCGGTCACGCCCGGGCATTTGGTCCTGCCAAGTGCTCTTGTGGATGCCTTTGCGCAGATGTTCAGCCACCTGTTCGGCCTTGGAAAGGATGCGCAGTTCGGTCACTGCTCAAACATGAGCAAAACATGACCAGACGCAATGAGAAAGCGGCGTTGTAGTGAGGCTCCTCGCAACTGAAAATTTCCGTAAGCTTCGAGTGACAGAATTCATGAAAATTAAGAACCTATTCGCCACACTTGCCTCTGCCGCATTTACGACGGTGTCTGCAGCACATGCTGCAGTCATCAGTGTCGATATCAACGGCCAGAGCGGAAGTTTGGAAGCGTCCGTTATCTCTACAGTCGGCGATCACAAGGAAGCGGACCTGAATGTCGCAGGCAACGCCGGCGACCAGATCGGCGTCTGGGAAGGTTCCGGCGCGACCAACTTTTGGAACTACACAAACTTTACCGAAACCGGTAGCACCGCCGCATCGTCCCTTGTCGATGCTGATGGGAATGTAACGTCCGTCGGGTTCACTGTTGCAGGGGATGGCCGAGCAAGCAACTGGGGCGGAGGATCGCCCGATGATGACCTCGTTAATGACGGCATTTTCGCCAACTCAGGCGCGTCTATCACGTTAACGATTACTGGTCTGGCCGCAGGTAATAGTTACGACTTGCTGTATTACACC
The DNA here is from genome assembly GCA_964541125.1 of uncultured Luteolibacter sp. Taxonomy (GTDB): domain Bacteria; phylum Verrucomicrobiota; class Verrucomicrobiia; order Verrucomicrobiales; family Akkermansiaceae; genus Luteolibacter. The sequence continues at coordinate 704 of CAZIPY010000061.1, read as the reverse complement.
GCCGACAACTTCCCGGCAACCAGCGTAAGCGCGAATGGCGTTTCACCCATTGCCTACACGGGAACAATCGCCAACGCTGGCTACGCAGATGTAAATGACTTCTTTTATCTCGAAGGCGTCATTGCGAATGGCAGCGGCGAGATTGTCGTTACGGGCACAAACCCCGGTGGCTTTAGCACGCTGACCGGTTTCCAGATTGTTCCGGAGCCCTCGGTTGCCCTGCTCGGAGGCCTTGGCGGCCTGCTCTTGCTGCGTCGCAGAAGGTGCTGATTTGGTTCAGGTCGACTTGGTCTAAGCTGTTCTAAGCCCTTGCGCTCCCGAATGCTCGCATTCATCCTGCCGCCCGCATGATTCAGGAAGGCATTCTCAACCCCGGCGTGCTCGAGCTGCTCGCCCGCATCCGTCACACCAACAAGGTCGTCATCGCCGACTGGGCCTTTCCCTATTGGGACGAGGTCGAGACCGTCGACATCTCGCTCTGCCGCGGCATTCCGACCATCAACGACCTGCTCAAGCTGCTCGCACCCAACTTCAAGGTCGGCCGCATCTACCAGGCCGAGGAGTTTGTCACGACCACCAACTCGCAGGAGATCATCGACTCCTTCGACAGCCACTTTGCTGCGTTTAGCACCGCCACCGTCGAGCGCCTGCCGCACGACGACCTCAAGAAGCTGGTGCCCGGTTGCATTGGTCTGATCCGCACC
>CAZIPY010000060.1:0-2126 GCA_964541125.1 uncultured Luteolibacter sp. | reverse complement strand
GCGCTCCCGAATGCTCGCATTCATCCTGCCGCCCGCATGATTCAGGAAGGCATTCTCAACCCCGGCGTGCTCGAGCTGCTCGCCCGCATCCGTCACACCAACAAGGTCGTCATCGCCGACTGGGCCTTTCCCTATTGGGAGGAGGTCGAGACCGTGGACATCTCGCTCTGCCGCGGCATTCCGACCATCAACGACCTGCTCAAGCTGCTGGCGCCCAACTTCAAGGTCGGCCGCATCTACCAGGCCGAGGAGTTTGTCACGACCACCAACTCGCAGGAGATCATCGACTCCTTCGACAGCCACTTTGCCGCCTTCAGTACCGCCACCGTCGAGCGCCTGCCTCACGACGACCTCAAGAAGCTGGTGCCCGGTTGCATTGGATTGATCCGCACCGGTGACACCGCGGCTTATGCGAATGTGATTTTGGAATCAGTCTGATCATGAAGACCGCAGTCACCCTCTGCCGCGTGGCCGAAGCGGCTGCCGGTCCCTTTGTGTTTCACGATGACTTGGCCACGGGCTTCGCCAAAGCCGCCCAACACGGTTTCGATTCCGTGGAGTTGTTCTTTCCCGGTCCCGACGCGCACAGCGTGGAGGAGATCGAAGCACTCCAAGCTGAGCATGGTCTCGGTGTCGCCGCCGTCGGCACCGGTGCCGGCATGGTCAAACATGGCCTGTCGCTGACGGATCCCGATGCTGCTCAACGCGAGAAGGCCATTCACTTCATTCTCGAGATGGTCGAACTCGGTGGGCGTTTGAAGGCTCCGGCCATCCTCGGCTCCATGCAGGGACGCTGGGGTGGTGACGTGTCACGCGACCAAGCCCTCGGATGGCTGGCCGATGCTCTCAAGGTCATTGGCGAAGCCGCAGGCAAACACGATGTGCCCTTCATCTACGAGCCTCTCAACCGCTACGAGACCAACCTCATCAACCAAGTCGGTGAAGCCGCCGACTGGGTGCGCTCCAACAATCTCTCCAACATCGTGCTCCTCGCCGATATGTTCCACATGAACATCGAAGAGGTGAATGTCGCGGACGCCATGCGCGCTGGCGGTGACCTCATCGGTCACGTCCACTACGCCGACTCCAACCGCCGCGCGATGGGCTTCGGTCACACCGATCCGGCTCCCGTCGTGGAGGCGCTCAAAGAGATCGGCTACAGCGAGTACCTCTCGGCTGAAATCTTCCCGCTGCCCGACGCGGATGCAGCGGCGGCGCAAACGCTCAAGTCTATCAAGAGGTTGATTCCATGAATGTCTCATTGCTTATGGTGCTGGCGCTACTGGGTGTGGTTTCCAGTGGGTGTGTAAGACAGGCGCCGGACTTAATGGGTTCTTCCGCGCAGTTGACCCAACAGGAAATATCCACAATGAAGACAAAAGCAGATCGTGGGGACTGGCATGCAGCCTATAGATTGTACAGTCATTACGCCTACTTCGAACGTCGCCAGGATTTAGCAGCCCCCTATAAATGGGGAATCGAGGAAAGAAACAAAAGGAGCGCCTACTAAGATGTTCTCCCGGCAGATGAATTCATAACATTTTTCCCAACTCATGAAGACCCGCCCCCTCGGCAACACGGGCATCGACTTGCCCATCCTCTCCTTCGGTGCCTCCTCGCTCGGTGCGGAGTTCCGCAACATCACCCTCGATGAGGCGATGCGCTCCACTTCCACCGCGCTCGACCTCGGCATGAACTTCATCGACACCTCGCCGTTCTACGGCCGTGGCATGTCGGAAGTGATGCTCGGCATGGGTCTCAAGGATGTGCCGCGCGATTCCTATCTGCTTGGCTCCAAACTCGGCCGCTACACCGACCAGCACTTCGACTTCTCCGCCAAGCGCGTGGAAGAGTCCGTGCACACCTCGCTGCAACGCCTCAAGACCGACCACCTCGACGTGCTGCTGATGCACGATGTCGAGTTCGTAGCGCTTCCCCAGATCTGGGAGGAGACCATCGAGGCGGTCCTCAAGATCAAGGAACAGGGCAAGGCTCGCGCCATCGGCTTCTCTTGCTACCCGCTCAAGACCTTCCACACCGTGCTCGATCAGATCGAGGACCAGATCGACTGCATCCTGGCCTACAACCGCTACACCCTGCAGAACACCAGCCTTGCCACCGACCTC
>CAZIPY010000059.1:0-3359 GCA_964541125.1 uncultured Luteolibacter sp. | reverse complement strand
CCCGGCTCACCAATCAGCACCGGATTGTTTTTGGTGCGGCGGGAAAGCACCTGCAGCACGCGGCGGATCTCCTGATCGCGGCCGATGACTGGATCAATCTTTCCTTCACGGGCTCGCTCGGTGAGGTTCATGCCATACTTTTCAAGCGCCTGATATTTACCCTCGGGGCTCTCATCAGTGACTTTCTGCGAACCGCGCACACTTTCGATGGCCGCCTTGGCCTTCTTCTTGTCGATCCCGTTGTTGCGCAAAATCACCCCAGCTGGCGACGAGCTTTCGATCGCGCCGATCAGGAAATGCTCCACGCTGAGGTAATCATCACCCATATCCTCACGGGCCTGATCCGCCGCATCGAGCGTCTTGCGCAGCCCATTTGAGATCTGTGGTTGATTGCCCGCGCCGGAGACGACCGGTTCGCTGGCAAGAGCTTCCGCGGTGGCCGCCTTCAGTTTGGTCACATCCACTTCTGCCTTTTGCAGGATGGGCACGAGAATGCCGCCCTCCTGCTGCAAGAGCGTGAGCAGAACGTGAAGACTTTTGAGTTCCGGGTGCGAGGAGCGCGAGGCAAGCGTTTGTGACGACTGCAGAGCCTCCTGCATTTTGCGTGTGAGTTTATCGAGTCCCATGATGTTGAGTCTTGGTGGTCAGTTGTTTTGATTTGTTTTTATTCTACCCCCAAAGCGCCGCAGCACAAGAGATCCGCCTTACAAAAACAGTCTATTTTTGGACAAGCTGGACCTCCCTATTCCCTGATTTGATCTAGATTCCTGAATAACCGATCTGGACGATCTATATCCTGATTAATCGATGATTTTTCGCATCGGGATCATGTTCGAATACTCGAAACCGTGCTTCTTGAAGAACTCTTGGGATTCCGCGCTGACTCGGTCGGTGAGCAGCGTGATGCGGCGGAAGTTCTTCTGTTTGGCGAACTCAAACACATGGTCCAGCAGCTTAGCACCGAATCCCTGTCCCCGGTGATCGGGATGGATGACCACATCCTCCATCAGCAGCACAAAGCCACCGCGTGCAGTTGAGATCGTGAAGAGCAAATTGACCATGCCGAAGATGCGGTCCTTGTTGCGAATCACGAAGATGCGGCCGCGGTTGGGCTGTTCGAGAATCAGCCTGAGTCCCCTCTCTTGCGCAGCCTCGTCCGGTTTGAAGTCGCCGGAGCGCGAGAACAGCTCCATCACGAGCTCCACCAAGGCGGGCAAATCATCGATGGTGGCTGGCTCGACACGGGGTGCGTCGTCTAAGGCTGCGGCGCTATTGCTGGCTTCGTCCTGCATGGGCGACCCCATTTGATGGCAAATTTTGCGTGCTTGAACACGACTTTTTCTATCCAAGCGGATGAAAAGGACTCAATCCCCTAGCAAATCAGGGCGATTCCGCTTCGTTCGCTCCAAGGCCTGTTCCTTCTTCCAGGCCTCGATATGGGCGTGATTGCCCGATTTCAGGACGTCCGGAACCTCCATGCCACGGAAGTCGCTGGGCTTGGTGTAGGACGGCGCCTCCAAGAGATTGGGATCTGAGAATGACTCGTCCACCTGTGAGGAGTCATCGCCCAGAGCGCCAGGCAAAAGGCGGATGATGGCATCGCTCAGCACGGCGGCCGCAACGGCACCGTTCGTAAGGATGTAATCGCCAATGGAGATCTCCAGGTCCACCACCGAGTCAACCACCCGCTGATCCACCCCTTCGTAATGCCCGCAGAGGATGATGAGGTGTTTTTCCCCGCTCAGATCGGCAGCCAGCTGCTGTTTCAGTTGCCTACCTTGCGGCGTCATCAGGATCACTTTACTCTCCACGCCCTTTAGGGCCTCGACGGCCGCAACCAAGGGCTCGGGGCGCAGGACCATGCCGGGCCCACCGCCATAGGGGGCGGCATCGACTCGCCGATGCTTATCCTCAGACCAGTCGCGCAGCTGATGGGCGTGAATCTCCACCACCCCAGCCTCGCGGGCCCGGTTGATGATGGAATCGCTGAGCGGAGCCATGGCCAGCTCCGGGAACAGCGTCACAATGTCGATGCGCACTGGAGTAAAATGCTGAAAAACTGAAACGCGGAAAAGCTGAAATTTTAAACCTAGCCAGAACAACAGGCGCAGGAATGACTTTAGGCATAACTCCCGCCGCAGGCGGCTAACTAGATTTTAGCTTTTCAGCTTTTTAGCTTTTCAGCCTTTCACTAAAAATTCGCATGCGAATTTTTGCCATGGCCCGCGAGGCCGCCGTCATCCGCTCCATCGCCAGCACTCTCGGTTGGGACCAAGAGACCTACATGCCCCCAGCCTGCACCCCTCACCGCGCCAGCCAGATGTCCTGGCTCTCCAGCCAGGCTCACCAACTGGCCACCTCCGACGCTTGGGAGAAGGCTCTGGATGAGGCTCAGTCCGCCGACGATGGTAGTGACTCCAAAACGACCGCCAACCTCAAATGGATGCGCCATGAGTTCGAGCGCGACCAAAAACTCACCGCCGATCTGGTCAAGCGCGCCAGCGAAGCCACCTCCCTCGCCAAGCATGCCTGGGCAGAAGCGCGCCAGAACGACGACTTCGACGCCTTTGCTCCGCACCTCGAAACTCTGCTCGGCATCGCCAAAGAAAAAGCCGAGCTCTGGGGCTACGAAGACGAACCTTACTCAGCCCTGCTGCAAAATTTCGAACGCGGCGCCCTTACCCGCGACGTCGCTGGTTTATTCGACTCGGTAGAATCTGAACTGCGCGAACTCGCCGCCGCAGCGGTCGAGAAATCCAAGTCCAATGCGGTCACCCTTCCCGCTGGCCCCTACCCCATTGCCGCGCAACAGGCCTTCAACCAGAAGATCGCCGAAGACATGGGCTTGGACTTTCAGGCCGCACGCATCGACAGCACCACTCACCCCTTCTGCACCAACCTCGGACCCGGTGGCCAGCGCCTGACCACGCGCTACTACGAGGACGACTTCACCAGCTCACTCTTCGGCGTGCTCCACGAGGCCGGCCACGGCTTCTACGAGATGGGCCTGCCCAAGGAAGACTTCGGCCTCCCCTCCGGCAGCTCACTCTCGCTGGGCATTCACGAGAGCCAGTCGCGCCTGTGGGAAAACCATGTCGGGCGTTCGCTCGTCTTCTGGGAGAAGTGGTATCCCGTCGCTCAGGAACACTTCCCACAACTCGGAGACTTTTCGCTGGAGGACTTCATGCGTCACGTCCACCGCGCCAATTATACTGCAATTCGCGTGGAGGCCGACGAGGCCACCTACGACCTCCACATCCTCCTGCGCTTCGACATGGAGCGCCGCATGCTCAAGGGTGAGATCCCCGTGAAGGACATTCCCGAAGCCTGGATGGCTGGCTTCGAAGCACGCTTCGGCT
>CAZIPY010000058.1:0-6565 GCA_964541125.1 uncultured Luteolibacter sp. | reverse complement strand
CATGAACTCGAGGGCGTTGTCGAAGCGGGCGGAGTCCGAACCGTCCTCGTCGATGACGGGGAAGACGTTTTCCACGGAGCTGCCGAACTTGTCGCTGGAGCAGAGGGCCTGACGGGCCTTCATGAAGTTGGCATTGCCCATGACGGTGTTGATCTCACCGTTGTGCGCAATGAAGCGGTTGGGATGTGCACGGGACCAGCTGGGGAAGGTGTTGGTCGAGAAGCGGGTGTGCATCAGGGCCAGAGCGCTTTCGAAGTCTTCGTCGAGGAGATCGGGGAAGTATTCGCCAAGCTGACAGGGAGTCAGCATGCCCTTGTAGACGAGGGTGCGGGCAGAAATGCCGGTGCAGTAGTGGTAGTCGGCACCGGGGAAGGAGCCCTTGTTGTCCTGAGCGCTGCGGCATTCGGAGGGAACCTTGTTGGACTGGATGCAGGCCTGAACGCGCTTGCGGATGATGTAGAGCTTGCGCTCGAAGTCGAAGAGATCGGTGATGTCCGCGCTGCGACCGATGAAGATCTGCTTGATGGTCGGCTCGTAGTGGCCGGACATCTTGCCGAGGATCTCGCTTTTGACCGGCACGGTGCGCCAGCCTAGGAGTTCCTGACCTTCGTCCTGAATGATGTGCTCGTAGACGCGCATGGCTGCCTGGCGGGCACCGGCGTCGGGGGACATGAAGATGTGGCCGACGCCATACTGACCTTCTTCGGGCAGGGTCACCTCGTCCTTGGCCATCTCCTTACGCAGGAACTTATCGGGGATCTGGACGAAGAGGCCGGCGCCATCACCAGTGTCTGGATCGGCACCACTGGCGCCACGGTGATCCATGTGCTCGTTCATCGTCAGGGTCTTGAGGATGATGTCGTGGGAGCGCTTGCCTTTGAGGTGAGCGATGAAACCGACGCCGCAGGCGTCCTTTTCACGGGAGGGGTCCCAGAGTCCTTGAGCTTGTGGCCAACCGTTGGTGTGAGCAGTGGTGTTCGACATGATGAAGAAGAATGTAGAATTTACCGATAAATCGGTGTCTCTTGGGGTCAAGAGCCGCTAGATCCCGGGGGATCCGGTTCCGGAGTTTCCTGTCGCCACGTATGGGCAAAGCGCGCATTCCACCTCCGGAAACGAGCGGACGGAGAATTTGCTTTCCCGGCCTGCCCCTGTCAAGACTCAGAGAGAATGTGAAGAAGTCGTCAAATCCCCTAAAATTGGGGATTTTTAGGTCAAATTCTGAGCTTTCCGGCTTGGAAATGGCGATTATCTGAGGATCTTGGGTCAATTACTATGAGTTTGCCCCTCAAATTGCAGGTTTCCATCGACAATCAGACCCTGAGCATTCTGCGGGACGGAGAAACCTCGCGGGTCTTCAAGATCTCCACTTCAGCCAAAGGCATGGGCTTCGCCGAAGGTAGCTTCAGGACTCCCACGGGCCGCTTCCGCATCGCTGAAAAGATCGGAGCGGATTCCCCCATCCACACCAGCTTTGTTGGGCGTCAACCGGCTGGGGAGTGGGATGGAGCTTGTCTCCATGGCGACATGATTCTCAGTCGTATCCTCTGGCTGGATGGCCTGGATCCCGAGAATTCCAACTCTAAGCAGCGCTACATCTATATCCATGGCACCCAGCGCGAGGACCTGCTCGGTCAGCCTGCTAGCCATGGTTGCGTGCGGATGGCCAATTCCGACGTCATCGATCTCTTTGATCTGGTCGAGGAGGGCACGGAGGTGGAGATTCTCCCGGTGACTCAAGCCAGAGGTAAACTTCTCTTCATCGACTGCGATTCCACCCTCTCCGAAATCGAGGGCATCGACGAACTCGCTCATTCCAGAGGTGAGGAAGTTTTCCAGCAGGTGGTGGACCTGACCAATGCCGCCATGAACGGCGACATGCCCATCGCCGAGGTATTCCCACGCCGCATGGAATTGATCCGTCCGGATCAGGCGGTTTGCGACAAGATCGCCCAGGACTATATCGACAAGAAAGTGGAGGGAGTCGTCGAACTGTTGGCCGAAGCCCGCGAGCGTGGCTGGCAGCCGGTGATCTTATCCGGCGGCTTCGCGCCTCTCATTCGACCTCTGGCTGATCAAATCGGCATCGAGCACGTTGAGGCGGTGCCTATCCATCTTGCAGAAGACGGAAGTTACCTCGATTACGGTCGTGATTACCCGACCACCCGCAATCTCGGCAAGAACGAGGTCATTCGTGAGTGGAAGGAAGCCATGAAGCCCGAGAAGGTCGTGATGATTGGCGATGGGGTCTCCGATCTGGAGACCCAGCCCGATGTCGACCTGTTCGTGGGTTTTGGTGGTGTGGTCGCTCGCGACAAGGTCAAGGAAGGCTGCGACCTGTGGCTGGAAGACATGACGGAACGGGCGGCCCTGTGGCAGGCATTGGATGAGCTCTGAGTGATTTTCGTTTGCCGGAAGGATAGCCGCTGCTACCAAGCGGCATCGATTCTTCCATCCAGATGACGGGGCTTGCCGCTCTGTCCGCCCTCGGTGACGGCCTTAAAGCGCATCGTGAGGCACTTGAAGCTCATCAAGTTCCCTTCCGCAAGTTGGGTGATTTGTTGGGCGGCGATAGTCCCTATGCGGACGTAGCTGCGGGATGGATTGAGAACCGCTCGCAATTGACCAATCGCAAGTGGAGTCCGGTGACCATGGCGGCGCTTCATGTGGCCAAGCAGGCGGTGGCGGATGCCGGTTGGGATGAAGGCGATCTCGAGGATGCAGCCTTAGTGGTGGGAACTAGCCGAGGCAATGCGGCCGGATGGCTGGGGCCCTGGCCGGGACGTCGTCCCTTCAAGTTGATGGCTGCCAGTAATACCATGCATGGCGAAGCGGCATCTGCGATCAGCATTGAGTTGGGAATCGCGGGTCCGAATCACGTGATTTCGACCGGTTGTGCCGCGGGTCTTGATGCAGTTGGGGTGGCAAGAATGATGCTGCAATTGGGGCAGGCCTCGAAGGCGCTAGTGGTGGCGGTGGAACTGCCCTTGGTGGAGGCTCTACTCGATCACTACGCCAATGCCGGTTTGCTTTCCAAGTCGATGCAGTCTGATCCTTACGCTCCCGATACTTCCGGGTTCATTCCCGCTGAAGGGGCAGCCGGGCTCTGCCTGGAAGTGGGGGAGGGAAATGCCCCGGCTCTGCTAGATTTTCGCTCCAACTCAGATGCTCGCGATCCGGTTGGCATTCCCGCGGATGGCGGCCGCACTCCTGAGTTGTTCGAGGCCATGCGGAACGATCATCCGGAAGCTGTTGCTGTCTGTCCGCATGCTACCGGTACGGCGGTTCAGGCCGCCGCTGATCCGGCAGCTCTGTCGCGTGCGTTCAACGAACGCACACCTAGCCTGCATCTGCTCAAACCCTATCTCGGTCATGCCATTGGCGCGAGCGGTCTGCTCGAAACCGTGGTGATGGCAGAGTTCCTTCGCGCCAAGCAATTGCCGCCGAATTTGCCGGGTCTGCATTCACCTGAAGGCTTCGTCCTGCCAGATCAGGTGACTGCGGCGAACGGTCCGATTGCCAAGCTTTCGCATGGCATGGGCGGTCACAATGCACTGCTGCTAATGAGTGCCAGTCATTGATATGATACTTTCATATCATAAAGTTGTTGAGTGAATCCGAAATCTGGATAGGGTCGCGGGATATGGCTTCTAAAAAATCCAAATCATCCCGCAAGACCGTCAAGAAGGCCACCTCCAAGGCCATGGGTAAAGGTAAGCGCGGCGCTCGTTACACCACCCAGCAAAAGCAGCAGGTGGTGGATTACGTTCACGAATACAACGCCAAGCATGGTCGTGGTGGGCAAAGTCAGGCCGCAAAGAAATTTGCCCTCTCTGTGTTGACCGTGGCTTCCTGGCTGCGCTCCCCCAAACTTTCCGTCAGCTCCAAGGCCGGTAAGGCCAGTTCGGTTCCCGCCGGTATCAATCCCAAGGTGGCCTCGCTGATCGAAGTGAGCGACCAACTGCGCAAGGCGGAAGCTGAAGTGACCCGTCTGCGTGCGCGTTACGACGAGCTTAGAAGTTCGATTCAGTCACTCTTGTAATGGAGTGATCTATTATTCTGATCCAAGGCCGCTTCGTTGAACGAGGCGGCCTTTTTTATTCAGACCATTCGACGCCGGTCTGCATGTCCATCCACTGCATCGACTCCTCTTCAAAAATGAAGCGGCCGTGGAAGGTGGTGTTGGAAATGAGGTGGGGCATCCAGTGGCGGTCATCCTCCCACATGCGGTCGTAGGGAATGGCGTCGAGCTTGGTCCACAGCGGCACGGCTTCGTCGGTTTCGGTGGGGGTGCCTTCGAAGCCTTCTGCGCGATAGACGTGGCAGCGAATGTTGGGCACGTGCGACATCTCGAACTGCAGTTCCCCGACTTTGCTGATCTCAAGCGGAGTGATGCAGAGTTCCTCTTCGGTTTCTCGGATCACCGCTTCGAGTGCGGTTTCGCCAGGATCGATTTTGCCGCCGGGGCCATTGATCTTGCCGGCGCCCAGACCGCGTTTCTTTTCGATGAGGAGGATCTCATCGCCTTGAACGATGAACATCAGAGTGGCATGGATGCCATACTCCCAGTTATCCCAGTCGATGGCAGTGTCACTCATGAGCAAAATCAGGCTTCAGCGTAGGCTTCGACCGAGTCACAAGTGCAGACCAGATTGCGGTCGCCGTGGACATTGTCGATGCGACCGACGGCGGGCCAGAACTTGTGCTGTCTCAGCGACGGCACCGGGTAGGCGGCTTGTTCGCGGGTGTAGGGGTGTGACCAGTCGTCGGAAATCACTGCGGTTGCTGGATGGGGAGCGTTCTTGAGAACGTTGTCCACATCGTGGGCTTCACCGTTGATGATTTGCTGGATCTCACCGTGGATGGCGATGAGGGCATCACAGAAGCGGTCGATCTCGGCGAGGGACTCGGATTCGGTGGGTTCGATCATCAGGGTGCCGCTGACCGGCCAGCTCATGGTCGGAGCGTGATAACCGAAGTCCATGAGGCGTTTGGCAACATCCTCTACGGTGACACCACTCGCTTCGCTCAGCGGGCGTACATCGATGATGCATTCGTGAGCGACTAGCCCCTCGTTGCCAGTGTAGAGGATGGGGAAGAAGGGAGCGAGGCGCTTGGCCATGTAGTTCGCATTGAGGATGGCGACTTCAGTGGCTTCCTTGAGGCCATCGGCGCCCATCATGGCGACATACATCCAGGAGATGGTGTTGATGGAGGCACTGCCCCAAGGAGCGGCACTGACGGCGCCCTTCTTGTTTTCGAGTTCCCCATGACCGGGAAGGAAGGGAACCAGATGCTCAGCCACACCGATGGGTCCAACTCCGGGGCCGCCACCACCGTGTGGAATGCAGAAAGTCTTGTGCAGGTTGAGGTGGCAAACGTCGGCGCCAATTTTACCAGGAGAGGTCAAGCCGACCTGAGCATTCATGTTGGCGCCATCCATGTAAACCTGGCCACCGGCTTCGTGGATGATCTCACAGATCTCTTGGATGGTTTCCTCGAACACGCCGTGGGTGGAGGGATAGGTGACCATCAAGGAGGAGAGATTCTCGTGATGTTCGCGAGTGCGTGCGCGAAGATCTTCGACATCAATGTTGCCGTTGTCGTCGCACTTCACGCCGACCACTTTCATACCGGCCATCACAGCAGAAGCCGGGTTCGTGCCGTGGGCGGAAACGGGAATCAGGCAGATGTTGCGGTTCATGTCACCGCGCGAGCGGTGGTAGTGGTGAATGGCGAGTAGCCCCGCGTATTCGCCCTGCGAACCGGCATTGGGTTGAAGCGACACGGCGGCGAAGTCAGTGACTTCAGCCAGCCAGTCTTCGAGCAGGCCAAGCATTTCGCGGTAGCCGACACTTTGGTCCGCAGGAATGAAGGGATGGAGGCTGCCAACTTCGGGCCAGCTCAGGGGGATCATCTCGGAAGTCGCATTCAACTTCATGGTGCAGGAACCCAAGGCGATCATCGACTCGTTGAGTGCGAGATCTTTGGACTCGAGGCGCTTGAGGTAGCGCAGCATTTCGGTCTCGGAGTGGAAGCGATTGAAGACGGGTTGTTGCAGGAATTCACTGTCGCGGGACAGTGAGGTGTCCCAGACAGCACCGTCATCATTGCGCAATAGGCTAGCCTCGAAGCAGGAGCAGAGGGCTTCGAGATCGGACCACTCGGTGGTTTCGTCCACGGAGATTCCAAGGTGGGTATCGTCGATGAGGCGAAGGTTGAAGCCAGCTTCGAGCGCGGCCTGACTCCATTCGCCCGCCTTATCGCCGCTGACGACGATGGTGTCGAAGTAAGCACCGTCTTCAATAGCGACTCCTGCAGCCTGCAGGGACTCGGCAAGAGAGCGAGTCTTGGCATGCACAGTAGATGCGATGTGTTTGAGGCCATCGGGGCCGTGGTAAACGGCATACATGGAAGCCATCACGGCCAGCAGCACTTGGGCGGTGCAGATGTTGGAGGTGGCTTTGTCGCGGCGGATGTGTTGCTCGCGGGTTTGCAGTGCCAGTCGATAACCTGGCTTGCCATGGGCATCGAGGGAGACGCCGATCAGGCGGCCGGGAAGTTT
>CAZIPY010000057.1:0-2730 GCA_964541125.1 uncultured Luteolibacter sp. | reverse complement strand
ACCACTGCTGGTGGCCTTTGCGCACCGTGTTGTGATCCAGACCCCTGGCAACGTAGTAGAGTTCATCCTGTGAGAAGCCGGCACCGTTCAACCAGTCCATGGTTCCCTCGAGCCCTTCTTTGCGCAATGAATACACAAACTGCCGGTACGCTCTCATTTTGAAATATTCGACCTGCCCCGCGCCATCCATGTCATTGATGTAGTCGCGCAGTGCAGTCAGCACCGCCGATCGCCGTTCATCGGTCGTCGCGCGATGGATGATGGTCGCCGCCGCAACCTCATCGTGATCGATCTTGAATTCCTTGAGCAGTTCAAAGGCCCAAGACGGGCGCGTGTCACCTGCGCCAACAATTGCCGACCGGATATGGTCCGGATTGACCAAATCCGTGCGGGATTTCTGATTCTTTCTGATCCAGGCAATTGCCGCATCCGGATCACGGATCCCCCAATCAAAGAACAACCCTCCAAACAAATAGTCAGGCAAGACTGGATTGGGAGGCCCCAGGCAAATCTCCAAAAACGCATCGAAGTCGCGGTCCTTCAAATACGACATGGCATCTCCGGCAATTTCCTCGCGCTCCTGCTTGAGGAGCGCGGGTTGATCGCGCAGCAAATCAAGCAGCTCAGCGATTTGGCCTGGAGCCAAGTTTAGCAGCGCTTGATTCAGCGCAAGCTTCAGCCGCTGGGATTCCAAGCCATCCGACTCGCCAGCGTATTTCAACTGCTGGATGGCCAATGCCAGCCCCATCAAGCCCTTCGCCGTTTTGGGTTGCTGAGTCCTCCCAGTCCCTCCAGCCCTTTGGCGCCCGGCATCACCCTTTGCAGCTCTGGGCCCTAGTTTGCCCGCATGGGCCGGGATGTCGGAAGCGTCGAGCTCCTGTTCCGCGGCTTCCTGCTGCAGCGATGCCAGTTCCTCATCCAAAGTCTGGATGAGGATGGCATTGCGGCCAATGAGACTCACCCCCAGCACCACAACCAAGATCAGCAAGCACCAGTGGGAATTATTTTTTAGTGCCCTCATCTCAAATAACGAAGCACCTCCCCTCTGAGTTTTTCGTCGGTAATGTTGCCCGCAAGTTCCAGAGACGCGTCCTTGTTGGACCTTGCCTGATGGCTGATGAGGAAGGCCGACAAGACCTTGTCGCTTTTAAAGGTGAGCGCCAATTCCGCTGCTTCCTCAAAGCTCATCGCCTGTTGTCGTATGCCGCCGGTGGACGCGCTGAGAATCATCTTTCCGGTCAACTCGTCGAGCTGCTCGGGGGCTTGAACTCCAATCCACTGCCTCGCTTTCCGAACGTCCTGCGCTGAGCGGATTTCCGTATCCTCTGCAGCTTCCTGGATTAATCTCGCACGTTCCGCCTGGGTGGCGCCCACCTCATCCATGTAACTCGTGATTGCCGCATATCCATCGCGCCCTGTCAGTTTGTAGCCCCCGGCGACAATCGCCCACATTTGATCTTTCGGGTCATCATAGGCAGCTCTGACTAGTGAAGCGAAATTGCTCGCATCCATGGCTTCGATATCGACGTCTCTACCAAAATCATGGGGAGACATCATGGCCTTGGCGCGCTTCATGCGTTGCTTGGCAGCAGCGAGATCCACATCCACCAGGCCTGAAATGAGTTGCAGTTCATAACGCTTCTCGTCGGGCTCGACCTGATGCAGCTCCTTGCCCCAAAACACTCCATCTAGCCGCGCCGCATCATACCAATCGATCGCGGCTGCGGGATCTTTCTTCGCCCACTGCTTGAGCGCGGTCGCCATGGGATAGAGAGGTGCTCCATCGCGGTTTTTCAAGGTCGAGCCGTATTTCTGCAGAACTAAGGCCGCGTCATGTTGAATCAGAATCTCGACGATCATCCACGCCAGCGAATCTTTCTGCCAAGAGCCGATATCGGCAGCCATGACGCCTTCAAGCGCTTCGCAAAGCTGATCTGTATCCAGCTGGTGAAGGCGGCTCTGAAGGCGGGTCCTCAAGCGCATGCCTTCATGCCCTCCCATGCCCAATGCCCGCTTGCCCTTATAGGTCTCCCAAGCCAAGGGGTCGCCGCCCATGTCTGGATCCGCTCGATCCGACCTCGATGCATTAGCCCTGTGTGGCTCAACCCATGCGCGCCACTTCTGATTGCGGGACTCCGCCAAATCGATGCGCTCATGCTGGTGCTTGCATACCCAGAGCGTCACGGCGCCAAGCGCACAAGCCACACCCAGGACAATCGCATGCTCTTTCTTCAAAGCGCCAATCTCTAACCCATTGAGCTAGCTTAGAGAAATGCCAAATCGCTGAGCATACCGTGAATTTACAATATCCTGACCCCGATCAAGATCATCATGGGCTGACGATCTTGGCCCATGGATGTAAGGGTGAATCCACACCAGTGGACTGGCTGGATGCCCCCTTCACTTCTTATGCAGCTTCAGCATCTCCGCTGCCATGGCGCGGCCGATGTTGGTGTAGCTTCGCGCGTTGTTGCTCCAGTGGTAATGACCCCGGTTCTCTCCGAAGTGGAACTCCATCTTGTCCGGTCCGTAAGTGCCGTGGGTATCGACCACGGCGACATTCCCGGCGAAGTCGGGATACTTCTTCGTGTCTGCCATGGCCAGCTGCCCCTTCACGATGGGCGAGTCGTCTTTCATCATGCCGCTGGTGGCGATGACGATGGGCAGATCGGGAATGCCGAGGCCGTGTTCTTTGCTGCGGATGTCCTGAATGAAGGCCGCCATGTTTTT
>CAZIPY010000056.1:0-2591 GCA_964541125.1 uncultured Luteolibacter sp. | reverse complement strand
TGTTGCGGTCGCTCAGGCTGGATGGAATGCGGATGCCGATGAATTCGTCCCCGCGAGAGCCACTGACTTTGACGCTGACCAGTTGTCCTTCACTGGAGAACTGGAGCTTCTCATCAATTTCGCCCTCAATCACATAGGTATTGGAACGGAGGGCGTTGCCATTTTGGAGTAGATCATCGACCTGCAAGCGCGGGATCCCTTTGAAGGGTTCGGATTCACGGGTGAGCAGCATTTTGCCGCCGAATACCACCGCCCCAACCACCACTACTGCAGCGAGAATGATGCCTGGATTGAGTCCTGAACTAGCGCGTCGAGCCATGTTTTATGTCTTCTAGAAGTATGATGAAACCCCGCGAAACCCAGAAAGTTGCGAAATCTTGGGGAAAAGATGACTTAAATTGGAGGGTCCGTTTGTAAAAAACCAGCTCAAAGCCGGACTTTTCAGTTTGCCAAATCAATCCCATTGAGGCCTGCAAACCCCCGCCAATGCAGCGATCAGGGCGACCGCGATGTGCACTCCGAGCACCGCTAGACAAATCTCCGGAGCGGTTAGGCTGGTATCGATCACCGAGTTAACCGCGTCATAAACCTGATTCTGGAGGGCCTTCACAGAACCCGACCAGGCCCAGTAGGCCGAAATAAAGGGCCGGGTGAAGGCATCGATGTGAGCGGGCAGGGCCAGCACCGAGCCGGACAGTGGCAGCTGGAAGCCCACGAGGTAAATCGAGAGCAGCGATGCCTGTTCCGCGGTGCGCATGAGGGCGGAAATGGCCAAACAGATGGCGGTCATCGAGGCGTTGATGAGCAACAAGAAGATCGCATGATCCATGAAGTTACCCCGGAACTCGCCGCCAAAGGTTTCCACAAAGAAGGCCATGTATAACGACTGCGTGATCACCAGACAGGCTAGAAAGACCATCTTCGAGGCTAAGTAGGCACTCGGCCTTAGCCCCCCGAACTTCTCCTTCTCGTAAACTTGTCGCTCCCCGGCGATTTCCCGCGCGGAGTTGTTAGACCCCATCAACGATAGCAACACGACCTGGAACATGATGATGCCAGACACCGCAGCCCCGACCTTGGCCTGATCCGCCATCACTTCGGCCTGCTCCTGATACTCCACCAACAAGTTGTCGGAGCGAACATCGGAGTAGCGCTTGATGTTGTCGCCCGCCTTGTCGCTGAAGAGGGTGATGATGATGGGGAAAATGATGAGAATGGCTAATTGCAGCAGCACCTGCGTTCGATCGCGGAAGAAGATTCGCCATCGTCGCGATAAGAGCGTGGAAAACTGACTCAAGAATCCGGGCAAGGGCTGCGCCTGCGAGACGAGTGGGAGGGTCGGTTGCGAATCCTCTTTCTTTTCTCTCCTTCCTTTCTTGGCGGTCTTCTTGGTCGACGAGGTCTTGGCCTTTTCATCGCGGTCCTTGCGCGCCTCCGGCACCGGAGCTTCCGGCACCTTGAGACTACCGCTGGCGATGAGCTTCTCGCGCTTCTTCATCATCATGCCGACGTAGGAATCGCTGTGCTTGCGCCAGGAAGTCAACCAACGCTCACCGTTCTGGGAAGCAAGTCGCGGATACACCTCCTCGGTATCATTGACCGAGAAATAGTGCGTCACCTGATCCGGCGGGCCGTGGAAGGCAACGGACCCCTCATGAAGCACGAGAATGGAATCGTAGAGTTCGAGGTGAGCCAGCGAGTGGGTGACCGACATCACGATGCGGCCATCCTTGCGCGACAGGTCGTGCAGCAGGCGAACGATTTCGCGCTCAGAGCGAGGATCCAGACCGGAAGTCACCTCATCACAGAGCAGCAGGCGAGGATCGGACACCAGCTCCATAGCCAGACCCAGTCGGCGCTTCTGACCACCGGAGAGCACCTTGACCTTGCGGTCGGAAATATTGGTGAGGCCGGTCTCGTCGAGCACGCGATCGATTCGACGGTCGAGATCGCCAGAGTTCTTAGTCTTCACACGCAGCCGGGTGGCTGCTTCAACCGATTCATCGACAGTTAGGGGATCGTAAGCGATGGAGAACTGTGGCACGTAGCCGATCTCCGTCGGCTCAAAGTCGCCATCCTCGGATAGGTTTCGGCCTTCCCAGATCAGGGCACCTTCCGATTCCTGGTTCAGACCGGCGATGGTCTTGAGCAGTGTGGTTTTGCCGCAACCCGAGGGTCCGACAATGGCCATGAAGTGGCCTTTGGGTACTTTGAGGGAAACCTTGTTCACCAGGTTTACATCCTCGCCATCCTTCTGGATGGTGAAACAAACGTCTTGAAGCTCAATCAAAGGGATAAGGATTGGGTTGTAAGCGGCCATTCAACACCGGCCAATGCACTTCGTGCAATGTTAAAACCCCACGTAAAAGCGTTGGTTGCGCCACGTTAGGAGCATTCAATTCCTTTCAAGAATTTGACTCATCCAAAGGCACAATGCGGATTCCGCCCTTGGGCTGCTTCTGCATGTCAGCACTCAGTGTCGAAGCGGAGGCATCCGAGGTCGGAGAATCCCCTCCATCGGCCTCTCCATCTAGGGCGTTGCGCAGCGCACCCTCCACTAGCTGACCACAATGAATCTTCATCGGAGGCAA
>CAZIPY010000055.1:0-2032 GCA_964541125.1 uncultured Luteolibacter sp. | reverse complement strand
CCAACATTGGCAGCAACAAAGAGAGATCTGATAGCTTCGGGACGATCTTCTCGATGCCCATGAGCGCAATGTGCGTGCGTGGCAGCGAGGTTGTCAGACGGCCATTCCCCTCGTTCGTGCAAATGGTGATCTGCCCTGTCTCCGCGATGCCAAAGTTCACCCCGCTTATCCCAACATCAGCCTCAATGTACTTCTGCCGCAGGGCTCGTCGTGCATCCATGGTCAGAGAAGAAGGATCATCCGACGCTCCAGCCCCCTGGCCTATCTTCTCGGCAAACAGTTTCTGAATTTCCCCTCGCCGCAAATGCATCGACGGAAAGACGATGTGAAACGGCGCTTCTTCACGCAGTTGAACGATAAACTCGCCCAAGTCTGATTCGATCACCTCAAGCCCAATCTTCTCCAATGCCTGTGACAGGTGAATCTCCTCGCCAGTCATACTCTTCGATTTGACGACACAACGGGCCTCTTTCTCCGTGATGATCCTGATCACTTCTTGACGGGCACGCTCCCCGTCCTTAGCGACAAAGACGTTGATCCCTCGCGCCTCAGCACGCTCGATGAAATCAGGCAGGTAGCGATCCAAATTCTCGATAGCTTCCGCCTTGATAGCAGAGGCAGCATCACGCGCCCTCTCCCAAGTCCGGAATTGCGACTGACGAACCTCGCGACGTGTCGCGTATCCCGCTAGCGAAGATCGTAGAAAGGCACGTGTATCGACCTTCGACCGATAGTTCTCCGAATCCGCTTGAAACGACCTGGCGTTGTTTGTGCTCATGTCTGCGCCAGAATCTCTGCCAGATGTTTCGTAGGCACAGGTCGGCCTTGCTTTCTCAGCAATCCGTCGATGTGCATGAGACAACTACTGTCATTGCTAACGACCACATCGGCCTGCGTATCACGAATGCTAGAACATTTCACCTCACCCATGGACGTCGAAATGTGAGGAAACTTCACTGCAAACGTACCACCAAAGCCACAACACTCCTCGGCATGATCCATCTCCACCAACTCAAGCCCGTCCACCGCACGCAGAAGCTTTCGTGGCTCCTCTTTGATACCCAACTCACGCAAGCCGTGGCAACCATCATGGAAAGTCGCTTTCGCAGAGTAGCGTGCTCCCACATCAGTGACACTCAACTGGTTCACGAGGAAATCAGAAAACTCGTACGTTTTCGAAGCCAGCTCTTTCGCCCGTGACTCATGTTCGGAATCGGCCAATAGCTTAGGCGTGAAAACCTTGATCATCGCGCCGCAACTGCCCGAGGCGGAAACAACGGCGTCACTCGCTTCAAACAGATCTAACATCCGCGATGCCAGCGGCTTGGCTTCCTCCCAATAACCTGAATTGAACGCGGGCTGTCCACAACAAGTCTGCCCCTGTGGATAGTCTACAGAGTGCCCAAGCCGCTCCAGCACTCGGACCATACCGATTCCCGCTTCCGGGAAATACTGGTTCACGAAACAGGGAATGAATAGCGAAACGCGCATTAGGGCGTGTTTGATAGTATTTGCACAATGCTCGAATTACTGGATTGCCTATCGGCAGGAACTTTGGGCCACGGGTTACAAACCCGTGCTACTCCGGGAAGGGTTGCTTGTCCGTAGCATGGGTTTGTAACCCGTGCGCATTGGCTAGCGAAGCGCTTCACCGGAGATCGGCTTGCCGTTCGTGGTCACGACATGCACTTCATGAACATTCTTGCTCGGGTGATAGTATTCCCAGACCACTTTCTTGTCTGGTGTGACTTCAAAGATCCGAGGCTTCTTAGAATCACGCTGTCCATAGCTGCAGATGATCGTATTCCCGTTAGGCAAACGCTGCCCTCCACAGGGATCCGCAAAGAGCCCCGGGTTGGTAGTGTTATCGACTTGCCAAACGACCTTACCTGATGGGTCAAACTCGACTGTCTTATTCCCGTGAGTCAGGTTCACGAGCACATTGTCATTCGCTAACGGAATCGCCGTGAATGGCCAATTCTCTTCGGCTCTCCCACCGAGCTCATCCAAGTCCGTCTTGATCGTCCGGACG
>CAZIPY010000054.1:0-13306 GCA_964541125.1 uncultured Luteolibacter sp. | reverse complement strand
GGATGATGCAGAAGGTGCAGGTGTGATTGCAGCCTTCGGCGATCTTCACATAGGCATAATGATCCGGAGTGAGACGCATGCGCGGCGTGGCGTAGTCCGGCACATACTTGGGCTTGAGGGTGACGTAGTCGCGCGGGTCGTCGGTGGCGGCGGGACCTTCCACTTTGTCGTCCGCATCCTTACCGATTTCTGAGGCCTCCCGCCCACCCATGAGGTTGTTGATGATGGGTGCCACTTTGGTGATCTGGTCCAGGCCAATAAAGGCGTCGACCTCGGGCATGATGCCTGGCAGTTCGGTGGCAAAGCGCTGGGAAAGGCAGCCGGCGACGATGATCTTCTGGCGCTCGCGCTCGGGATCCTCCTTGCGGGCATCGACCGCACCGAAGATCGCATCGATGCTTTCCTGCTTGGCCATGTCGATGAAGGAGCAGGTGTTGACGATGAGCACGTCGGCGAGCTCGGGATCAGGCGTCAGCGCCATGCCGGCCTCGGCGAGGTGACCGATCATCACTTCCGAATCAATCAGGTTCTTGGCACAGCCAAGGGAGACGAGTCCGACGGTGGTCGACATGATCAGTGGGGGGATCGAAATGGTCCGACTCAGTAGAGCGGCGGGAAGATCAGTTCATCACCCCTCACGGGTTTGATGTCGCCGATCACGGTGACCGGATTAGCGATCGCGCCTTCGGGGGAGATATCCTGCACCTTGAATTGATAGAGGATGCCTGTCTTGTTGCGGCGGATACCGATAATGCTGCCCTCCTGCACCTGCTCGGGCATCAGGACTTCAAAGGTGATGAAACCTCCAAACTGCGGGTCATCCTCGTAGTGCAACACACGACCGACCAGCAGGGCGTCGGAAATCCAGCGAGCACGCTTGAGATTGCCATCCTTGCTCTCGTACAATTTCTCCTGAATGAGGCCTTGCTCATCACGCTGCAACTGAGCATCCATCTGAGCCTGATTGGCAGCGGAGGTCTTAGCGGCGTCGGCGGCCCGCTGCTGATCAATGATGCGCTGGGCTTCAGCGATCTGCTCAGGGGTGTATTGGGGTTGGGGCTGAGGTTGAGGCTGAGGAGCAGGCTGACCGCCGTTCTGCTCACGGCTTTTGCGCAGCTCTTCCTTGAGCTCATCGAATTGGGTCTGAAGCTGGGCCAACTCGCCGGGCTTGGCTTTCTGGGAGCCCTGCCAGGACACAAAGATGGCCCCCAGCAGCAATGCCACCGTGGCTCCGAGCAAAATTTTCATCGCGTCCATGGGCGACAAATTGGCTGGCCGAAGCCCGAATGTCAACGCGGCGCACCACCCGCCAGACGGGATTCCTCAGCCCGATAGGCCAGACGATGGCCCGCAATGCCTTCCAATCCGGGCGGCAACGCATCCGGACCGGCAAACAGCCGATCGAGCGAATTTACAATTCCGAAGTCCCCTCCTCCATGGCTGGCGTAGCCATCACCCTCGGGTTCGGGCACCTTAATTTCCTCCACTTCCCCACTGCGATGGTCGCGGAACCATAGCTGGTGGGCACCCCCTTCCTCCCATGGTTCACCACCACGCAAGGAACCTCGAGTGCCGTGAATCTCGATGGTGCGGTTGCAGTCGAAGGCGGTCATGGTCAGCGATGCAGTGACACCGTTCTCCATTTCGGTAGCGACCACCTGATGATCCACCACGTTGTTGTCGCAGCGGTAGACGCAACGACCCCAGTCGGAGGTCTTGAGGAAATCCATGATGGGTTCTTCGGGCAGTTCGTAGGCACCGGTCTCCCCTTCCGCACCCGGCATGACCATGCGCAGGAAGTTGCGCATCTCACCTAGATAGCGATGCGCATCGTAGATGCATTCGTCGGCCACCGGACAACCGTCGGTACAGCGCTCGGGAGCGCCGGCGGGAGCATTCTCCTTTTTGAACCAATCGAGGCGACCATGACTGGTGATGGACTTGGGACCGGCACCAGCGAACCAGCACATGAGGTCGGTGTCATGTGAGCACTTGGCGACAATCATCGGCGATGACTTTTCGGTGCTGGACCAGTGGCCTCGGACATAAGAGTGGGCATTGTGGAAAGCTTCGACACCCTCCGAAGCACGGATACTCATCACCCGGCCCAAACGGCCACTATCGATGAAGTCCTTCACAGCACGATAGAAGGGAGTGTAGCGCAGGACGAAGCAGGGCAGAATGCGTAGACCTTTCTCCACCGCCTTATCGTGAAGTGCTTCGCAACGCTCGAGTGTCTCGGCGGCGGGCTTCTCCAGAAGCAGATCATAGCCCAGCTCCATGGCCGCCATCGCATGGCCGAAGTGCTGAGCATCCTGGGTGGCGATGATCAGCACGTCAGCAATCTTGCCCTCAGCAAAGAGGGCTTCATCGGAATCGAACACCTGGATCTGTCCTGGTTCACGCAACTCGGCAAGGGTTGCAGTCTTGGCCGAGTCGTGGTCTGCCACAGCGACCAATTCATATCGGTCGGGCATGGTGGCGGCGATTCGGGCGTAGGTGCGGCCGCGGGAACCGCAGCCAAGAATGGCGAGACGCATCAAACTCATGTGGGTGAAATCTATTCAATGGGTCTTAAGCATGTTCAATACCGAAAAGCACGGGACATGGAATTAACCTGTACCTTGTTGGTAGACCTCAGCCATTTAATGGCTGTGCCTCACGCAAAAGTTGGTATGATCCGGCCATGAAACTGATCCGCTTCGGTGAACCAGGCCGCGAGGAACCCGGAGTTCTGCTCGAGAACGGCCGCATGCTGGACGCCAGCGGCGAGTTCCACGACTACGACGAAGGCTTCTTCGCCAGTGGGGGTTTGGAAGCCCTCGCGGAATGGGTGAAGGAGGGCTGTCCGGGAGCCGCCGAGGTTCCCTCCCATGAGCGCCTAGGCCCACCAGTGGCCCGCCCCTCCAAGATTGTCTGCATCGGCAAGAACTATCGGGAGCACGCTATGGAAATGGGAGGCGAACTGCCGACCGAGCCCGTGATGTTCATGAAGGCCAGCAGCGCCTGGAGTGGTCCCAACGACGATGTCGTCCTGCCACCCGGCTCCACCAAACTCGACTACGAGGTGGAGCTGGCAGTGGTCATTGGCCAGACCGCCAGCCGAATCGACAAGGAGGAGGCCCTCTCTCACGTTGCCGGCTATTCCACCTTCTGTGACTATTCCGAACGCAGTCACCAGCTCGAACTCGGTGGCCAGTGGACCAAGGGCAAGAGCGCCGACAGTTTTGCCCCAATGGGCCCTTACCTGACCACCACCGATGAAATTCCGGACCCGCAGAAACTGCGCCTTTGGTGCAAGGTCAACGGCGAGATCCGCCAGAACGGCTGGACCAAGGACATGATGTTCACCGTCCGTCGATTGGTCAGCGAGGTCAGCCGCTTCATGACCCTGCTGCCCGGCGATGTCATCGCCACCGGCACGCCCAGCGGCGTGGCCATGGGCATGGACACTCCCCGTTTCCTCCAAGCCGGCGACATGGTCGAATGCTGCGTCGAAGGGCTCGGCTCCCTCTCCCAGCGCGTGATCGCATCCACCTGATTTGAAGAAGCTGTTCCATCGCCTCAAAGAGGCCATGCGACCCTGGCCGCATGCTGAGAAGGAGGGCGAGAAAGTTGCCTGTCTATTCTGCGACACTCTCCATGAGGCAGCCGAAATCGAGGAGGGCGAAGCCGCCACCTGCAAGCGCTGCGGTCATGTGCTGTATCAGAACCGCCACGCCTCGTTGATCCGCGCCACCTGCTTTTCCCTCTCCGCACTGTTGCTGATGATCGTGGCCCAGAGCCTGCCCTTCCTCACCCTCAATGCCGCGGGCCTGCAGCGCGAGCTAACCCTGTTCAATACTGCCACCTCGCTGATGCAGAACGATGCCCCGTTGCTGGGCTGCTCGGTGCTGATCTTCACGATTCTCGCCCCGATGTTCCTGATCTGCGGCATGGTCTACACCTCCATGCCCCTGCTGCTTGGTCGGCGAGCACCCGGCACCTACTTCATCGTGAAGTGGGTCTACCGCACCGAACCATGGAACATGGTCGAGGTCTTCGCCCTCGGGGTCCTCGTGAGCATTCTCAAGCTGGCCCAGGTGGCGGAAGTCACCATCAACGTGGGATTCTATTCTTACTGCGGGGTCATGGTCTGCATGGCCGCCGCCTTGGCAGGTATTGATCGCCGCGAACTGTGGGAC
This sequence comes from uncultured Luteolibacter sp., assembly GCA_964541125.1. GTDB lineage: Bacteria > Verrucomicrobiota > Verrucomicrobiia > Verrucomicrobiales > Akkermansiaceae > Luteolibacter. Next base: position 9,122 of record CAZIPY010000054.1, on the reverse strand, counting down.
CGGGTCGAAGTCGCCCACCAATCGACATCTTCATGAAAGAACGACACGTCAAAGCCATCGATCACGACCTTGCCGGTTGCCGCACCTGCGGCAAGGTCAGTCAGGTCTTGCCCGAAAAGGGACATTGCACGCGTTGCCGCAGCCGAATCTACACCCGCAAGATCGACTCCGTGGAAAACACCCTCGCCATGGTGTTTGCCGCGATGGCGCTCTACATCCCCTCGCACCTCCTGCCAATGATCACCGTCACGGAATTGGGCGTCGCCGTGGACAAGACCATCCTCGCCGGGATGATGGCCTTCTGGCTGGAGGGTGCCTACCCCATCGCCATCGTCATTTTCTGCGCCTCCATCCTCATCCCCATCCTCAAGATGGCGGCCCTTCTTTGGCTGTGTGCGGCCGCCAAGGGCATGGTCCACCCCAGTCCCGGCTCGCTCGGCAGGGTCTATCACATCACTGAACTGCTCGGTCGCTGGTCGATGATGGATATCTTCGTGGTCGGTATTCTGGTCTCACTGGTCCAGTTCGGAAACTACACCTCCATCGTTCCCCAAGCCGGCGCACTTGCATTTGGAGCCGTGGTCATGCTTACCATGTTCGCAGCGATGAATTTCGATCCACGCCTGCTGTGGGACCGACTGGATCATCCGGACTGCAAAAGGAAGACCGCGAAAAAGAGAAGGACTCCCGATTCACTTCCCGAAACTAACGCCTGATCACCCGTGAGCCTGCCAACCCCAACACCCACCCAGCCCATCGTCAAAAAGACGAAGCGATGGAACATTGTCTGGGTTATGCCTATTCTGGCACTCCTGATCGGCACTTGGCTGCTCTACCAGAATTTTGCCACCAGTGGCCCGATCGCCACTATCACCTTCGAGACCGCAGAGGGCATCAAGGCCGGCCAGACCGAGATCCGCTGCCGTTCAGTGAAGGTTGGCGTGGTCAAGGAAGTGAAACTTTCCGACGACCTCAACTCGGTAATGGTCGTTGTCGAGCTCAAGGAGGGCGCCGATGCACTGCTCACGGAAAACACTCAGTTTTGGGTGGTCAAACCACGCCTTTCGGCCGCTGAAATCTCAGGCTTGGGCACGCTTATCCAAGGGGTCTACATCGAGCTCGACCCAGGCCAGAACGGCGGCAAGCGTCGTGATGCCTTCCAGGGTTTGGAGACTCCCCCCGCCACCAATAGCAATGTGCCCGGACGGCGCATTGTCCTCGTTGCTGAGGAAGCCGGAGCCCTACAGGTCGGTGCACCTATCTACTATCGCGGCTTTGAAGTCGGCCGGATTGAGAGCCGAGAGCTCAGCGACGACGGTCAACAGGTGTCTTATGAGGCCTTCATTGAGGACGAGCACAGCCATCTGCTCACCGAAAATTGCCGCTTCTGGAACAGCAGCGGACTCGAGATTGACGTCGGAGCCTCGGGCGTGGTGGTCAAAACCCCTTCGCTCGAGTCGATGATCTCCGGCGGGGTTTCCTTCGGCCTCGCCGAAGGCATGGTCGGCCCGGGTGACTCCTGCGTCGACGGCCACGCCTTCAAGCTGTTCCCCGACGAAGGGGCGGCCCGGCGTTCTACCTTCACCCCCACCCTCACCTTCCTGCTACTCTTCGACCAAACGGTCCGCGGTCTCACAGTCGACTCTCCGGTTGAGTTTCGCGGCATTCCCATCGGTCGGATTTCAAAGATTTCCTTCGAGCTGGTGGACTCACACGACGACCCACGCATCCCCGTGCTGATCGACATCGACCCCTCGCTGTGCCGACCCAAGAGCGATGACGTCACCGTGCGTCCCGACACCACCTTCTTCATCGAGGAGATCGACAAGGGCCTGCGCGCCGGACTCAAGACCACCAGTCTGATCACCGGAGCCATGCACATCGACTTCGATTACCATTCGGGCGCCAAGCCTGCCAAGATCGGCAAGGTCGGCCGCTACGCGACCTTCCCCACCGTTGCTACCGGACTCGCCCAACTTGAGCCCAAGCTCAACAACATCATGGATCAGGTCGATAAGGTCGTGGCGAAGATCGAGAAGCTCGACATCGACAAGGTCATGGACGCCATCGCCGAGGCGGCGGACGAAGGCAAGGACATGGCCGCTGCCGCCCGCGAGGTCTTCGAGGATCCTAAGTTCAAGGAATTGCCCAAGGAGATCGCAGGCACCATGGAAGAGATCAAGAAGGCCATTGCCACCTTGGGCCCCGAGGGCGAAATCAATCAGGACATCGACAAGACTCTCGCAGACCTCCGCGCCGCCCTGGCCTCCATCAAGGCCGTCGCCGATCTACTCGAGGAGAAACCCAATGCGTTGATCTTCGGTAAAGGCCGTGAAAAGAAGGAGGGTGAAGAGGAAGACGATGACGCATCCGGCCCTCGCAGTAAGCGCTGAAGGAGGGACCATGCATCCGTCCGAACCCACCCCCGAACTCCTCTCCCCCGCCGGCAACTGGGACTGTGCCCGTGCGGCGGTGGCGGCAGGTGCGGATGCCATTTACTTTGGCCTACCGCAGTTCAATGCGCGGCTGCGTGCCGACAACTTCACCAACGAAGATCTACCGGAACTGATGCAGTTCCTCCACCGCCACGGCGTCCGCGGCTTCGTAACGATGAACACCCTCATCTTCACTGGTGAGCTGGAAGCGGCGGAAGCGCAACTCCGCGCGGTCGCCGAGGCGGGCGTCGATGCTCTGATCATTCAGGACCTGGGGTTGGCGAAGATGGCGCGCGAGATCGCGCCGAATGTGGAAGTCCACGCTTCCACGCAAATGACTATCACCTCGCCCGAGGGCCTACAGTTCATTGAATCGCTCTTTCCCCTCGAACGTGCGGTGTTGGCGCGCGAGCTCTCGGTCAAGGAGATCGAGCGCTTCACGTCTCCGCAAACTCCTCTCGAAGTTTTTGTGCATGGTGCCTTGTGTGTGGCCTACTCCGGACAATGCCTGACCAGCGAGTCCCTCGGCCAGCGCAGTGCCAATCGCGGCGAATGCGCGCAAGCCTGCCGCATGCCCTACGAAATCGTGGTCGATGGCGAGGAACAGGAGCTAGGCGAAGTTCGCTATCTCCTGAGCCCACAGGATCTCGCCGCCGTCGACATGATTCCCGATCTGGTGAGAGCCGGCGTGAAGTCTTATAAAATTGAAGGCCGGCTCAAGTCGCCCGAGTATGTGACCGCCGTCACCCGCGTCTACCGCAAGGCCTTGGACGATGCGATGCAGGACCATGCATCAACGGTCACCGAGGATGATAAGTATGCTCTGGAGATGACCTTCTCACGCGGCCTGAGCACCGGCTGGCTGGCAGGCACCAACCACCCCTACCTCACCCATGGCCGCTACGGCAAAAAGCGTGGACCTCTGCTCGGCACCATCGAGAAGGCACAGAACGGCTGGATCACCCTCACCAATACCACCGGCGTGCCCGTTGCGGCCGGTGATGGCGTGGTCTTCGATGCCGGCGAAAACCGCGACCTCGAACAGGGCGCGCGCATCTGGAAGATCGAGGAGAACCGCATCGTCTTTCACAAGCAGTATAGCGGCATCAACTTCGACCGCATCAAGCCCGGCCACACCGTCTACAAGACTTCCGATCCCAAGCTCGAAACTGAACTCCGCAAAGCCTGGCAGAACGCCAGACTCGAACCGGAGCGCCAGGCACTGGACATCATCGTGACCGGCAAACCCGGCGATATCCTGAGCATTACCGCCAAGGGCATCACCGTGCAAAGTGAAGAGCCCTTGCAGGAAGCGAGCAAACGCCCGCTCGACACCGACACTCTCACCAAACAACTCGGTCGCCTCGGCGACAGCACTTACCAACTCGGCTCACTCGACAACCAACTCGAAGGCGACTGCCACATTGCCATTTCCGCCCTCAATCGCCTCCGCCGCGACCTGGTTGCGAAAATGGATGAGCAGCAAGGCACTCCCACCTACCAAGCTTCTACCGCTTCCTTCTCGGATCTGCTGCCAAAGACAGGAGCCTCTGACTCGGACAACTCGCTAACCGTGCTTTGCCGCACCATGGAGCAGGTTGAGGCCGCCGTGGAAGCGAAGGTCGACATCTACTGCGACTTCGAAGATCCGCGCCGCTTCAAAGAAGCCGTCCAAATCGTGCGCGACAGCGAGAGCAAGATCCTACTGGCCACCCCGCGCATCCTCAAACCGGGTGAGATTGGTTATCTCAAACTGATCGAGCGCGCCGAGCCGGATGGCCTGCTACTGCGCAACCTCGCTTCACTAGAACATTACCGCGACCGCGACGACCTGATCAAAGTCGGCGACTTCTCCCTCAACGTCGCCAATCCCATTACCGCCAAGCTACTCAAGGAAGAGGCCAATCTCGATCGCCTCACCGTCTCCTACGATCTCAACATCGGCCAGGTGCTCGAACTCGCCAATGGCACACCCTCGGACTGGCTGGAACTCACTCTCCACCAGCACATGCCCATGTTTCATATGGAGCATTGCGTGTTCTGTGTATTCCTTAGCGAAGGAACCACCTACAAGGACTGCGGCCGCCCCTGCGAAAAACATGTCGTCCATCTCAAGGACCGCGTCGGTCAACTGCACCGTCTGCAAGCCGACGTCGGTTGCCGCAACACTCTCTTCAACGGCCGCGCCCAGACGGGAGCCCGCTTCTTCAAGGCGCTGCATAGTTCGGGCCTGAGGCAGTTCCGCATCGAGCTACTCGACGAAGACAAGGCAACCGCCGCCCGCAGCATTGCCGCCTATCGCCAGTTTATCCGCCGCGAGATCAGTGATGATCAGTTGATGCAGGAAGTCGAAGCTCTGGAGAAACTCGGCGTCACCGAAGGCACGCTGGTGGAGTGAAGTCTACTCGGGCCATTTCACGGTAGGCTCTTTGCCATTCCAGTAGGGCTGCTTGGGATCGAAAAGATCCTTACCGTCGATCATCACGCGACCCTCCTCGTTGATGTCCATCACGTGGACACTCATGTCGATAAGCAGGACCACGGCCTTGCCGTTGAGGGGCTTGGGATCGAAGGTCTTCTTGCCCTTAATCAAAGGAGCCATCACCAAGGGTTGAGCAGCAGGATTGGCCGATGAACCCCCAGATATATAGGAGAAAAAGCAATGCTCCAACTTGTTGGGCTTATCCTTCTTTGCCCCGGCCTGATCTTTTCGATCTGGAGCAAAAAGCTCGGGATTATCGACATAGCCACCTGAAATGAGCTGAAAAAAACAGTCATTGGAGGAATCGGCCGCCACTTGGGCTTCGCCGTTCGTCTCCTTATTGAGCTCTTCTGCACTCTTCTCGCCCGGCCATCTACCGTAATCCGCATCAAACTGGAACAAGGCGAAACCGATCTGTTTGGCATGCTGCACCACTTTCATTTGCTGTCCCTTAGCCTTCTGACCTTTGAGAGCCTTAAACAGGCCGGGGGTGGTGATTTGCGCCTGAAGCGATGCACAGCCTAACAACAGCAGGACTGGAATCAATCGATGGATGATCATGATTATTTAGGGTTTCAGCTGTGGCGACTCTTCACCGCCTCGATTTTCTTTTCGAGACTATTACAAATGGTTTCGAGCACCTTGATGCGGGAGAACTTTTTGTCGTTGGCTTCCACCAAGGTCCAAGGGGATCGGGTGGTGCTGGTGCGCTCGACCATCTCGTTCACCGCCACTTCGTATTCGTCCCACTTTTCGCGGTTGCGCCAATCCTCATCGGTCAGCTTCCACTTCTTGTGGGCCCGGTTCTTACGTCGTTCAAAGCGGCGTTCCTGCTCTTCCTTGGTGATATGCATCCAGAACTTGCAGACAACCGTATCGTTATCGATGAGCTGATCTTCGAACTCATTGATCTCGGTGAAGGCACGTTTCCATTCGCGCTCGGAAGCAAAGCCCTCAATGCGCTCCACCAGCACCCGGCCATACCAGGAGCGGTCGAAGATGGTCACCCGACCCTTGAGCGGCATGTGCCGCCAGAAGCGCCAGAGATAGTGGTAGTCGTTCTCTTCATCCGATGGGGCGCCGATGGGAATGACCTGAGAGATGCGAGAATCCAGGCCGGGGATAATGCGGCGGATCGCCCCACCCTTGCCGGCAGCATCCCACCCTTCGAAGACCAGAACGGTCGACACTCCAAGCTCCTTGGCCTCGCGCGAGAGCTGATCGAGCCGGCCCTGCAGCTCCTCCAGCCGCTGGCGATAGACCTCTGTGGGATAGGCCTGCTCCATATCCAGATGGCTGAGGATGGTGACGTCCGGAGTGGGATTGTAGGAGAGACTTTCCAATGACTTGGCCGCGTTCTTCGCCTTCTTCTTGGGATCCTTTTCAACATCCTCATTGTCAGCCATGGCTTCCATGTGCTCCTGGATGCGGTTGAGCAGCGTACCGGCCACCGAAAGACTGCGATAATTTTCATCAGCACCTTCCACGATATGCCACGGGGTGCGACCACGGCTGGTCTTGGTGATGGCTCGTTCGGCCACCTCGATGAACTGGTCGTAATGCTCCCAGTTTTCCCAGTCGCACTCTTTCACCCGCCAACTGGTGAGCGGATCCTCCTCGAGTTGCTTGAGGCGATTCTTTTCATCCTCTTTGCTGAGGTGCATCCAAAACTTCACGATGAGCGCACCGTCGTCCACGAGCGCGCGTTCGAAGGCGAGGATGTGTTCGAGGGACTCCTCGAAGTCTTCGTTGCTGATGCGGTCGTAGACGCGGTCGAGGATGGGGTCGGAATACCAGGCACTGTGGAAGAAGCCGATGCGGCCCTTTGCCGGCAGATCCTTCCAGTAGCGCCAGAACAAGGGCCTTTCCCGCTCCTCCTGAGTGGGCTCGCCATAGGCACGTGCGAGAAGCCAGCGGGGATCCATCCACTCGTGAAGGAGGTTGACGGTCTCACTCTTGCCGGCGCCATCAACGCCTGCAAACAGCACCAGCACTGGAAAGGGTGCCTTGCGCAGCTTGAACTGGGTTTCCAGCAGGTCCACGCACAAGGCTTCGGACTGCTCGATGTAGTCCTCCTTGGAAACGGTTCTGCCCAGCTCGGCGGTGTCAAACATGACGCCTTAGACGCTAGAGCGGGCAGTCAGACACCGAAAGGCAAAAAACGGCTTAGGTCGTGTTCACAACCTAGTCCTCCGCGTATCGCCCGAAGCGGAAGCGCTCGAGCTCAGGCATGCTGCGCTCACGCTTGAGAACAGCCTCAAGCTTGGCCACCACCTCCGGATTTGCCCCGGCTACATCAATCTGTTCGGAGATATCGTTACTCAAATCATAGAGCTCCATGGGCACATCTGGTTTCTTCTGCAGCCCCCGCTTGATCCCCTTCCATTTGCCAGAGCGCACAGCCAACTGCCCGCCGTAGCCGGCAAAATCCCACATCAGGAACTCGTGCTTTGGCTGCTCGCCGCCGATGAAGGTCGGCAGCATGCTGATGCCATCGCTTTTTGGGAACTCCGTGCTAGCGATTTCAGACAAGGTCGCAGGCAAATCGTAGTGAGCGCTGATCAAGTCACTCGTCGTGCCCGGCTTGATCTTGCCGGGCCAACGAACCACCAAGGGCACGCGGATACCGCCTTCGTAAAGCTGACCCTTGAGTCCGCGCAGTTCGCCCACGCTCTCGAAGAACTCGTAATCGGCCTGGCTCTTCAGATGGGTGGTGCCGTTGTCGGAGGTGAACATCACGATGGTGTTGTCATCGATCTCCAGTTCTTTGAGCAGGGCCATCAGCCTCCCCATCTGCGCGTCCATGAAAGTGATCATGCCGGCGTAACAGGCCTTGGGCGTGTCGTGGGGTTGATAGCTCCCCTTCTTGTGCGGCGTCTCAGGCCACTTGCCTTTGTAGAGATTCAGATACTCGTCGGTCACCTGCAGCGGCAGATGGGGAATGACGGTCGGATAGTAGAGGAAGAAGGACTTGTCTTTGTTCTCCTTCACAAACTCGAGGACTCGATCGGCGATGAGTTGCGGCGCATACTGCTTGCCGGTGCGGCCACGGGTGTTGCCCTCGAGCAGGTGCAGCTTGTCGTCGTCCTCCAGATAAAGGGGGTAGAGGTTGTGGGCGTTGCGCTGGCAGTTGTAGCCGTAGAAGCGATCGAAACCCTGATTGAGAGGGTCGCCAGTGGTCCCCTGCCCTCCCAAGCCCCACTTTCCAAAGCAGCCGGTCACGTAGCCGGCCGCCTTGAGGGTCTTGGCGATGCAGGGAGAGTCGGCAGGAATGGGCGTCTGACCCCCAAAGCGATCCTTGGCCGGGTTCTTGATCTCGCCGTTGTTGCGGATGTAGGCGTTGCCACCGTGCAGGCCCGTCATCAAGTTGCAGCGAGTGGGGGCGCAGACGGCGGAGCCCGCGTAGAACTGGGTGAAGATCATCCCCTCCTTGGCCATCTTGTCGATGTGGGGCGTCTGGATCTTCTTCTGGCCGTAGCAACCCAGCTCTCGATAGCCGAGGTCGTCAGCCATGATGAGGATGATGTTGGGCTTCTTCTCAGCATGAACGATTCCGGCAAGAGCCAGAGCGAGGCAGAGGATCCATTTCATAGAAGCAATCTCACAGAGACAAAGGTCGTCCAAAAGTGAAATCGTCTTGGCCTTGCCGCAGCTTCCCCTCAACCTTCGCACGGCGCATGAAAACCGTTCTGGAAACCATCGACGGCGGCACCAGCTACCTGGAAAAGCGCGGCATCGAAGATGCTCGGCGCAACATGCAGTGGCTGGTTGCTCATCAGCTCGGCTGCTCGCGAATGGAGATCTACACCCAATTCGACCGGCCTCTTGAAGAGGCCGAACTGGCACCACTGCGTGAATCCCTTAAGAAGCGTGGAGAAGGCGTGCCACTGCAACACCTCTTGGGCACCGTCGCCTTCCTCGACCACGAGTTCATATGCGACGGTCGCGCGCTCATCCCCCGCCCCGAAACTGAGGAACTCGCCGAATGGATCCTCTCTTGGGAGCTGCCAAAAAATCAAAGCATCCTCGATGTCGGATGTGGCACTGGCGTGCTTGGATTATCCCTGGCAGCGGAACGTCCAGACTGGGACGTCATTCTCACCGATATTTCCAACGAGGCATTGTCATTGGCGAAAGAGAACGATGAGGCCCTGAACTTGAGTAATACCACCTTAATCCTGAGCGACCTCTTCGAACAGGTTGGC
>CAZIPY010000053.1:0-5848 GCA_964541125.1 uncultured Luteolibacter sp. | reverse complement strand
AGGGCCTGATTCTCTGGAAACCCAAAGGTGCGCTGGTCCGCCGCGCGCTGCAGGACTTCATCACCGAGGAACTCGACAAACAGGGCTATAAGCAGGTCTTCACGCCTCATATCGGCAAATTGGACCTCTACCGCACCTCCGGCCACTTCCCCTACTACCAGGAGAGCCAATATCCCGCCATCGCTGAGCGCGATACCCTGGAAAAGCTCGCCGACGAGGACGCCACATGCGCCACGCTGATCAACGGCCTCGAGGAGGGCGAATACGAGGGCTATATGCTCAAGCCGATGAACTGCCCTCATCACATTAAGATTTTCGACAGCGATCACCACTCCTACCGCGACCTTCCGGTGCGTCTGGCGGAGTTCGGCACCGTCTACCGCTGGGAGCAGTCCGGTGAGCTCGGCGGCATGACCCGCGTCCGTGGATTCACCCAAGACGACGCCCACCTCTTCTGCACTCCCGATCAGCTGGCCGAGGAAATCACCGGTTGCTTGGATCTCGTAAAAAAGGTGCTTAACACTTTGGGAATGAGCGACTACCGAGTTCGTCTCTCCCTCCGTGATCCCGATAGCGACAAGTATGTCGGCGACCCCGAAAACTGGGACAAAGCCGAGGCCGCCCTGCGTCAGGCCGTGGAAACCATGGGCGTCGATTACACCGAAGAACTGGGTGAAGCGGCCTTCTACGGCCCCAAAATCGACTTCGTGGTGAAGGACGTGATCGGCCGCGACTGGCAGCTGGGTACCGTCCAGGTGGACTACAACCTCCCCGTCCGTTTTGGCCTCTCCTATGTGGGTGCCGACAACCAGCCTCACGTGCCGGTGATGATCCACCGGGCACCCTTCGGCTCCATGGAGCGCTTCACCGGCCTCCTGATCGAACATTTCGATGGCAAATGCCCCGCCTGGCTCGCCCCCGAGCCGGTTCGGGTGATTCCCATCTCGGACAAGACCCTCGAATACGCCGAAGAAGCTGCCGCCAAACTCGCCGACGCCGGCATCCGCCTCACCGTGGACCGCACACCAGACAAGATCGGCGCCAAGATCCGTAACGCCCGCCTCGACCGCATCCCCTACATGATCGTCATCGGTCAGCGCGAAATGGAGGAAGGCAAAGTCGCACCACGTCACCGCGACAAAGGCGATCTCGAACCCATGGACCTCGATGCCTTCGTCGAGCAACTCAAGGGTGAGATTGCAGAGCGCAGTCTTTAAACAATCTTCAAGCGCGCCAGGTCCTGGGTATCAACAAGGCCGACGGGCTTGCCATCGTCATCCAGCACCACGAGATCATCGATGCGGCTTTGACCGAGGGTCTTGAGCACTTCCACCGCGAGATCATCCGCCTTTACCGAGATGGGCGTCTTGGTCATCAGATCCGCAACGGGCTTGTCACCCAAGGAAGGATCCTTGCGGAAACAACGGGCAAAGTCGCCGTGCGTGAATATCCCAGCCAGCGTGCCGTCCTCATTGAGAATCAAACAAGCACCGGCCTTCGCCTTGTTCATGCAATCGATGGCAGCAAAGACGTCGGCGGCAAGATCAACAGTCGGCAGATCCTGATCGGTGCGCATGATGTCGCGCACTTTGGTCAGCAGTGCCTTGCCGAGTGAGCCACCCGGATGGAAGCGAGCGAAGTCTTCTTCGGTAAAGCCACGCGTTTCGAGCAGCACCATCGCAAGCGCATCACCCATCACTAGCATGGAGGTGGAAGAGGAAGTCGGTGCGAGATTGAGCGGGCAGGCTTCACGCTCCACCGAAGTATCTAGCGTGATATCAGAAAACTGACCGAGACTGGAATCGGGTTTGCCCGTAAGTGCAATCACCTTCACCTCGAAGCGCTTGATGAAGGGCATCACATTGATGAGCTCTTCGGTTTCACCGGAATAAGATAGTGCCAGAATGGCATCTCCATCGGAAAGAATGCCGAGATCACCGTGTAAGGCGTTCTGCGAATTGAGGACGACAGCCGTGGCGCCGGTCGAATTTAGCGTCGCCGCAATCTTGAGACCGATATTCTCAGACTTACCCACACCAACCACCACGATCTTACCATCACGCTCGACAGTTTCGCGCATGATCTCGACCGCATTGACGAAGCGATCGTCGAGACCAGCGGAAAGACGTTCCAGCCCTTCCCTCTCGATTTCCATCACGCGGCGTGCGCATTCGAGCAAATCCATGCACCATGGAAAGCCTCGCAGCCCCGTCTTGGCAAGATCCTTTGAACTGGCAATTTCCGCTAACATGAGGCATGGTGCGCCCATGAAAGCTCTGCTTTTCCCCATCCTGGCCGTCGCCCTCAGCTGTCTTCCAGCTGCTGCGACCACCATCATGGTCACCCCCATTTTCGAACCCCTCAGCCTCCACGACACCGATGGAGACGAAGCGGTTTCCCAAACTGGCGACGCCCTGCAGGCCTGTGTGATGTCGCGCCCTCATGCCATCACTGGTGCCGTTCCCGAGGATTTGGTCCACGCCATCCGCCGCAGCCACAAGATTCCCTCCAACAACGACAACTACCAAGTCCAGGAGGCCAATCTGCTGATGCTCACCGGCATCACCATTCTCGCCCATAAGGACGGCAAAACGCTCAATGTCCGCCTCAATGTGGCCAACATGAACATTCCCTCAGAGGTCGATCTGACCTCCAGCCAGATCCTCAAACTGACCATCGTGGCCGTCCGCAAGACCCTCGAGGCCTACCAGGCCGAGCAAGGCAAGACCCTACCCGTCAAATTGATGATTGAGGGCACCAATGAGCTCAACGAGGGACTCAAGGATCTGAACGCCGAATTCACGGTCGGATAAGAGGCTCTGAAGTCCCTTTAGGCGTTGCAAGGGCCTTGGATTCGGGTTTTGATTTCCCAGCCCGATGTCCGAGAACAGCAAAGATCCCCGACCCTTCAAACGCGCCATTCTCAAGCTCAGCGGTGAGGCCCTCCGAGGCGCTGATTCCCGCGACAACATCTCCCCGGAAATCGTCGAGCGCATCGCCCTGGAGATCAAGGAGGCGGTCGACTCCGGACTCGAACTCGGCATCGTTGTCGGTGGCGGCAACTTCTGGCGTGGCGCCAGTGCTTCGGCCCGCGGCATGGACCGCGCCACCGCTGACTACGTCGGCATGTTGGCCACTGTCATGAATGCTCTCGCCCTTGAAGGCGCGCTCAGTCACATCGGTGTGAAGTGCGTGGTTCAGTCGGCCATCGACATGAAGAACGTGGCCGAAAACTTCATCCGCCGCCGCGCTGAAAGCCAACTCTCCGAAGGCACAGTCGTCATCTTCGGTGCCGGCACAGGCAACCCCTTCTTCTCCACCGACACCACTTCCGCACTACGTGCCAGTGAGATGGGTGCCGATGCCATCCTCAAGGCCACTCAGGTCGATGGTGTCTACGATTCCGACCCCAACAAGAATCCGGACGCCGTTCGCTACGACAAAGTCACCTTCCACGAGTGCATCTCCCAACGCCTCAACGTGATGGACACCACGGCCTTCAGTCTGTGCATGGACAACGACATTCCCATCATCGTATTTGATCTGGGCGTCGATGGAAACCTCTCCCACGCCCTGCAGGGCAAGCCCATCGGCACCCTCGTTCATGGGGAGTAAGCGAATAATCTCAATAAACCACTCAAGATCATGGAACCCAGCCAAGTCCTCTCTGAAGTCAAAGACGCGATGACCAAAAGCGTCGATCACCTCGCTCACGAGTTCACCGCCGTGCGCACCGGCAAGGCCACCCCTGCCCTGATCGAAAACATCGATGTTACCGTCCAGGCATACGGCAGCACCGGCAAACTGAAGACTCTCGCCGTGATCGGCTCCCCCGAGCCACGCATGCTGATGGTGAAGCCCTTCGATCCCTCCACCACTCCGGACATCGAACGCGCGATTCGTGAGTCCAAGCTCAGTCTCAATCCCGTTGCCACCGATGGATCCCTTCGAGTCCCCATCCCGGAACTCTCCGAGGAACGCCGCCTGGAAATGGTGAAGCTCATCAAGCAACTCGCTGAGGAAGCCAAAGTCGGCATCCGCACGGCCCGCAAGAATGGCATGGATTCAGCCAAGAAGATGAAGGCCGACAACGTCCTCACAGAGGATGGTCAAAAGGACTTCGAAAGCGACGTGCAAGACCTCACCAACGAGTTCACCAAGAAGGTGGATGAGCTGGCCACCGCCAAGGAAGCGGACCTGATGAAAGTCTGACGACTTTCGTCCCTACTCATCAATACCGCTGACCCCCGTGGCTGGATCAGCTTTGCCCGCCTTCTTACGAAGCAACAGTAGCCAATCCCCTTCACCAGGAGCGGTGAACGTCTTGGGTCCGCCGTTCACCGTACCCTTGCTGTGACTGGCGCCAGTACCAGTCGCGTGATCCGATGCATACGGGTCGAACCAGTCCACATGCCAGGTCCCTAACGGCAGCTTCAGCGTGGTGGATGGTGTAGTCTTACCTTCATCGGCCGCTCCAATCTTGTTTGCACTTGGGTTGTGGAGATAAACCAGAATTCTCTCATCGTCACGAATGCAGGTAAATTTCGTAGGGTTTTTACCCACAAATTTATGATCTGGGGCCATGCCAACTAGGTTCAGGTCATACTGCTTAAAGAAAGTGTGGATCCGGTTGAAATCATGGGCACCTTTCTGGAGATCGTTACGGTCATTGAGGTCATAATACCCATGCATGCCATTAATGCCGTCCTTTTTGCCATCATAGGCCTCCCAAGTCCGACATCCTCCATAGGTCGCATGGCCTCCACTGGTGAGAGAACCCCACATGAGACGACGAAAGAAATAACGGTCATTTTGCGGGTTTCGCCAGTGCTCATACCGGTCTTCGTCATTCACAACCGGGTCGTTGTCTTTCCCTGATTTCCGATACTCAACAAGCTTCGCGCCATCCACTTCGTCCATGTCTTCGAGTGTTACAATATCTGACCAGTCTTCATCTTGAAACGCGTAACCAGAGCCACGTCTCTGATGATTGGTGATCAGTGTGCCCCAGGGTTCTCTAGCAGCAGCATCTGCGCCCGCCTTTCTGGCACCGTTGCGCAGCTCGGATCGAGCCATATCTCGGTCATTGGAGATGCACCAGTGAACATTCGGGTAGGATGAGAAGCGGGCCTGAGCGTACGCCATCAGACGGATGGACTCAGCGTCCCCCCTATTATATCGCTTCAACTCTCCCTCATCTTGCCCCAGAGGGATTAACTGTAGTTGAATGTGCGGATAGTTGTTCAGGGCGTAGTCGATGCGCTCTTCCATCCCCTGCCAGTAATCCAGTGCGAACCGCTTGCGATCTTTACCATTCCATAACCCTTCCACGTTGTGACGGGAACTGGAAAACCAGGTGCGTATCTTCGTAAAACCTGCTTTAGAGGCTTGATCGATGTAGCGCTTCCAGAATGGCTCAGTTGGGTTGACGTAACGATAACCCGTATCACCAACATGCACGAAGTAGTCCCCATTGTCATACGCGAACTGATGATTGTCCTTGGGGTGCTTTCGTAGTTTACCTTTTAGAGATGATTTATCGACAGTGAAGGTGCCGGACTTGTCATTGAGACTGGCCTTGTTCGACTTGCTGCGCCACGACCATTTGCCCTGCTTGTCGCAGTAAGCACGAGCCTTGTAGGTCGCCTCTCCATCATAGAAGCCGTCAACCTTAACTCGTGAGCCGTCCGGACGCGTGAACGTCACTTTCAATTCTACATCAATAAATGGATTATCCACTGATTCGGCCAACTGCAGGGTAAGTTCATAAACCCCATAGTGAGGGGCCGTGGATCCCGATACTTTGTTTTGAGACCATCCCTTCACAGGCGTGAGGAAGACGAGAACG
>CAZIPY010000052.1:0-1882 GCA_964541125.1 uncultured Luteolibacter sp. | reverse complement strand
GAGAAGCCTGAATCCTTTGCCCAGCTGAGGAGACGGCGCACGAGAGTGGAGGCCGCACGGGATCCACGGTGCTTAGGGGCCACCCACATCATGATGATGTCGCCGGATGACGCGGACGGCTGGCGGTACAACGCTGCAATGCCGATGCACCGGTCATCCTCGAATGCAAACTGGGTGTTCCTGTCAGCGCCTGCAGTCGTCGCCCACAACTGATCCTGCCATGAGGGGTCGTCCCGCTGCATCGCCGATTCGTAGGTCGAACCGTAAGCGTCCGGACTGTCTCTGAGTGCCTCCAACCGAACCTCTCTGAACAGCGCGACGTCATTCCTGGTGGCACGGCGACAAGCGATCATTTCTCAGGCGAAGGTCGGCGCTGACAGATCCTGCTTCAAGCACGGAACAGGGCCGATCGCAATGCGCTCGGACCAACCGCCGGGGGCAGCGGCACTTCTGGGCTCGTTTCCCGCCAGCCGGCCGTGGTCCTCAACCGTGGTCCTCAAGGTACCAGGGAATGCAGGAGCCCCACCTCACTCCTTCTCAAGAATGACCACACTCATCGAACAGAGGATGTGTCCCGTCCCACTCATCGGAAAGGAATGCACCACCTGCCACCCTTCAGCCAGATGCCGATTCAGATCGCTGAGTGCGCTCTCCGCGGCTCGCTCTCGTTTTTTCCCGGTAAGGTCATTCACGTTCACGGTGACAATCATTGCTTTTCTCATGGTTCCATTATCTGGGTTGGGGCGCTGAGAGACTAACCGAATCTCCCACTGGGTGGACTACAGAATCGGGACATCTTTCCAGTCCGAAGGCTCGAGATCACCAAACACGCGACTTCATCGAAGGATGAACTGACCTGCCAGCGATCCCGAATCTCGATGAAGCCCTTACGCCTTCGAGCAATGGGAATGCACCGATGCAAGGCCTTGATCGCTCCGTCGATGAGGAATCCGGAGAATTGCGATCGAACGAACCAACTGGACCACTTCGCCATCGCTTCAGTATCCTCAGGCCAAGGGCATCGCACATCAAACACCTGACGGCAGCAGCGCGTTGACCCGGGCTTGAGGGCTTCAATCACGGTGAAACCTTCAACTCGGAGCGGGCTAGGCAGTCTGGAGACTGCGACTTGATGCCGAGCCTAGTTCGTCGAGCGAAGGTACTCCTCGTACTGTTCCGGGTTTTCAGGCACGAAAACTCCCGCCACAGAACCAGATTCGACTGTCTTCCATTCCACTTTCTTGTCCCCAGGATTCCAGACACCCGCAACTCCTCCGGATTCGATTTTCTTCCACTCGATCTGCTGGCTCAGGGGGTTCCACACGCCGGCAATTCCCCCGCCACCGACTTCTTGAAACTCTGCCTTCATGAGCACGGGATCCCAGACACCGGCTGCCGATCCTCCTTCCGATCGATGCCAGGAAGCCTTCTTGAGCACGGGATCCCAGATGCCAGTTAGGTCACCGGACGGGGTCTTCCTCCAATCAGGCTCATGACTCACCGGGTTCCAGACCACGGCAACGTCGCCGGAGGCGGTGGTCTTCCACTCAGGCTTGTGGCTCACTGGGTTCCAGATCCCGGCAACACCCCCGGAAGTCGCGACACGCCACTCGACTGCTCCATTCAGATTCAGGTATTTTGACTGGCTCTCGGGCTCAGCTTCCTGGGCCTGCCCGACGGGTTTGGATTCTTGAGCCTGCTGATCCTTTGAGCTCGGATCACATCCGAGAACTCCCAGCATGGGGAGGGTCGCTACTGCGAAAACGAAGGAATTTCTCATCATGGAGTTTGGGGGGAGAAGGTCGAAGGGGTGGCACACGTTACCGACGGCGCGCCTTCGACTTCGAGTCAAAGCTTGTCGCTACGGAAATCACTTCGACTC
>CAZIPY010000051.1:0-6829 GCA_964541125.1 uncultured Luteolibacter sp. | reverse complement strand
ATTCATTGGATCCCTCGGCGGCCCCGAAATGATCATGATCTTCGTCGTGATCCTCCTTCTCTTTGGCGCCAAGAAACTTCCCGAACTGGCCCGCGGCATCCGCAAGAGCATGGGTGAGTTCAAAAAGGCCCGTGACGACTTCGAGCGTGAAATCACTCGTGCCGAGGACGAAGTCCAGGTCAAGGAGGCGCAAGGCAAAGAGCCTAAAGGTGAGGCATGATCCTGAAGCCGAAATCCCTTCGATCACATTTTCGAGCCCCGGTCATCGCCGGGGCTCTTTCATTTTTGTGTCTGAGCCAGTTCTCCTGTGAGGAGAAATCAGGCACGCCGGATTGGTCCGAACAGAAAGCAGAGCCGGTCTTTCGGATTGGGTCAGGTCTCGAAGCGAGATGGGAGCCGATTTCCAAAACGGCACAGGTTCCTGCGCCCGGTCTTCGCTTCATGTCCTACAATGTTGAGAACTGGCTGACGATGGAACGCGGCGGCAAGCAGCTTAACAAACCGGAAGAGGAGAAAGCCGCAGTGGTGCGTCTGATTGTCGAGAATCGTCCCGAGGTGCTCGGCATCTGTGAAATTGGAGATGCGGATGATGTGAAGAATCTGCAAGAGCGTCTGAAAGCCAGTGGCTGGGAGATGAAACACTTGTCCTACGATGAGGACTCGCCTGCCCTACGACGCTTGGCCTTGCTGTCCCGTCATCCCATTGTGGAGGAATCTAGGCCCAAGGTTCAGGAGTATCGCATGAATGGACGCAATTGGCGCATGAGTCGTCCGATGTTGGATGCGACGGTCGAGAAAGAGGGGGCGCGTTATCGATTCCTCGGGGTGCACTTCAAATCGAAGCGCGAGATCCGTGACGCCGATCAAAACGAAATGCGTATCAATGAAGCCATTCTCTTCCGGCGTCATGTCGATGATATTATCAAGGCTGACCCCCAAGTGAGGTTGATTACCTACGGCGACTTCAACGACAGCCGCAAGAGCACGGCCATGAAGAAGGTCGCGGGCCAATATCGCACGCCCACCTACCTGACGGCCATTCCCTGTGGGGATTCAAATGGCCATCGCTGGACGCATCATTGGGAGTATCAGGACATTTACTCCCGCTTTGATTATGTGCTGGTGTCCGAAGCCTTGAGGTCAGAGGTGGACTTCAAGGGCAGTTACCTCGTCGATGATGCATCTTGGGATAAGGCATCGGATCACCGTGCTCTGCTGACGATCTTCAAATCGACTGAAGCACCTCCTCAATGACGGTGAGCGTGTCATCGAGGTCGGCCTCGGTGTGAGCGAGGGAGATGAAGCCGGTTTCGTAGGGAGAGGGCGCTAGGTAGATGCCTTTATCGAGGCAGCCCCAGAACAGCTTCTTGAAGACTTCGAGGTCCTGCTTCATCACGTCGTCGACGTTGACGATCTCACGTTCAGTAAAGAATAGGCAGAACATGGAGCCGACCCGGTTGAGGCGGTAGGGCATGCCCTTGGCTTCCATGACGATCTTGAGGCCGGCCTCGAAATGAGCGCCGAGTTCTTCGAGGCGAGGATAACCACTGGGTTTGGCGAGCTCCTTGAGTTGAGCCAGTCCTGCCGCCATGGCGAGCGGATTGCCGCTGAGGGTGCCGGCCTGATAAACAGGGCCGTCCGGTGCGAGTTGGTCCATGATGTCGGCACGACCACCGAAGGCACCCACCGGAAGGCCGCCGCCGATCACCTTGCCGAAGCAGGAGAGATCAGGAGTGATGTTTTCCAGGCCCTGAACGCCTGCCTTGCCGAGACGGAAGCCAGTCATGACCTCGTCGAAGATCAGGAGGGCGCCATGCTTGGCGGTGATGGAGCTGAGGAGGTCGAGGTAGCCGGACTTGGGCATTACGAAGCCGGCATTGGCGGGGTAGGACTCGACAATGATCGCGGCGATTTGATCTCCCTGCTCAGCGAAGACTTTTTCGAGTGCCTCTGGTTGGTTGTATGGCAGGACGATGGTCTTTTCGGCAAAGGAGCTTGGAACGCCAGCGGAGTCGGGCTCGCCGTGGGTCAAAGCTCCCGAACCAGCGGCGACCAACAGAGAGTCGCTGTGGCCGTGGTAGCAGCCGTCGAATTTGATGATGAAGTCTCGTTTGGTGTAGCCGCGGGCCAAGCGAATGGCCGACATGGTGGCCTCAGTCCCTGAAGAACACATGCGAACCTTCTGCGCCGAGGGGACCCAGTCACAGATGGTGCGAGCCATTTCGACCTCGAAGGGATTGGGAATGCCGAAGGAGACGCCGTTCTTGGCTACCTCGTGGATGGTGTTGGTAATGACCACCGGGGCATGGCCGAGGATATTGGGGCCCCATGATCCGATGTAGTCGATGTAGGTCTTGCCATCGACGTCCTCGATGCGGCTGCCGGCCGCTTTGTGAACGAAAAAGGGCTCACCACCGACGTTGCGGAAGGCTCGAACGGGAGAGTTTACACCGCCGGGGATGTGCTCCTTGGCGGCGGCGAACAGCTTGCGGGAAAGGGGGCCCACGGAATCCATGGCGGGAGACTGCAATAGAAAATCGGCCATTCCAACGGGATTTAAGGGATTTCGGGCATTTCCGTGAATAAATGGCCACTAGCTTCCGTCCAACACCCATGCTAGAGTCGCTCATCGTGAAAATCCTGTTTTCCACTCCCACGCGCGTGATCGCCGCCCTGTTGGCGATCGTGATTGCTCTGACGACGCCATCCCTACTCGGTCAGGACAAGCGGAAGTCGCTCCTGAACTCCGACCCCAATGTGGTTTACCTCGAAGATGTCTTCGATAAGGAGCTCAAACTCAAGGTGGTCAAAGCTGCTCCGGTTTTTGCCAACAAGGAGGGTGGTGCCAAGCTCGGCACGCTCGTTGCCGGTCAGGAAGCCGAAGTGGTGGCCATCACGGATAAGGCCTATCGAGTCCGCGGCAAGGGTCGGAATGGCGGATTGGCCGGATGGGTTGGAACCTGGGCGTTTCAGATGCCCAATGAGGAATTTGAAAAGAACATGAAGGCCTTCTACGAGCGTCAAATGAAGGTCAACAAGCTGATCGAAGAAGGCACTGTGGTGCTTGGCATGACGATGCGTGAAGTCGGACTCGTACTGGGTGAGCCCAACAAAACCAGCGTGCGTCAGACTGCTGATGGACAAGTCGGACGTTGGGAGTTCATCGAATATACCGAAATCAAGAACTACGCCACGCAAGTGGATCCCTACACCGGTCAGGTCTTCCGCAAGCTGGTCAGCGTCGAGCGCGACGAGAAGGAAAAGACTATTGTCGAGTTCAAGGATGGTCACGCCATCGCCCTCGAGGAGAGCACCAATAAGGCGGGTAACGTGAAGATCATCCTGCCACAGGTGATCTGTCATTGGTAAACCCCGACGACCTGTCCGCCGTAGCCTTGGCAAAGGTGGAAGTCGGGGGTGTAAGTCACGAGCTTTTCGCCAAGGCGGTGATCAGCACCGGCACGGCGAAGGTCTGCTTGAGCGAACGCGCTCCCGCGTGAATGAGTTGCTGGGCGCGTTCACGATAAGCGTCTTTGCCTGTCATTTCCGCAAGTTGTTGCAGGTTAAGAATGGCCACGTGGTTGGGTGAAGGCTCAGCCCCATCATAATCGTTGCGCAAGGTGGCTAGTGCTCGACCGTCGAGTTGTGGCCGCATGACATACCCCTCCCAGGCATCATCCCAGAGCTGATCATCGAGTTGGGCCTGCAGTTCTTCGGCCCAGACCAGCCAATCGCCATTGGGGT
This sequence comes from uncultured Luteolibacter sp., assembly GCA_964541125.1. Lineage (GTDB taxonomy): Bacteria > Verrucomicrobiota > Verrucomicrobiia > Verrucomicrobiales > Akkermansiaceae > Luteolibacter. The sequence goes on along the minus strand of CAZIPY010000051.1, from coordinate 3,085 downwards.
CGGCTTGAGCAAGCTCGAGGAGACCCTGGATCAGGAAGACGTAGTCGTCGGCAATAGCTGGTGCCGCGGCTCGTTGGCCTCGCCATGAGCGGTATAGTTGGCCGTCATGCCAAAGCTCGGTTTTCAGAAATTCGGCGGCCTTCTTTGCATGGTCTGTCCAAGTGTCGTTTTTGAGGACACGCCCGGCCCGAGCAAAGCCCGCGATGGCAAGACCGTTCCATGCAGTGATGATTTTGTCGTCGCGGTGGGGTAGGGGGCGCTTGAGTCGAGCCTCGAGCAAAATGGCCTTTGAGGCTTTGAGTGAATGCTGGATGTCTCCGATGCTGCAGTCGAAGGTCTGAGCAAGATTAGCATCCGTTTTGATCCGGTGCAGGGTGTTGCGGCCCATGAGTTCTCCATGGGGATCACTTTCTGGACGGGTGTTGCCATCAATTTCCACACCATAGGCGGCGTTGAAGATGGCGGCGTCCTTGGGTTCGAGCAGTTTCTCGATTTCCTCACTGCGCCAGGTCCAGAAGGCACCTTCGATCGCATGTTTGGAGTCGGGAGTTTCGAAGCTGTCGGCGTCTTCCGCTGCATGAAAGGCGCCACCCTCATCGAGCATGGTTTCGCCGAGATAGTTCAGAATGTCCTCTGCAATCTGTTTGAGGCTGTCGTCGCTCGAGATCTCCCAGGCATCAAGATAGCTCAATACGAGCTGGCCCTGATCGTAGAGCATTTTCTCGTAGTGGGGGACGTGCCAGTAGCGGTCTACCGAGTAGCGGTGGAAACCACCGGCGAGTTGATCATTCATGCCGCCCATTGCCATGGCCTGAAGGGTTCGGTGGGTCATCCGCCAGGCCTTGGTAGATTCCGGGTCTTGAGGAGACTGGTGTTTAGCCACAGCCATCAGGGCGTCGAGCACAGCCGGACGGGGGAATTTCGGTGAATGCCCGAAGCCCCCGAGTTCGTCGTCAAATTGCTGACGGCAGTTCTCCAAATAGTCCTCAAGGGCCAAGTCGACCTTGTAGGAGCTATCAGGAACTGGCTCGGGAGGCTTGCGGAGATGCTCCATCACCTTGGAGGCATGATCCAGAAGCTTGGCGCGGTCATCGCGCCAGACCCGGGCCAATTCCTGACAGACCGTGATGAAGCCGGCGCGGCCCTGCCGGTTCTCGGGGGGGAAGTAGGTGCCGCCGTAGACCGGCCGACCCTTGCTGTCCATCCAGATGCTCATTGGCCAGCCGCCAGCGCCAGTTGTCAGCTGCAGGTAGTTCATGTAGAGCGCATCGATGTCGGGGCGTTCCTCTCGATCCAGCTTCACATTGATGAAGTGGTGATTCATGACCTCCGCAACCTTCTCACTCTCAAAGGATTCGTGAGCCATCACGTGGCACCAGTGGCAGGTGGAATAGCCAACTGATAGAAAAATCAATTTATCCTCTTTGCGGGCCTGTTCGAAGGCTTCATCGCCCCAGGGCCTCCAATCCACGGGGTTTTCGGCGTGTTGGAGGAGGTAGGGAGATTGCTCACCGGAAAGGGCATTCGGCATGACCTTCCTTCGGACCTGATAGACCCTACGTCAAGAGGTAGTATCTGACCGTTTGACGTACTCCGACGAATGGAGTATGATGCACGTTAATCATATTTTTGACCTATGGATATTCAGGGAACTGTAAGGGATTTACTCCAAGACAAGGGTGACCAGATCTGGACCACCCACGGCAATACCACTGTGTACGACGCCGTCGGCAAGATGGGGAAACACAACATCGGTGCGCTCGTGGTGCTCGACGAAAATGACAAGGTCTTTGGTGTGCTCTCCGAGCGTGATTACTCACGCAAGGTGGTTCTCCAGGGACGCACCTCACGAGATACCATGGTGTCCGAGATTGTTGACGTGCCAGCCACCACGGTGACTGCGAAAGACTCTATCAATCACTGCATGAAAGTGATGTCGGATGAGCACATCCGTCATCTGCCTGTGATGGATGGAGACAAGCTCATCGGCATGGTCTCGATGGGTGACATCGTGCGCTGGGTGATGGCCAGCCAGCAGTCCACGATCGAACATCTCCAAGGCTATATCTTCGGCCACTGAATAGATCTCCCTAAATAACCGTCCAAAATCCCATGAAAACACCCCTTGCTCTCATCTCCATGCTTGCGCTGAGCGCAGGCCTCTACGCCGAGAACGCCAACGAATCCAATCCTCACTTTGCGAAGATTGTCGATATCGAGGCTAAGCGGCAAGTGACACCCAATTATCAGGCGAAAGGACCTGACTCTAAGGAGTTTGAAGCGAGGGAGTGGTATGAAATTGAAGCGGAAATCAAGTTGGTGACAACGGATCCGTCAGGAGTCATTCCGGAATTGAAGGCTCACTGGTATGCAGTGATCGCGGATAAAGTCGGGAAGAAGACCAAGGGTCAAGAATGGCCTGTGCTGCTGTCCGGTGAATCCACTTATAAAAATGTAAGGGTCAAGGATGGCACGGTTTTCCTGAGTGCTTATGTCGAGCCGGGTACCCTCAAACGTTATCTCGGAGATGGGTATCTCAGAAAGAGTGACTTCAAGGCCTTCAAGGCATTTGCCATTACGCTTTCAGGCGAAGGCTTGAATGTCGACAAGACGACCAAAAGGCTGCCTGCGAAATCGACCGATAAAGCTGAGAATAGCGAAAAGCCATGGTGGGATAACTGGGGCAATCGCGATTACAACCGTGAATCCATTGTCGCCAAGAGCCAGACACCCTTCTCCATGATGTGGATCGACCGCTATCCGGCTGAGAAAGTGGTTCAATGATCAGACGTTGAAGCGGAACTCAATGACGTCGCCATCCTTCACTTCGTAGTCCTTGCCCTCGATGCGGAGCTTGCCGGCTTCCTTGGCGGCGTTCTTGGAACCGAGTGAGGTGAGGTCGTCGTAGTGGACGACTTCGGCAGCGATGAAGCCGCGTTCGAAATCGGTGTGGATGACACCAGCGGCGGCAGGAGCTTTATCGCCCGCGGTGATTGTCCAGGCGCGGGTTTCCTGCTCACCGGTAGTGAGGTAGGTGCGTAAACCGAGCAGTTCGTAAACGCCTTGGATGAGGCCGGAGACGCCT
>CAZIPY010000050.1:0-4575 GCA_964541125.1 uncultured Luteolibacter sp. | reverse complement strand
CAAGTCCGAGAACAAGTTCGGTGTGGACTTCGAACGCATCGAAGGTCTCTACGAGCGTGCCGCATCAGAACTGCCCAACATCAAACTGCGTGGCCTGCAGATGCACATCGGCTCACAGCTGACGTCCATTTCGCCCTTCATCGAAGCGGTCGAGAAGGTCATTCCACTGGTGACCACCCTCAAGGAGAAACACGGCATCGAGTTTTGGTCCATCGGAGGTGGTGTGGGCATCATTTACGAAGGTTCACTCGATTCCGGCGCAAAGAGCTGGTGGGAAGATCAAGATGAAGCCGCCCGCCCGCTGACTATCGATCAATATGGTAAAGAAATGGTGCCACGCCTCAAGGACCTTGGTCTCAAGATCCTGCTTGAGCCCGGTCGTCTGATCGTCGGTAACGCTGGTGTGCTCGTCACCAGCTGCCTCTACGAGAAGAAGGGCAGTGCCAAGACCTTCAAGATTGTGGATGCCGGTATGGGTGATCTTATTCGCCCCGCGCTCTACGAAGGTCATCACGACATCGTGCCGCTCAAGGATCCCACCGGAACCGGGCACATCGTCATGGATGTCGTTGGCCCCATCTGTGAAAGCGGTGACTTCTTCTGTCAGAACCGCCAACTTCCCGATTTCCAGCCTGGAGATGCCATCGCGCTGATGTCTGCAGGGGCATATGGATTCGTCATGGCCTCCAACTACAACTCGCGCCCGTTTCCGGCCGAGGTGCTGGTGGAGGGGGACAAAGCGACCGTCATCCGCGCACGCCAGACCTTTGACGATCTGGTGGCTGGTGAGGTATAAGGTGCGGGTGATGTTCAGATCCCTGCTCTTGTTTGGGCTGATGCTCTCGGCCACAGCTGCTGAGCGGCCCAATTTTCTGGTCATCTTTACTGATGATCAGTGTTACCGCTCCATCGGTTACCAAAACGAGCAGGTGAAGACCCCGCACCTCGACCGCCTGGCGGGAGAGGGGGTCATTTTCAAGAACGCTTACGTTGCATCTCCCATCTGTGCGGCGAGTCGGGCGTCGATGATGACGGGCCTCTATCCGCAGCAGCACGGAGTGCTCGCCCTCAACACCAAGCCCTTCGATGTCTTTCGCAAGGGTGGCGAGAAGGAGTCGCAAACGCTAGCGAGAAAGCTGAGTGATGCCGGTTATCACTGTGCTTTTGCTGGCAAGTCCCACTTGGGCGATCCGCAGACCTACGGCTTTGCCGAGGGAAGGCAAAGCAAAGATCCACGTGATATCGATGCATTTGCCGATGCGACGGCATTCATCGAGAAGGCGGCGAAGATGGAGAAACCCTTCTTTCTTTGGCTGGCGCCGCGTCAACCCCATGTGCCGCTCATTCCCGAGCAGAAGTGGCTCGACCTCTATGACGAAAACGCCATCAAACTGGATGCCAATTTTCGTGAGTCGCCATTGCGTGACAGCGTCTACAACCAAGGTAAAGCTGGTGAGCATTACTACCGGGATTCGAAATATACCCACAACTGGAACAAGCTCTCAGCTGGCCCACCACGCGATGAAGCGACGATGAAGCAGTTCATCAAAGCCTACTATGCCACCATCAGTCATCTGGATCATCAGGTCGGCACGTTGGTCAATCGTCTGGATGAACTCGGGTTGGGTGAGGACACGCTCATCATCTTTCTTTCGGACAACGGCTATCACCTCGGCAACCATGGCCTCGGCAACAAGATTACTATGCATGAGGAATCGGTGAAGGTGCCGATGTGGATGCGCTGGAAGGGCAATGAAGATGCCGGCAAGAAGGTGGATGACTTGGTCTCGAGTCTGGATGTCTATGCAACGCTCATCGATTTGGCCGGGGCTGAACGCTTGAATGATGAGGGGAAATCCTTGGTTTCAGGAATAGGGCCTTTCGATGAGGGCAAGCACCGCATGGCGGTCTTCAGTGAATGCACCGGAGTGGGTGGCAAGGCTGGAGAAGGTCACCGCATGATCCGCATGCAGGATTGGAAACTCATCCTAACCGATCAGAACCAATGGCATTACTACGATCTGCGCAAAGATCCGTATGAGCAGAGGAATCTGTATGGCAAGGGAGGAGCTGCTGATGAAGTGCGTTGGCAAACTCTGCAGACACCGCTGCATGGATGGATGAAGCGCATCGGCGACCGCAAGATTCCAACGAAGCTGCTCAAGTAGGGCTACTTCAGAAACTTCTGGATGGTTTCCTGAGCGTGCTTGCGACCGGCTTCGGCATCGTATGAGCCAGCCTTCTCGATCTCCATGGCGTATCCGAAGTGGTGCATGAAGAGCGCCTGGCCATCGACCTTGGCTTCGAGGCTGAAGCGGTCCTTGGTCTTGTAGACTTCGGCCCAGGCCTTGCGCACTTCTGTCCAGTAGGGCCCACTGGCTATCCAGTATTTGTCTGATCCGGTTTTTAGATCCGGATCGGTGATTCGTTCGTAGCGATTGATGCCAGTTTCCGAGGCAATGTGACGGGCGTTCTTGCCATCTTTAACCACCAGTTTGCGATTGTCCTGAGCGTGCACCCAGCCAGTTGGGGTGATGGTGATGGTGTGGGATCCGCCAAGGACGTTGTAGTCATCACGGACTGAAAATTCACGGCGGGGCAGGGGGCGCCAACAGTCTTCACTGGTCCAACTCGACACGCCCTCGTTGTGGCTCCACTTGCCGACCACCTCGTAGCGAGGGGAGTCATCCACCTGATACACCGTTTGGGTCCAAGCGCCGGTGACAGAAGCCTTATCGCGAGTGCTGCGCTCCCAAGTGCGGTCACCTCTGAAGGTGTGGAGGTCGGTGTCTTCGTAGCTCCAATCCTGGCGCCAATGCTTCATGACCATAGGGCCTTCGATTTTGCCGTCCTTGCCTTTGAAAAACATCACCAAGGTGTGCTGCAGGGAGATGAAGTCTTCTCGGTCTTCAATGATGCGCACCTCTTCGGTGCCCCAGGAGAAATAGGGACGTGGTGGCGTATAATCATCTGCAAAGCCGAGGGTTTCCACGAACTGAAAGCTGACGCGGTAGTCGCCCACCATCGCGAGAATGGCGAGGCGGTCCTTCTCCTTGGTGGATCCGGAACTCGCCCGCAGGGCTTTCCATGCAGCGGAAGGTTTTTTGTCGAGGGTGACTTTGGAACCGGTGGTGGTGCCACCCCGATAGGACATGGCCTTGGGCTCAAGAAATGGCCAGGCATAGGGCATGGAGTTGACGGGCTTGGACGTCTTAGGGAGCGCCGAAGGTTTGGCGTCCGGCCTAGCGGTCGTTTCCTTGGTCGGAGCGGGTTCCTCAGCCTGCGATGGAGGCATGCAGGAACTGGCGAGAACGAGCGAAAAGATGAGAAACAAGCGGGTCGGCTTCATGATCACTGAGAGAGAGGATAGCGCCTTTTTGCAGCCATGCAGCTGGAAAACGACGAGGCCTAATGCAAAAAACCTCCGCCAGCAGAACTGGTGGAGGTTTCTGAAACTCTGGTGAGTGGGTCAGCCGGGGATGAGGTCGGCGACGGCGTCGCGCTCTTCCTGAAGCTCGGCGATGGAAGCATCGATTTTGCCTTGGCTGAATTCGTCGACGGGCACGCCCTGAACGACTTCCCATTTGCCGTCTTCGACGGTGCGGATGGGCATGGAGGCGATGAGGCCTTCTTCGATGCCGTAGGAGCCATCGGAGCAGACCGCCACGGAGTGGAACTCACCTTCTGGAGTGGGATTGGTGAGACTGACCACGGTGTCGAGGGCAGCGTTTGCTGCGGAGGCAGCAGAGGAAGCGCCACGAGCCTTAATGATGGCGGCGCCACGTTGCTGAACGGTGCTGATGAAGTCACCCTTGAGCCATTCCACGTGGGAGATGACGTCGGTCACCGGACGGCCCTGAATGGTGGCGTTGGTGAAGTCGGGATACTGAGTGGCGGAGTGGTTGCCCCAGATGCACAGGTTCTTAACCTGGGAGACGTGAACGCTGGCCTTCTGAGCGAGCTGGCTCTTGGCGCGGTTTTCGTCGAGACGAGTCATGGCGAAGAAGCGATCCTTGGGCATGCCCTCGGCGTTGTTCATGGCGATCAGGCAGTTGGTGTTGCAGGGGTTGCCGACCACGAGCACGCGGGAATCACTGGCGGAGTTGCGAGCAATCGCTTGGCCCTGTCCGGTGAAGATCTCGCCGTTGATGCCAAGCAGGTACTTGCGCTCCATGCCGGCTTTGCGGGGAACCGAACCGACGAGGAGCGACCAGTTGGCGTCCTTGAAGCCGTCGTTGAGGTCCGAAGTGCCGTGCATGCTGTTGAGCAAGGGGAAGGCACAGTCATCAAGCTCCATCATGACGCCCTCCAGAGCGGCCATGCCGGGCTCGATTTCAATCAGACGCAGGTTGACGGGTTGGTCGGGGCCGAAAACGGAGCCTGAAGCGATGCGGAAGAGGAGAGCGTAGCCAATTTGGCCAGCGGCTCCGGTCACAGATACAGTGATAGGTGCTTTCATAAATTCGAGGGCGCAAGCTAGGGGGAGGGGGGCTTACGGTCAATGGCAACCGTGGGGAAAACCGGGATCTGCGGTGTGTTCCACAGATTCTGCACATTGGGGATCTTGGACCTTGG
>CAZIPY010000049.1:0-12679 GCA_964541125.1 uncultured Luteolibacter sp. | reverse complement strand
GTGACGAGGTAGGACATTGGGAAAAAGCTGAGATGCTGAAACGCTGAAATTTAGAAATCGAGGTCATCGACCAGCTTGCGGACTTCAGGGTCCTCGAGTGCCTTGGTGATGACGGGGTGGCGGAGTAGAGTGCCGAATTTTTGCTCTCGGGCAAGCCTCTCTAGCTCCGCATCCTCTACAATGATGGCCCGGGGGATGACTTTTCCCGTCTCAGGGTCGATGGCGGGTTCTAATTCCTCTTTCTTGTTGGCCTTGTCACTCACCCATTTGGCCAGCGCCATGCGGGATTTCTCGGCATAAGGGTCGATCGCGCTCAGCAGGCGATTGGGGATGAGTGTTTGGATGCTGGCCTTGAGCTCCTGTGCCCAGGTTTTCCCGGCATTGGCATCTTGTCCGGCTCGCTGGCGCAGCTCATCGATGGAGGCCTTGTGATGGATGAGGCCGGAGGCGAGGAGCATGATGATCAGGGTGGGGATGAGGGCGAAGCCGAGCAGGGCCATCAAACGGAATTTGGAGAGTCCGCGGCGGTCCTTGAGTGGGGCTTTGTCTTCGCCACCGAAGGGATTGGCGATCCATTTCAGGGCAATCCGGATGAGGATGAAGCTGACGACAAAGACGATGATGGGCAGGCCGGTGGTGATGAAGCCCACCGACTTGTTGAACACGGCCATCGAAATTTCGGGTCCCTTTTGCCAGGTGATGAGGCCGAGCAGGGCACTGACCGTGAGCATAGCCGTGCCGACCAGCATGCGACCGACCCCGCGCAGGAGGATGTAGGTCAGGCAGACGCCAAAGATTAGCACGGCGGCCGTGCCGAGGCTGATCTGGGGGAGGGCGGCCAAATTGAATATTGCAGATTGAATATTGAATATTGTGGCCTCGGAGTTGCCCATGATCTTGGGAAGTTCAGGTGCAGCAGAACTGCCAATAATCAATATCCAATAATCAATACTCAATGGTCAGTGGGCGATAGCCCTCTGACGAAGCAGGTGGTCGGTGAGAACCAGCTTGGTCATGGCCTCGACGATGGGCACGGCGCGGGGCAAGACGCAGGCGTCATGGCGGCCCTTGCCGGCCAGTTCGGTGTCTTCGCCATCACTGCTCACGGTTTCTTGTGAGGTCATGATGGTGGCGGTGGGCTTGAAGGCCACGCGGAAGATAATGTGTTCGCCGTTGGAGATACCACCCTGCACGCCGCCGGAGTTGTTGGTGGTGGTGCGTACCTTGTCACCCTCCATGCGGTAGGGGTCGTTGTGATCGCGGCCCGTGAGTTGGGTGCCGGCAAAGCCCGAACCGATTTCGAAGCCCTTGGTGGCGGGGATGGAAAGCATGGCCTTCGCGAGTTCGGCTTCGAGTTTGTCGAAGATGGGTTCGCCGAGGCCGACGGGGCAGTTGCGGACCACGCATTCGATCACGCCACCCACCGAGTTGCCGTCGGAGCGGATGGATTTGATGTGCTCGATCATCTTCTCGGCCATGGCCGGGTCACCGGTGCGGACGGGATTAGATTCAATGGTGGCCGAGTCAATGGTGGCCGAATCGACTTCGGCCTCGAGGTGTTGAATGGACTTCACCCAGGCCAGCACTTCGACGCCAGGGGTGAGGGTATCGAGCACCTTCTGGCAGACGGCGGCAGCAGCCACGCGGCCGATGGTCTCGCGGGCAGAGGCGCGGCCACCGCCACTGAGGGCGCGCACGCCGAATTTGGCGTCGTAGGTGTAGTCGGCGTGGCTCGGGCGATACTTGGTGGCCATTTCGTCGTAGGAGCCGGGGCGTTGGTCCTTATTGCGCACGACGATGGCGATGGGGGTGCCCAGGGTCTGATCGTCCTGCAGGCCGGAGAGAATTTCAGCGGCATCGGCCTCGTTGCGCGGGGTGACGATGTCCGATTGGCCGGGGCGACGGCGGTCCAGCTCCTTCTGGATCTCTTCCACCGTCACGGGGATGCGGGGAGGGCAGCCGTCGATGACCACGCCAACGCCACCTCCGTGGGATTCGCCGAAGGTGTGGATGCGCAGGGCCTGTCCAAAGGTGGATGACATGAGCGAAAGCTTAGCCTTTGTGAACCAATGGGCAAGCGGGATCAGTAAGCGGAGATTCCAAGGTTTTTGAACCACGGATTGCACGGATTATTACGGATGCTCCTATTTCAATGAGCATTTGGGACAATTTTAGGCCTGTAGGAAATGGGCAGCCGGGTGTTCTTCATGAGAACAAATTCAGTGTAATCCGTATAATCCGTGGTTGAATACAGCCTTCCGTCCTTTCGGTGGTCTAATGTTCCTATGCGATTGAATTTAAAAGAGCGCTTCATCGACTTCCCCAGACGCCCGCTGCTCATGGGGATCGTCAACGTCAACGACGACTCTTTCTCCGGAGACGGCACGCTTGATTTCGCTGAGGCTCTGGCTCAAGCGAGGGCGCAGATTGAGGCCGGCGCTGACATCATCGACGTGGGAGCCGAGAGTGCGCGGACCAATCGTGAGGCTGTGAGCGTGGAAGAAGAGCTTCGCCGCTTCGCTGGTTTCCTCGAGGGATGGCAGGGCGTCATCGAGAGCGCCAAACCACGCGACACCGAACAGGTCTGGCCGCCCATGCTCTCTGCCAACACCTGGCGACCGGAGGTGATTGAACAGCTTTTACCCATGGGCGGCATTGAGCTGCTCAACGACATGAGTGCGCTGCCGGACGATCGCAATGCCAAGGCTTGCGCTGAACACGGTGCGGTCCTGCTCATCATGCACAGTGTGGGCGAGCCCAAGGTCGCGCATACCCATCAGCAATGGGGGGACGTCATGGGCTCGATGAAGGAGTTCTTCGAAGAGAAGATCGCCTTGGCCAAGGAGGCCGGGCTGGATGAAGAGTCCATCGTCATTGATCCCGGCATCGAATTCGCCAAGCAGCGTGATGATAACCTCACCGTGTATCGTGAAGTGAATCAGTTGCAGGACTTCGGTCTTCCGGTTCTGGTTCCCGTGTCACGCAAGACGGTGATTGGCGAAGTGCTCGGCATCGAAGAACCCAAGGAACGCGATGCCGGAACCGTGGCCTGCATTGCTGCCGCGATGGAGCGGGGGGCTCAAATCTTTCGGGTGCACAACGTCGATGCCGCTTGGCAGGCAGTGAAGGCTCTGTCAGAAACAGTCGTTCGCCATGGATGAGGATGAGTTGATCGACGAAAAACGTAAGATGTGGATCTCACGGTCTGTCGATATTCTGGGCTCTGGAAAAGGTCACATCGGAGTGATCAATTTTCTAAGGACTCAGGGCTTGTCTCCTGACTCTGCCAAAGTGGTTTCTTATGATATTTTCAATCAGGCGAAAGCCCGCTTGATGCGCCAACAACTCCCTCACCGAATCATTGCATGGATTCTGATTGGGGTAGGTGCCGTCTCTGCCATCGTCCTCTTCATCATGGGATGGGTTGCCGCCTACACATTTGTGGCTGTGGGGCTTGGGTTGATCCTTCTCTTCCGCCTGCCCAATCCCAAGCGACTGCCCAAGAGTCCGCAGGATTAATCAATCTTCAGGCTCATACAAATCCGATTCCCAAATGATGCCGCATTTGGAGCAATGGCATTTCAGAGGCTCACCTGGCTTCTTGGATTGCAACCGTAGCCGGACATTGCATTCAGGGCAGCGAAAGCGACGAAGGCGCAGGGCATCGAACCAGATCGCGAAGACGATGCAGGCTAGAAATCCGGTCAATGCGAGGTAAAAGCCCACTCCGTATGAGTCCTGGGAGAGCGAACGCCACATCAGCCAGAAGCAGATCACGGCCGGGATGAAGTAGAGTAAATTGCCCAGCAGGTAGCGCCTGCCGAAATGATCGACTTTGCGTATCACTGGATCCTCGCTCATGGGGAGAATCATTGCTAGATATGAGCTTATGAAAAGAATGGTTCTTCAGCTGATGGCTACCAGTGCATGTGTTTGTCTGTTTTCCTGCGAGCAAACGGCTGAAGAGGAAGTTGAGATGAAGTCAGATGGCCCGATTTCACTTGAGGATATTGGTCAGCGGGGAGTGCTTGGCGAATTGGGAGTTCCACTGGGGAAGATAGTTATGGTGGAAGCTGTTGTCGTGGATGGTAACTCTCTCCGTATGAAACTATATGTAGATGATTATCTTCTCAAAATTGTGTCGGTGGATGATGTCCGGATGGAAGATGGGCCATTGATGGATTTTGGGAAAACTCCAGGCTGCTTTCTTCCCGAGTTGCCCTATCGCCATCGTGGGCTCCGTGAGTACCAACAGATGCTGGCGAATGATGGAAAATATGAGCTGACTGACGCAATGATGAGTGAGGCGCATGATGCTTATGTCGGCAGCACAGTGCGCCTTCATGTGTACGAATCAGGAGGTTTCCGTGGTATCCCATCGGATGGTTTTCCAGAGGGTGCAAGGCATTGGACAGATACGGGTTATGGGTTCAGCACGCATCTGAATGTTCTCTGTAGCGCAGACACCAAGCGTGACAAGGAAGAGTAAGTGTGGGCACAGTCCGCCCACCGCATGCACCAGCGCCCGCCCAAGAAGTTCAAGCCCGAGCCCTTCGCTTACCACGAGGAGCTCGAGTTGACGATCGACTCGCTCACCAATCTCGGTGCTGGCGTGGCACGGGTGGACCTCGGTGAGGATAGGAAGTGGGTCGTCTTCGTGCCCTTCACGCTTCCGGGTGAGAAGGTGCGCGCCCGTATCTACCGCAACGACAAGAACCACTCCCAAGCGGACTTGATGGAAGTGCTGGAAGCTTCAGAGCATCGAGTCGAACCCAAGTGTCCGCTCTTTGGGGAATGCGGTGGCTGCCAATACCAGCACTTGGCCTATGAAGAGCAGCTGAAGTGGAAGCAGCGCCAAGTCGGTGAGCTGATGCAGCACATGGCGAAGATCGAGTTTGAGGTGAACCCCTGTCTTTTCACCGAACAGCGTTGGAACTACCGCTCCAAAATCACTCCGCACTTTAAAGCGCCGCGCGATGGAGAGATCGGTCCTATTGGTTTCCTTGCCGACGGCACGCGCTCACGCATTGTCGACGTGGAGGAATGTCACATCGCCATGGATGAGATCAATGAGGCCTTGCCCGTGGCGAAAGCGGAGATCCGTTCCAAGGCGGCGTCCTTCAAACGCGGTTCGACCATTCTCATGCGCGCGACTGAGGGCCGGGTGGAAACCGACTTCAAAGCCACGGCCATCGAGTGGGTGGGGGATTTGGAATTCAAGTTCGTGGCCGGTGAGTTTTTCCAGAACAACCCCTTCATCCTGCCAGCCTTTACCGACTATGTGGCGAAGCAGGCCGCCAAGGATGGTATCCAGTATCTAGTGGATGCCTATTGCGGCTCCGGACTCTTCGCGCTGACTCTGGCCAAGCACTTTGAGCAGGTGGCGGGCGTGGAGGTTTCTGAAATCGCCTGCGAGTGGGCGCGCAAGAATGCCGAGGCCAATGGCATCGATAACGCGGGCTTCCTGACGGCCTCCGCCGAGCACATTTTCGCCGAGATCGCCTTCCCGGCCGACCAAACCACCGTGGTCATCGATCCCCCGCGCAAGGGATCGACCCCGGAGTTCCTCCAGCAGCTCGTGGAGTTTGGACCGGCCCGCGTGGTCTACATCTCTTGCAACCCGGCGACCCAGGTGCGGGATCTCAAACAACTGCATGAATCTGGCTACCGACTCGAGGATGTGCAGCCGGTCGACCTCTTCCCTCATACGCGTCATCTAGAGAGCATCATGACTCTGGTGCCTGGTTCTGATCCCTGTGAATAACTTGGGCAAAAAGGCATAATCCATTGAGTTTTCGTTGGCTTGTTCACAGCCCATGTGACGAGAAATCCAAAGGTGGACATGGAATGTAAAAATCCGTCAGTTGCGTGGACTTAGTCCAATTGTCATCGTGGGTTCTGATAGATTTTGCGTCAGGGCTTATTGACCTTCAGTGAGATGAGAAATTCATTCACATTATAGCCGGGGTTGTGCCCAAGTTATTCACATGGCCCAAATGAGCCATGAATCGGATGCGATGGAGACCCGAATGTGACAAAAAGCGCGCGATCGCCCATATGTGCAAAAGTGTTGTGAATAACTTGGGGACATTTGCGCAAAGGCCTCAAAATCAGATGTGAACAGTTTGGAGGACATAGGGGTATTGGCACGGCTGCATCGATTCTCCATGGGGCTCTGAGGCTTGAAGGTATCTGGGCTCGAACGCGCTGCTTTGTTTCTTTGAGCAGCGATGTGAACAACTTGCTTAAAACTCCAGATCCCCTTGCACATCAGCATAGAAGGTACACTGTGCTTTCATGAAATCGTTGATCCTGTTCGTCCTGCTTGGCTGTGCTTTCGCGACTGCGGCCCCCAAGCCCATCGTGTTGCTGCTGACCAATGTGGATCAGATGACCAACGACGCGCCTACCGGCTTCTATCTCTCCGAAGCCTCCCATCCCTACGCCGTATTTAAGAAGGCTGGATATGAGGTGGTTTTTGCGAGCCCCAAGGGAGGCTTTGCTCCGGCGGATCCGAAAAGCTTGGACATCAAGGATCAAATAAATGCGACATTTCTCAGCACCCAATGCGTGGTCGGAGAGAGTAGTGGAGTTGCCAATACCAAGAAACTCAGCGATCTCGACCCCAAGGATTTCTCAGGGATCTACGCTGCCGGGGGCCACGGCACATGCTGGGATTTTCCAAACAACGCAGAGGTCGCGAAGTTCATTTCAGCCATCTACAACCAGGGCGGTGTGGTTGGAGCGGTCTGCCACGGCCCCATGGCTCTGGTGGGCGTGAAGGGTCCCGATGGTAAGCCTCTGGTGGCTGGTAAGAAGGTGGCTGTGTTCACCGATGCCGAGGAAAAAGCGGTGAAGCTGGAGAAGGTCGTGCCTTTCCTGCTGCAAACCGAACTGGAGAAGGCTGGCGCCAAAGTGGTGGTCGCCGACAACTGGGCGGAGAACGCGGTGCGCGACGGGCGTCTGGTCACGGGGCAGAATCCCGCCTCTGCGACTAAATCCGCAAAGCTCTTTGTGGAGGCATTGAAGGACGCCAAGTAAGCCCCAAGTTCTGAAAAGGGTTGGCAGAGGGGAAATCCACGGCCACGTTTCCGACATGGATTTTCAAGTCGCCACACTTTGTGACTTCGCTGCCGACTACAACGGCAAGTTGGTCGTCAACGGAACTTTCGATACCCTCGCCGCTCGCCAGCTTCCGGTAGTGCATCCGCATTGTTCGCTGGCCCTGCGCATCTGCTTCACTCCCGAAGACATCGGCCATCACAAGTTCTCCATGGTCATCGTCAACGACGACGGTCAGCGGCTGGGCCCCAAGAACATGCCGATCGAGCCGGAGTTTGATGTGAAGCTGCCCGAGAACGCCCCTTTCATCACTCGCAACATCGTGATGAACCTGCAGGGTCTGCAATTCCCCTCCGCCGGTCTCTACTCGCTCGACATCTCCTGCGACGGTGAGCTTTCGGTTCGCCTACCGCTGCGCATCGTCGAAGTGAAGCAGGGCGCGGATGGTAAGCCGAGTTTAGGCTAAGTCCTTCACGAACTTCGTGAAGAAATCGGCGCCGGCTTTGAGCGCCTCGATGTCGATGTGCTCGTCCACGGTGTGGGCCTGATGAATGCTGCCCGGTCCGATGCAGATGCTCGGGATGCCTCCGGCCGAGAGATGCGCGGCATCGGAGAACCAGGGAGCGCTGGCAAGTGAGCTGCCGTTTACCAAGAGCCGCTGAATCACGGGTAGGTCAGCGGGGGTTTCGAGCGGCGGATTTTCGTGGGGTCGCACGATTTCGATGGGAAGGTCGTGATCGGCGATCGTGTCCTCGAGGATTTTGAGGGCGCCGCCTGCTTCGTGCAGGGATGGCGTGAAGCGGATGTCGATTTCGGCTTCGCAGGCATCGGGTACGATGTTGGGGCGTGAGCCACCGCGAATGGTGCCGAAGTTGATGGTCGAGCGGCCGAGATTGGGGTGGGTGAACTCGGCGAGCTTGGGTACGAGATGGCGATCGAGTTGGTTGATCGCGCGGCTGAGCTTGAGGATGGCATTGTCGCCGTTCTCGGGCATGGAACTGTGCGCGGCCTTTCCTGTGGCACGCAGAGTGGCCCAGGTGGAGCCCTTGTTTTCGTGGACGACGGTCATGTCGGTGGGTTCACCGACGATGGCGAATTCGTATTCGCTGCCGTGATCGCGAGCAAAAGCTTTCGACCCCCATTGGCTGCTCTCTTCGCCCATGAAGGCGACGAAGTCGATGGCGGTGGGGAGGGTCTCAAGGATGCCCTGATTCTCGTGTAGCGACCAGAGCATGGCAGACATGGGGCCCTTGGTGTCGCTGGAGCCACGGCCCCAAAGCTTGCCGTCCTTGATGTCGCCGCTGAAAGGCTCGATGGTCATCCCGCCGATGCCCACGGTGTCCAGATGCGGGCCGTACATGATGCGCGGCCGTCCATCCATGGGAGCGAAGCGGGCGATGAGGTTGGGGCGTCCGGGTTGGACTTCTTCAAGCGTCACTTCCGCGCCGATGGATTCCAGCCAGCCACTCAGAAAGACAGCCACCTTCTCCTCACCAACCTGATCGGTGCCCGGTGTGTTATCCGGGTTGACCGATGGGATGCGGACCAGTTGCTGAAGCAGCGTGACGACGTCCTGACTCATGAGCATAGGCTCACCCGCCGGTCGGCATCAGGCAAGGGAGATCGAATCAGACTAGAAGGAAGATCCCACACCGCCGGTGCCACCGATGATGAGGTAGACGAAGCGGCCGAGGATGAAGGTCAGAGTAATGCCTCCAATTAGGATGAGGGCGGTGGAGCGAACGATGGGACTTTCCTCGGTGCGTAGGAATACGCTCAGCACGCCCAAGCCGAAGAGGCCGGCGCCGAACTGACTGAGGAAGGTCCAGATCACCGCGCCGTTGGGCAAGGCAGCCATGGCGTTCATGGCGCCTTGACGTTGTTCTTGGAGATCTTCCTTCTGCAATTCTTCGGCCTTCTCTTGGAGCTTCTTCCTTTTTTCCTCACTCACGTCCTCTTCGCTCATCTCCATCCGCAGCTTCTTGATCTTGGCGTTGACTGAAGCGACATCGCCCATGGCGTCTACCGCTCGGGCCTGTTTGAAGCTGAGCATCATGGAGACGCCTGCCATGATGATGAAGCCGAGAAAGAGAAGGTTATTGGTGGATAGATTCATGATGTTGGTTATGTTTCCTTGTTAGGTCGAAGTCAAGGGGTGAAGGAGTGTCTTTACAGTCACACAAGGGGTTGCTGGGATGGGGTATGCGCCTGCTGCTGACAGCCTTTCTCTCCCTCTCGCTCCCGATTTTGGCTGAAAAGCCGAACGTGCTCTTCATTGCCATCGACGATCTGCGGCCTGAATTGGGTTGTTATGGAGCCGAGCAGGTGAAGACGCCTCACATCGACAAACTGGCCGGAGAATCGCTGCTGTTGAAGCGGGCCTACTGCCAGATTGCCGTCTGCGGGGCCTCGCGTGCCAGTCTGATGACGGGCATCTGGCCCACGTCCAAGCGCTACATCACCTACACCAGCCGAGCCGACGAGGACACGCCGGGCGCGAAAACGATGCCGCAGGTCTTCAAGGAAGCTGGCTACACGACCCTCTCCAACGGCAAGATCTTCCACTACCCGCAGGACAGCGGAAAGCAGAGCTGGAGTGAGCCGGCTTGGCGCTCGAAGAGCAGGGGAGGCAAAGGCCGTGATCCACAGACCACCATGAAGGTTTCCAAACGGGGTCGAGGCCGTATCTACGAACTGCCTGATGTTGCGGACGATTCCTACCCAGATGGTGAAACCGCAGCGAAAACCATTGCCGACCTCAAGCGCCTGAAGGCCGAAGGAAAACCCTTCTTCCTCGCCTGTGGCTTCTTCAAACCGCACCTGCCCTTCTACGCACCCAAGCGCTACTGGGATCTCTATGATCGTGAGAAGATCGCCCTCGCTGACAACCGTGACCGCCCGAAGGGAGCGCCCGGCGCCCTCAAAGGCAGTGGTGAGTTCCGCTCCTACCACCTCGCCGACATGGATGAGAAGAGCGACGAGTTCCACGCCGTGATGCGCCATGGCTATCTGGCCTGTGTGAGTTACATCGACAAGCTGGTGGGCGATGTGTTGGCGGAATTGGATAAACAGGGCCTTGCCGACAACACCATTGTGGTGCTCTGGGGTGACCACGGTTTCCATCTCGGTGAGCACGAGTTCTGGGGCAAACACAACACCATGACGCTCTCCACTCGCGTGCCCCTCATCGTCAAGGTGCCCGGCGGCAAGGCTGGCCCGAGCACAGCTCTGGTCGAGACCTCCGATATCTTTCCCACTCTCTGCGAGCTCGCTGGGTTGGAGACTCCCAAGTCCGTGCAGGGCAAAAGCTTCAAGGCCCTCACTCAAGATCCCACTGCCAAGTTTCGCGAGGCAGCCTTCTGTCGATTTGGCCCCGGCGACGGTGTTTTCACCGATGGCTTCAGCTACACCCGCTACAAGGATGGCAGCGAGATGCTTTACGACTTGGGCAAGGATTCGCAAGAGAACGTGAACCTGATCAAGGACAAGGCTCATGCGGCAACGGCCAAGAAGATGCGTGAACTGCTGGATGAACGCCAGGCGGCAGCCAAGGCTTGGAAGTTGAAGTAAACAGAGTGGCGGAGCGCCCCGTTGTGGTGTAGTTCAGGGTCATGAACTACAACAGTGTCTTGATCACCGGAGCCTCATCGGGTCTTGGTGAAGAGTTCGCCCTCCAGCTCGCTCCGCGCGTGCGCCAACTGGTGCTGGTGGCCCGCCGCGAAGACAAGCTTCGGGAAGTGGCTGGCCGTGTGGTGGCGCAAAGTCCTCAAGTGGACGTGGTTATCGAGGTTACAGATCTCGGGGATGCTGCTGATCGCGATGCGCTCTGTGGACGGCTCGCCCAACAGGGCATTGTGCCCGACCTGCTGATCAACAACGCCGGTCTCGGCGACTACGGCGAGTTTCTCACTGCGGAGTGGCCGCGCTTGGAGGCCCAGCTCAAGGTGAACATCGAGGCGCTTACGCATCTGTCCTACGTGTTGGCCGGTGGCATGGTGGAGCA
Organism: uncultured Luteolibacter sp.; assembly: GCA_964541125.1. GTDB lineage: Bacteria > Verrucomicrobiota > Verrucomicrobiia > Verrucomicrobiales > Akkermansiaceae > Luteolibacter. The sequence continues at coordinate 1,614 of CAZIPY010000049.1, read as the reverse complement.
GGGACGAGGTGCCATCCTCAACGTCAGTTCTCTCGCCAGCCTGATGCCCATTCCCGACTTCGCGGTCTATGCGGCAACCAAGGCCTACGTCACCAGTTTCTCGGAGGCCCTGCGCATCGAGCTCAAGGAACACGGCATTCCTGTGCTCGCCCTCTGCCCCGGTCCGGTGCACACGGGCTTCGGTGCCGTGGCCAAGCGAGGTGCGAATCACAAGGACATGCCCGGCCGCGAGTGGTTCTACGTCGAGAAGGAACAGGTGGTGGCTGAGGGCTTGGATGCCCTCGAGCGCAACAAGGCGCGCCACTTCCCGCATCTGAAGACGGCAGCCGCGGCATTTGTCATCGCAGCTGTACCCATGTTCTTGATGCGACTTGCGCTCAGTTCGAGGCCGAGGCGGTGATTAAGGGGCTCTATCGACAGCTTTTTTGTCGTTTCAGGGTTTTCGGGAGCTGCTAGTATGTCCCTATGAAATCCATTTTGTTGAATCTGCTATTGGGTCTGAGTGGTGTGGGTCTGCTGTCTGCGGATGGCATTCCATATGATTCCGAAACGGGGAAAGTAACGGCAGAGCACCTGATGATTGATCTCAGCGATTCGCAGCAGGAGGAAATCGTCGCGATTGGAAGTATCACTCTCGATCCATCTCAATGGGCTGCCGCAAGAAAACTCAATCCCGCGATGCCCAAGCGGATTGAGATCGTCTTTCCGATTGATTGGGACGATTGCGCTTGTGCTGCCGAGAATGAGGCCTACGCCATTCAGACCAAGCCTGATCAAGCTGCGATTCTTGCGATCTTCATTACAGGTGCCCCGGATGTGGTCCTTCGTGAGAGACTAGAGCACGATGGTGGTGCTTATATCAGTGTAGATCACCGGGGTCAGTTTTATCATCAGGGCCGACTCATTCCCTTCAATCAGCTGTGCAAGGCTTTGGAGATCAAAGCGAAGCCGAATAAGAATGAGGTGAATCCCTCCGACCCCATGATCTCAATTGATATTCCCTCCGATCTGAAAGCTGACTCGGCGGTGCTGAAGCAGCGATTGGATGCCGCGACTGCCGTGGCTGAAAAGGCAGGCTGGCAGGTGTGGGTGAACTGAGTGGAGCTCTGCAGCGAGTTCTCGCCTTCGCTAAAGCTATGGCGCGGCAAGGAAGCTCGCAGTCTAGCTATTCAAACCCGCCATCGACTTGGGTAGGAACTTGCCGTCCTTGCGGACGAGCTTGCCATCGAAATACATCTCACCGCCGCCGTAGTCCTTACGCTGGATGTTGACGATGTCCCAGTGAACTTGTGAGCGGTTGCCGTTGTCGGCGTCTTCGTAGGCTTGGCCTGGCGTGAAGTGGAAGGAACCTCCGATCTTCTCATCAAACAGGATGTCGCGCATGGGTTCGCGGATGACGGGATTAACACCGAGGGCAAACTCGCCGATGTAGCGGGCGCCGGCATCGGTATCGAGGATCTTGTTGATCTCCTTGGTTTTGTCGCCTGCGGTGGCCTTGACGATCTTGCCCTTGGAGAACTCGAAGCGGATGTTGTCGAAGGCGATGCCCTGGAAGATGGTCGGAGCGTTATAGGTGATGTGGCCTTCGACCGAATCCTTCACCGGGGAGGTGAA
>CAZIPY010000048.1:0-2473 GCA_964541125.1 uncultured Luteolibacter sp. | reverse complement strand
TGGTGGGCACCGTGCTGGAGCGCTACCAGAAGGCCGGATTCACCGTCCGCGGCATCAAAATGATGGAACTCAGCGACGAAATCCTCGCCGAGCACTACGCCCACATCGCCGACATGCCTTTCTTCCCCTCCGTGCGTGAATTCATGCAGGAGACTCCGGTGATCGCCCTGGCCCTCTCCGGTGAGGACGTCATCAACAAGGTCCGCGACCTCCTCGGCCCCACCGATTCCTGCGTGGCTGAAGCCGGCACCATCCGCGGTGACTTCGGCGTGAAGGACTCCAACTCCAAGATGCGCAACGTCTGCCACGCTTCCGACTCCCCCGAGTCCGCCGAAGCCGAGCTCAAGCGTTTCTTCGGCGAAGGCGAGGTCTTCGATCTCTAAGCTGAGCCCATCAACATTCTCAAAAGGCCGAGGGTTCGCCCTCGGCCTTTTCTTGTTCATGGGGCCGAGTTTGTTAGCTTATGGCATGAACAAGTTTTGCGCTGCTGCGTTTCTTGCGGCCGGTTTGCTGGTTTCTTCGATGCCCTTGCTGGCTTCGTCGGATAGCTTTGTTGCCAGCCACATTGAAAGCATGGTCATTCATGCCAAGGAAGCGGGTTGGCGCTTCACACTTGAATTGGACGACAAACATTCGCTCCAGAAGGTGGTGGCAGAATGGGAGGGCAAGAAGTTGGAGCTGACTTCGAAAGATTTCGGCGAGGTTCCACGAGCATTCATTGAAGACTATAGCCTTTCCGTGGAGCGCAGCTTCAATAGCGGCAAACAAGATTCGATTATTCTGACGCTGCCATACAATGAAACGTGGTTTAGGGACCCCAAGGATCCCAAGGGCGGTAAAGAATACAGTGTGTTTTGCGCCATTCGTCTCCATTTCAATAAGGGCAAGCTGGCCTTCTGGGAGCGGATGGAGGCGATTGAGGACAAGCCGGAAGAATGGAAGCTGACCTCGAAAGGGTATGTGGAGCGGGCGGTCGTTGACGGCGTGAATCGCGTGGACGCCAACGGCATTTATCACGGCAATGGCAGAAAGGGGAAAGAGAACCCCTTTCTCCGCTGACTTGAATCCAAGCTGCCGCCGCTGATCACTTCGCCAAGTGAACCAGACTGCGATCCCTACGGAAGGCCTGCATGTACTGCGCGTGCAGGATCTTCACCCGGTTTTCGAACTCGGTGTGATGTTCGTCACGCCGTTTGTCGTCCCACTTGATGCTGAGGCTTTCGATCATGTCGGGACGAAAGGCCTGCAGCAGGTAGAAGCGGCTTTGCCCGGGTGAGTAGGTGTGGCCCTTCTTGCTGATCTTGGGTCGCTTCTCGAGGACCGTCGGGCATTGGACGTAGCCACTCAGCCCCTGAATCTTGCCTTTGGTCACGGGCGTCACCGAGCTGAAATTAATGGCATTGGCAACGGCCGTCATGAAGTCGTCATCGATGCCGACTTCGGGCATAGTTTCGTAGATCAAGGTCAGGCCCTGCAGGGTGTGGGAGTAGTGGCCGCGGTCCTCGTGGCGCTTGAAGAACTTGGCGCCATCCTCCACCTGCGGCTCGCCTTCACGCGGGGAGTAGGAGTAGTAGAACCCCTTGCCTTTGGTCCCATCCGCATTGGGTATTTTGTCGCAGAAGTAGCTGCGGCTGAACCAATACTTGATGTATTCGCTGACCGCTTTGCGGTAACGATCGATGGAAGCCTGGTGCTCTTTGTGGCCCTTGAGTTTCTGTAGGTCTTCGAGGGTCACGGCGAGGGTGGCGAGGGTGCCGATGCCGTTCATCGAGCGGTTGTAGGCGCGGTAGCGGAAGTCGTCGGCTAGGCTTTGGTGAATGCCCATCTCGGGGTCGAGTTTCTCGGCGGATCCCCAGGTTGGCTCGAGCACGGAGACCATGGTCTTGAGGAAGTCTTCGGCTTCCGCCAGTTCTTCCGGTGTCACGGACTTCGGATCCTTACGCGCCTTCTGCAGCGTGATACGCGAGCACATCGCCATGGTGTAGATGAAGGGCAGGCCTTCGGGATCGCTCGCTTTCTGTTGCGCGGCGGGTAGGTAGTTCTTGGCCAGCTTGTTGTAGTGACGGGCCGACACCATCATCAGATCGAACACGCGCTGATCGCCGGTGGCGCGGTACACCTGGTACTTCTGCAGCCAGCCGCTGACCGGGAAGAAGAAGCGCATGAACATGAACTGCTCCACGCCGGCCACGGGATTGTCGAAGGGCAGTTCCTGAATGTTGGAGCCACCGGCCAGGGTTTCCTGAATGAGAATCTCGATCTCTTCCTTCGAAGGTTTGCGATCGTAGGCGTAGGGCTTGTGGGTCCAGCCTTCGGGCGCGGTGAAGGGGAGGATCTTGTCCATCTTGGCCCAGTTGGCCTCGGAGATGGTGGCGTCACTCGGGCCGCGTTCCTTGCAGTGACCGCAGATCACGAAGCCGCCTTCTTCCCATTCCTTCTTGGTCTTGCGGGTGAAGCTGCCGTTCATCTGGCG
>CAZIPY010000047.1:0-2061 GCA_964541125.1 uncultured Luteolibacter sp. | reverse complement strand
GTGAATGCACCTACGAGTCCTATATTGTGCTCAAGGGTAACACCGCAGAGGTGCGCAGCCGTCTGGTCAACGCGCGCTCCGATAAAACTCAATATCCCGGACGCCATCAGGAACTGCCCGCCGTCTACACCAACGGTCCCTACTACCATCTCATGACCTACCGCGGCGACAAACCCTTCACTGGCGGCGAGGTCGTGCGCATTCCCAAGAAACAGGGTGGGGGAGTCCCGTGGGATTACTGGCTAGCTACCGAGAACTGGGCGGCCTTGGTCAACGACGACAACTGGGGTTTGGGCATCTACAAGCCCAACAATGCTCTCTTCATCGGCGGCTTCGCAGGCAAGGAAGGCAAAGGCACCACCAACGATTCGCCCACCGGCTACATCGCACCACTGCATACCGAGATTCTCGATCACAACATCACCTACGACCACAAGGGTATCCAGATGGTGACGGGGGAGGCCACCAGCACCAACCACGGCGCCAAGGTGGGTTTTCGCCTGTGGCACATCGAGGGCGAGCGCCCCTACAAGCACGAGTCCGTCCCGCTTGAGGGCTTTTGATGGGGAGTGCCCAAAGCACGATTTTGCAGTCCAATTTCACCAAAACCTGACCAGATCATGGGCAAGTGGCCTTCGATGGGGTGATTGCCTAAAGATTGTGAGATCGGTAGTTTGGATTTTATGACCGCGATGCTGCCCGATGCTTGGGTCGTCATCAACCAAACCGCATGAAATCCAGATGATGAAATCCAGAAAGAATCTGAAAGCAGCGATGCCTCTTGCTATGGTGTTGGGAGCCCTCGCCTTCACCACTTCTGTCAACGCAGCGACCATCATCAATGGCTTCACTAGCGTGGATGACCTCGACTACACCAATGTCGTCGGAGCTTGGAACTTCGCGAAAGACATCGGCAATGGAACGACCACAACCACCGTCCAAGGTGTGGGCTTCGTGGGTATTCAGGACGACGGCATACATGGCAATCTGACGGTTGGCGGTCTCAACAGTGGCGGCAACAGCGGAAACGTCGGCGGTTTATCCATTACCTCAGGCGGTACCGCAACCGATCAAACGAACCTGACCGCCATCGTTACAAACTTCCTGAACGGCCAGCAGGGTACAAATGCAAGCAATGATCTCACACTCGATATCTCCGGCCTAGCCAGCAACACCTACAAGGTTCAGTACATTTGGTCGGTTGGCGGTGGGTCAACTCGCGAGTTCATCGTTAACGCAGAAGGTGCTGCTCTCGGAACGTTCTCGACTAGCGTAAACGGTCCCAACCTGCTCACCGAGCAGATTGCGGTCACTGATGGTACACTCAACATCCGTGTCACGGAAGGTCCCAATGAGGCTACTACTGACGAACGCCGAATGCTCACAGCCCTGATCATCTCGACGGTCCCCGAGCCATCCAGCACCGCCCTTCTCGGCCTCGGTGGTCTGGCCTTGTTGCTACGCCGCCGTCGCGCGTAATCATCAAGAGCCAGCATGAAGGCCGCATCGTTGTTTCTAATGTCGGTCTTCATCCCGGCCCTCGCCTTTGCTCAACCGGCGAACCCCCCGCATGAGCCGTGGATGGATCTGGCGAACACGAATCGCAAGGACCCGCGCTTCGTTGACAAGACCGTGGCGCACATGGATCTCGTCTATGCCAAGAACGGCGAGCGGGAGATGTTGCTCAATCTCTACCATCCCAAAGGGCAAAAGGAAAAACTGCCTGCCATTGTGTGTCTGCATGGGGGCGGTTGGTCCAAGGGCAAGCGGCATCACGCCGCCCACTTTGCCCAGGCTTTGGCGGCGCGCGGCTTTGTGGCGGTGGCCATTGATTATCGCTTGTCGGGAGAGGCGAAGTTTCCAGCCCACATCGAAGACGCCAAGGCCGCGGTCCGTTGGCTGCGTGCCCATGCGGACCAGTGGAAGGTCGATGCCAAGGCCATTGGTGCCACGGGGTCTTCAGCCGGCGGTCATCTCGCCGCACTCTTGGCGACCTCTGGGGAGGTCAAGGCCTTGGAAGGCAAGGGAGGACATGAAGCCTTCTCCAGCCGCATCCAGGCG
>CAZIPY010000046.1:0-2540 GCA_964541125.1 uncultured Luteolibacter sp. | reverse complement strand
AACCCGTCAAGCTTGAGAAGACCGCCCGGGATCTGATGTTGGCCGTCGATTTGTCAGGGTCGATGGAGGCCACGGATTTCAGCGATGCAAAGGGTGAAAAAACCGACCGTTTGAGCGTTGCCAAGGACGTGCTGAAAGATTTTGTCGACGGCCGTAAGGGAGACCGATTGGGTCTAATTGTGTTTGGAAGTGCGGCCTACCTGCAGGCGCCTTTCACGGACGATCACGAGACCTGGCTCGATCTTCTTGACGAAAGCATCGTCAACATGGCCGGCCCCAGCACGGCGCTCGGTGATGCCATCGGCCTTTCCATCGCACATTTTCGTCAGTCGAAAACCGAGAACCGGGTCTTGATCGTTCTGACCGATGGCAATGACACCGGGAGCCGCGTGCCTCCCTTGGATGCCGCCAAGGTGGCCAAGGTGGAGGGCGTCACCATCTACACCGTCGCAGTGGGTGATCCGGAAACGGTGGGAGAGGAAGCCCTCGACATGGAAACCCTCGAGGCAGTTGCCAGAACCACCGGCGGTAGCAGTTTTGTCGCCACGAATCGCGAAGCGCTCGGCGAAACCTACCGGCGTATAGATGAGCTTGAGCCGGCAAGTTACGACAGCCTTTCCTATCGCCCCCGCAGAGCCATGTTCCATCTTCCGTTGGCGGCGTTTGCTTTGCTGTACCTCACAGCGATGCCACTTTTTGTGCTGGCCGCACGCCGCCGAAAGAGGACCGCCCATGACTGAGCTTGCGTTCATTCAACAACTGCATTTCCTGCGACCGGGATGGTTCTTGCTGCTGATCCCCTTCGCGGCGATCAGTTTCCTGCAGTGGCGTTCGGGCGATCTGGGTCGCCAATGGCAGGGAGTGATCGCTCCGCACCTCCTACCGCGGATGGTGTTGCCGGGCAGCCAGCGGCAACTGTTATCGCCTTTGTGGGTGTCGGTGGTGCTCCTACCGATGTTGGTGATTGCGTTGGCCGGACCGAGCTGGACTCGGGGGGAGTCACCCTTTGCCGTGGATGCTGCCTCCTTGGTGATTGCCGTGGACCTTGGTGAGACAATGGATGGCCCCGATCTTCAGCCCGACCGTTTGCAGCGGGCTCGGGGTAAGATTCTGGAGCTTTCCCGCGCTCGCGGTGATGCCAACACCGCGCTATTGGCCTATGCCGGTTCAGGCCATACCGTGTTGCCGCTGACGAACGATTCCAACGTCCTTCTGCACTACCTGGATGCCTTGCAGGTGGGCATGCTGCCCCAACGCGGCAAAGCACCAGAGACGATCCTGCCGAGGGCTCGCGAGCTGCTTGCCGAAGGCGGAGGGACACTCTTGGTGGTAGGCGATGGCGCGCCGGAGAATTCCATCGAGGCGTATCGTGCCCTGAGTGATGATGCAGCGATTCAGCTGATTGTGTGGGGAATGGGCAAGACTCAGGAAGAACTGGACAAGGATGCCGCGCGCGGACTCGAGAGCACCGCATTGCCTCTCGATGAGGCCGGGCTCATGGCTCTCGCAAATGCCGGTGGCGGTGCCTACCAAAAGGTCGCCGCGGACGACGAGGATGTGACTCTGATTCTAGAGAAGATTGACCAACACTATGAGCTGAGCGAAGACAGCTCACGCCCTTGGGTGGATGGCGGCTACTATCTGGTCTGGCCGATCGTTTTGGCCTACCTGCTTTGGTTTAGAAAGGGGTGGGCACTGCGATGGTAGATCCCATATCGAAACGCTCCGGTTCGTTGCAATGGCGTCGCATGGGACTGTTGCTGTTGCTTGCAGCAATCGCCTGGAGCGTCGCCTATCCCGCGGCCTTCTTGAATCTCTGGCTTACCCCAGATCAGCAGGGCAGGCTGTGGTTCCAGCGAGGCGACTATGAGCGCGCTTCCCGTGCTTTCGAAGACCCTCGCTGGCGAGGATTCAGCCTGTATGCCGGTGAGGACTTCACCACCGCGGAACGCTATTTTTCGCAGTATCAGGATGCGGAGTCCATGTTGGCCCGCGCCAACGCCCTGGCTCACCAGGGAGACTATCCTGCGGCGCTGAATGGCTACGAGGAACTCGCTGAAACCTATCCTGATCATCCTGCGCCTGCCGTGAACATTCCCATCATGCAGTCCCTGATCGAGGCCACCAAGGGGGTAGACGGGAACCGGGACAAGGAGCAAGGCGACTCCGGCAAGAAGCCCGGCCAAGGATCTCAATCCTCCGACGGAAATGGTGAGGAGGGTGCCGGAGAGCTGGAGCAATACAGTGCGGACCAGCTGCTTCAGGACCCGAACCTCACGGAGATGTGGCTGCGACAGATCCAGCGTGATCCCTCGGAGTTCATCACCACAAAATTCTATCTGCAACTCGAGCAAAGCGAAAAGGAGGAGCGCTGATGGACCAGCTGAAGTTAATCGCTTTGACGCTGCTGCTGACGACTGCTCAAGGCGCGCATGCCCAAACGCTTGAGGGTCTCGTGGATGCGGGAGAACTCGAGGCGCGAGCCGTGGTGAAAACTCCGACCCCGCACTTTCAAAAGGCACCGATCGAAATTGTCGTGG
>CAZIPY010000045.1:0-10622 GCA_964541125.1 uncultured Luteolibacter sp. | reverse complement strand
AGGTTGAGTTTCAGTTTCGAGTCTGACCCACCACCTTCGACTGCGCCGCCACCGGAAGCGGACTCGGATTCTGCCGAGTGGAGCTGCTGCGGGCTGCTGTGTAGCTGCTTGAGGAATTCCTCGAGATTGGAGGCCGAGCGGAAGAGGTTCTGCAGGGCTTGCTGCTTGATGGCCTCCATCAGGTCGACAAAGAGCTTGTAGGCCTCGTTTTTGTATTCAACGAGCGGGTCTTTCTGGCCTTGAGCGCGAAGCTGGATGCCTTCTCGAAGGGAGTCCATGCTGAAGAGGTGCTCCTGCCATTTGCTGTCGATGGCGACGAGCATGGCGCGGCGTTCTTCTTGGTCGAGGACCTCCATCGGGAGTTCGCCGGTGCGCAGCTTGTAGGTCTCCTTGACCTTCTCGATCAGCACATCGGAGAGCTTATCGGGATCATCTTGGTCGAGGATTTCGTCATCCTTGACGTGGATGGGAAGGGTCGAGTTGATCCAGTGGATGAGTTCCTTGTAATCGGGAATCTCGGCGTCACGTTCCATCAGGTATTCGTGGACCTTGGTCTCGACGGCTTCGTCGATGATCTCTTGAACCAGCAGGCTAGGTTCTTCGGTGGTGAGAACTTCGTTGCGGTAGCCGTAGACGACTTCGCGCTGCATGTTCATGACGTCATCGAAATCCAGAACGCGTTTGCGCCAGGTGTAGTTGCGCGGTTCGACTCGCTTCTGGGCAGTTTCGACCGACTTGTTGAGCCAAGAGTGCTCGAGGGCTTCGCCCTCCTTCATGCCGAAGCGCTCCATCATGTTGGTCATGCGGTCGGCGGCAGCGAAGTTGCGCATCAGATCATCCTCGAATGAGATGAAGAACTGAGAGCGACCAGGATCACCCTGACGGGCACAGCGGCCGCGCAACTGGCGGTCGATGCGGCGTGATTCGTGGCGCTCGGTGCCGATCACGAACAGGCCGCCTAGTTCGGGGACGCCTTCGCCAAGTTTGATGTCGGTGCCGCGGCCGGCCATGTTGGTGGACACGGTGACGGCACCGCGTTGGCCGGCACGAGCCACGATCTCGGCTTCCTGCTGATGGAACTTGGCGTTCAGCACACTGTGGGGGATCTTTGCGCGCTTGAGTAAACGGGCGAGGGTCTCGGAAGCTTCCACCGATGCGGTGCCAACTAGGCAGGGCTGCCCCTTAGCATGGGCATCGTTGATCTGGGCGATGACCGCGTTGAATTTTTCGCGACGGGTTTTGAAGACCTGGTCGTTCTCGTCGACGCGTTGATTGGGCCGGTTGGTTGGGATGGGGAGGACATCCAGCTTGTAGATGTCATGGAACTCAGCGGCCTCGGTCTCGGCAGTACCGGTCATGCCCGCCAGTTTGCGGTAGAGGCGGAAGTAGTTCTGAATGGTGATGGTGGCGAAGGTCTGAGTTTCCTTCTCGATGGCCACACCCTCCTTGGCTTCGACGGCCTGATGGAGACCGTCGGACCAACGGCGACCGGGCATCTCACGACCGGTGTTTTCATCAACGATGATGACCTTGCCGTCCTTGACGACGTATTGGTTGTCGCGCTCCAACACGCAGTAGGCCTTCAGCAACTGAGAGATGTTGTGGATCTTCTCGGCCTGAATGCTCATCTGATCTTGTAGGGCATTCTTTTTGTCGAGCTTCTGCTCATCGCTGAGCTCGAGGTCGATCTCGATTTCCGCGTATTCCTCGGCGAGGTCGGGAAGCACGAAGGACTCGGGCTCGCCCGGGGCAAGGAACTCACGACCCAGTTCCATCAGATCGGCGTCGTTAGCCTTTTCGTCGATGACGAAGTAGAGCTCTTCCTTGAGTGTAAAGAGGTCCCGCTTCTGGGCATCTTGGTGGAGGGAAAGTTCGGTTTTCTCAATGAGGCGACGAGCTTCTGGATTCTCCATCAATCGCATGAACTGACGGTTGCGGGGCTGACCGAGTTTGAGTTTGTAGAGAGCAAAGCCGGCCGCTTTGGTGTCTCCGGAATCCAATAGTTGTTTGGCCTCGCTGGCGAATTCGTTGCAGAGCGCGGTCTGGCGCTTCACGAGTTGGTCGACGAGCGGCTTGAATTTGTCGTACTGGTGCGAGCCCTGGGTGGTGGGTCCGGTGATGATGAGCGGGGTGCGGGCTTCGTCGATAAGGATGGAGTCCACCTCATCAATGATGGCCAAGTAGTGACCGCGTTGGACCTGCTCGTCTTTGCTCGAGGCCATGCCGTTGTCACGAAGGTAGTCGAAGCCGAATTCCGCGTTGGTGCCGTAAGTGATGTCTCGGCCATATTCCTCGCGGCGCTCATGCGGAGCCATCGAGTTCTGGATGCAGCCGACGGTCAGGCCTAGGAATTTGTAGAGCGAGCCCATCCAGTCGGAGTCACGACGGGCGAGGTAGTCGTTGACCGTGATGATGTGAACGCCCAGGCCAGTGAGGGCATTGAGATAGACGGGCAGGGTGGCGACGAGAGTTTTACCCTCACCAGTCTGCATTTCCGCAATCATGCCACGGTGGAGGGCGATGCCGCCGACCAACTGCACATCGAAGTGCACCATTTCCCAAGGCAGACTCTGGTCGCTGACCTCGATGGAGGATCCGCACATGCGGCGTGCACCGTTTTTGACCACGGCATAGGCTTCGGGAAGGATGCGCTCGAGGTGCTTGGCGATGAGTTTGTTGAAACCCTCCTCGGCGGAGTGGAAGGCGGCCTTGGCTTCTTCGATGGACTCGGCAGTGGCCCGAACCTGTGAAGGCAGGGATGGGAATTCCTCACGGAGATCTTTGAGGCGTCCTTCGAGGTAGTCGGCGATGGGGCCGAGTTCGTCCGAAGGCATCTGCTCGATGACCGGCTTAGGTGGGACCTTCAGCTCGTGATAACGGGCAAAGAACTTTTTCCACTCGGCGGTCTTCTCACGCAGTTGATCTTCGGAGCCACGCTGCAGTTCCTCTTCGAACTCGTTGATCTGTTTGACGATGGGCTGAATGCGCCGCAGCTCACGCTGGTTCTTGCTGCCGACGATTTTCTGAAGGATCCACTTGATCATGGGTAAAAGGGAGATGGGCGTGCCCTGGGCTCAAGCCGTTCGGACACGGTCTGGAGGCCATACAATGGCAAACGGGTGCGCGCAAGTGCTAGGCGAGCTGTAAATGCCTAAAAATCAGGGAAATCAGATGGTCATGGCTTGGAAACCGCCGTCCACGATCATCTCGAAGCCGGTGATGAAGGATCCAGCCTGAGAAGCGAGTAGCAGGGTGGCGCCGATGAGTTCCTCGGAATTACCGAAACGCGAAGCAGGCGTGTGCCGCAGAATCTCGAGCACGCGGGACTCGTCGAGGATCTTGCGGTTCTGTTCGGCAGGGAAAAAGCCAGGGACCAGGGTATTCACTCGGATGTCCTTATCGCCCCATTCGCGGGCCAAATTGCGGGTGAGGTTGTGAACCGCGGCCTTCGACATGGAGTAGGTAAAGACGCGGGAGAGGGGATTGAGGCCGGAGATGGAGCCGACATTGATGATGGAGGCCGGCTGGGACTCACGGATGAAATACTCGCCGAAGACCTGACAGGCTCGGAATACCGCGGTCATGTTGGTGTCGATGATGCGCTGGAACTCGTCTTCGGGGACGTCCAGGAAGGGGGTCGCGGAGTTGGTGCCAGCGCCATTGACGAGAATGTCGACTTGGCCGGATTTCTCGAGCACCTGATCGAGCATGTCCTGCAGGGATTCACGGGAAGTGACGTCAACCGGGACAAAGTAGCCCTTGCCACCATGGGATTCGATCTCCTCAAGGCGGGCTTCGGCCTTCTCAGGGATGCGGCCGCCGAGGACGACTTCAGCTCCGGCACGGGCCAGACCGACGGCAATGGTACCGCAGAGTTCTCCGGTGCCGCCAATGACAACGGCGGTTTTCCCGGTCAGATCAAAGAGTTGCTTGAGGTAGGGGGTGGTGGGCATGGGCTGAACCTTGCGCGGTTTCAGAGGGTTTGCCAGAAGGAATTCCTGTAAATAGGTGGTAACAGGATGGCTTCTATCCTCGACAGCAGGAAAGGCCCGACCTAGCTTGTCGCTCCTCATGAAATTGAAGCCATTTGCTCCCTTTGCATGCCGCCTGACCGGCATGATCTCCCTCTCCCTCATTTCCCTTGGGTCCGCTCAGGATGCAGCCAAGGAGGCTCCGGCCGCCAAAGCGCCTGCTAAAGAGGCTCCGGCCAAAGAAGAACCTCCTGCACCCAAGCTTTCCCCCGAGGAAATCAAGAAGAACGCCTCGATGGCCCTCGGTCTTCGTGCCGGCGGTGACTTTGCCCGTCAGTTCAGCCAATTCGGTGTGGAACTCAGCGATCTCGATATGAAGGCCTTCCTCGAGGGTTTCGCAGTGGCCTACGACCAGAAAGATCTTCCCATCAAGGAGGAGCTTCTCGGACAAGGCATGCAGGCCTTTGGTAAGCAGATTGAAGAGCGCGAGAAGAAGCTCGCCGAAGTCAACAAGGCTGCTGGTGAAAAGTTCCTCGCCGAGAACGGCAAGCGCAAAGGTGTGACCACCACTGACAGCGGCATGCAGTATGAAGTCATCAAGAAGGGTGGCGAAAAAAAGTATGAAGAGCCCAAGGCTCAAGGTGCCCCGTCGAAGCTTTTCCGCGTTCACTACCGTGGCACTCTGATTGACGGCACCGAGTTCGATGCATCACCGGAGGGAGAAGCCGTTCCGATGACTCTGCAGGTGGTTCCTGGCTTCCGCGAAGCCCTGACGAGTATGCCAGTGGGTGCGAAGTGGAAGCTCTTCTTGGCTCCTGAGCTCGCATATGGTGAGCGCCGTGCCAGTGCTAAGATTGCTCCCAACAGCACACTGATTTTCGAACTGGAATTGGTGAGCATTGAAGATGCGCCACAGCGTCCTCAGATGCCGTTCCAGATCCCTGGTCAATGAGACTACACGGCTTGCACTCCTCGCTCCGGCTATGCCGTCGACTCGTCGTCCGCAGACTCGCAGCGAGTAACACCAATTATCTCTAAATTAAAAACCCCGGCCTACTTAGCAGGCCGGGGTTTTTATTAGATGTTCAGTAAGCCGCTACTGCGGACGACGGTGCCGCGACGCAGTCGCGGGGAGAAGTGCAAGCTACTTAGCCAATCACTGCTTTTCCTTATCGAAGGCGGCGTCGAAGGCGACGTTGCTGCCTTCGAAGTCTAGGCTGCGGACGAAGCTGGAAGCTTCGGAAGCGCCGTGAACACGGTCCATGCGGATGTCCTCCCATTCGACGGAGAGCGGGCCGGCATAGCCGATGTCGTTGAGGGCGACGATGATGTCTTCGAATTCAACATCACCGCGACCGGGTGAGCGGAAGTCCCAGTAGCGACGAGCGTCGCCAAAATCGGTGTGACCGCCGAAGACGCCGACGGTGCCGTCGCCGTGACCCCACCAGGCATCCTTGACGTGGCAGTGGTAGATGCGCTTGGCGAACTCGCGGATGAAGCGGACGTAGTCGACACCCTGATAGCCGAGGTGGGAGGGGTCGTAGTTGAAGCCGAAGCGTTTGTGATTCTTGACAGCCTTGAGAGCGCGGTGGGCTGAGGCGATGTCGAAGGCGATTTCGGTGGGGTGGACCTCAAGGGCGAAGTTGACCTTCTCCTTGTCGAAGGCCTCAAGGATGGGGCCGAAACGCTTGGCGAAGTCTTGGAAGCCTTTTTCGAGGAAGGCTTGATCGGTGGGGGGGAAGGCGTAGAGAGCGTGCCAAATGGAGGAGCCAGTGAAGCCGTTGACCACGGGAGCGCACTTGTCGAGGACCTCGCGCTTGGGGCGGGCGTCCATGAACTTGCGGCAGGCTTTGCCGGTTTTGATCATCTTCTTGGCGGCGCGCTTACGGACACCTTCGGGATCACCGTTGCCCCAGACGTCTTCGGGGAGGATGGCCTTGTGGCGTTCGTCGATGTTGTCGCAGATGGCCTGGCCGACGAGGTGGGAGGAAATGGAGTAACAGGTCAGACCGTGGTCGGAGAGTAGTTCCCACTTCTCCTTGATGTATTTCTTGCTGCCCATTGCAGCGTCGACATCGAAGTGATCGCCCCAACAGGCGAGTTCGAGGCCATCATAACCCATCTCGTAGGCGAGAGGGGCGAGTTTTTCGAGCGGAAGGTCGGCCCACTGGCCGGTGAAGAGGGTAACAGGTCTGGACATGATCGGGTTGGTTAATGAGTGGCAAGAAATTGTCTCAAGCGCGTTGCCCCATCAATGCAAAAAAATGCGGTCCATCGAGTGGACCGCATTCGGGGAAAGGTTGATGGGAAAGAAGCTTACTTCTTCAACTTCACAGGTTCGCCGTCCTTGTCGTAGGGCTTACCGTCTTTTCCGATCATGGTGTAGACGCCGCCGGACTCTTCGGCCATCAAGAGCATGGCTGCCTTGGTTTGTGGATCCATCATGGCCACGGTGTTGATGATCACGCCTTCCTTCTTGGCCTTTTTGCCGATTTCCTCACCGAGCTGAACCATGTTGCCGCCGCAGGATCCATCGGTCATGAAGAAGATCACGTTGGGCTTGGGATTCATGCGAAGCGCCATGTCGATGGCGGGCTCCCAGGTTGTGCCCCAGACGAGTTTGGTTTCCTCGATCAGCTCCATGGACTTCTTGATTTGAGAACCGGTGGATTTGAGCCATTTAGGCTTCTGAGCTTTGTCCTCGTCCTTGACGTCGAATCCATGGGCGCCGCCGGTGGTTTTCCACTCGTAGGTTTTGCCATCACTAGTCACCTTGCTGATGCCATTCTTGTTGAGTTGGACCTCGTCACCAGCAACCCAAGCGGGACCGGCGAAGAAGATAAGCTGGTAGTCGAGCTGGCCCTTGAGTGCTTCGACGGAGCGGGCGAGCTCAGCACGCATGAGTTGGTCCTTTTGGCCTCTCATGGAAGCGGAATAGTCGATCACGTAGGCGACGCGGTCGGCTTTCATCTTGGTATTGAAGAAGGAAGCTGAGCCGGAACCAGAGCCGGAACCGCTACCCCAACCACTACCGAAGTCACCATCGGAGCCGAAGTCCATGGATACATCCGTGACATCTACTTCGGGAATGGGGATTGCCACATCAGCAACTGCTGCCGAAGTGATCACCTTGGCAACGCTGGAAGATGGGGAAGAAGGCTTCTTTTTGACCGTTTCCTTGATGGGCTTGGGATCCGGTTTGGTTTCCTCTCGCTCATATTGGTAGCTGACGATAACGGGCACTTCCTTGACGCTGGGTTGTAGCAGGAAGAGGGAGAGCAGCAGCATGACCAAAGTCAGGAATAGGATCGCGATGATCGCACTACTGGCGGCCTGCTTTTTCTGCTGACTGCGCATGGCAGCCTGAGCTTCGGGAGAATTAGCGTGTAAGGACATCGGTGGGGCTTAGTTTAATTTAGCAGAGAATGTTCCTAGAAGATGCTCTTCAGATCAGTTTGGTTGCAGAGATTGAGCAAAGAAGAGGATTTTCTGGGTGAGTCAGTTGATGGCTCTCTATATTCATTGATCCAGAAAGGCCATTTTGTGACTTTTTAACTCAAATTCCCCTAGCAGGAGAATCTTGGTTCCCGTGAAGATACTTGTCGTAACTGGTCTGACAAGAAAAAGAGGCCATAAAGAGTCGCCTCTGAGGCTGGCGATCAGTGACCCAAAAGGGTACAGTTTTGCCCCCATTATTTGGCCTCAGCGGCCATTTTTTTATGCTTTTTGCGCATTTGCGCCAGCTGATCGGCATATTTGGGGTCCTTCACCAGATTTTTTTGCTCAAGTGGATCTTTGGTGAGGTCAAATAGCTCCTCGTATTCCCATTCTGGCCACCAGGAATATTTCAGGGTTTTGGTGACGACGGCCTCCGATGCGGGGATTCGATCCCGAGAGGTTATGGTGCCGTGCTCGTAGAAGAACTCCTTGCGCCAAGCTTTGCTGGCTTCCGGGTTTGGGCCTTCCAAATAGAGCGGGGAGAGATCTGCACCCTGCACACCCTTGGGGATGTCGAAGCCAAGGGCATTGAGGATGGTCGGAGCGAGGTCGACGTTGAGCGCGTATTCGTCGTTCTTCTGGCCGCGCTTGTCTTTTGGAATCCTTGGATCAAAGACGATCATCGGAACGCGGATGCTCTCTTCGTAGGGATACCACTTGTCGGCGAGCATGCGGTCGCCGTGGAAGTAGCCGTTATCACCGAGGAAGATGATGAGGGTGTTCTCCAATTCTCCCTCCTTGCGCAGGCGCTCGATGATGGCACCACAGACCTCATCCACCTCGGTGCAGAGGCGGTAGTAATTCTTCATCATTGTCTGGAAGCTGTCGTCGGTGGTGAAGCGCCAGTGGTAGCGTTTCACGCCTTCGTTCTTCTCGGTCTGGAGAAAGGGAGGCAGGTTTTTGTGTGCCTTCTCACTGCGCATCTCCGGATTGGGGATGGTGACGTCCTGATAGAGCTTCATGCTATGCTCCTGCGGGAGGAACTGCTTGGGGTTGGGGTCTTCGGCGTGTGCAGCGAAGAAGCAAAGATTGAGGAGGAAGGGTTTGTTCTTCGGACGGGCGTCGAGGAAGTCCATGGAGTCCTTCAGGTTCTTGGCGGTGACGTGGATCTTCTTGCCATCCTCGTCCTTGATCCAATGGCGCCCACTGTAGCTGCGTCCGAAATCGAAATTTTTGGCGGGGAACTTACCGCAATGCCACTTGCCGACGTGACCGGTGTGGTAGCCTTTGGCGCGGAGGATGCCGGGATAAGTTTCCTCCCAGGGAGTGACGAAACCTTTGAAGCCGCGGTTCTTGTGACGCGACATCCATTGCCCGGTCATGATGGAAGCGCGGCTGACTCCGCAGATGGAGGTGGTCACGCGACCGTGAGTGAAGTTCACGCCATTTGCGGCGAGTTTATCCAAGTGGGGAGTCTTGACGATGGGGTTGCCGGCGGCGCCGAGGGTATCGTAGCGCCAATCGTCGGCGAGCATGACAACGACGTTCATGGGCTTCTTCTCGGCATGGGCCGGAAGGATGGCCGCGAAGGCCAATAGCAAGGCCGATAGGGTGGGGCCAAAGATA
Organism: uncultured Luteolibacter sp.; assembly: GCA_964541125.1. Lineage (GTDB taxonomy): Bacteria > Verrucomicrobiota > Verrucomicrobiia > Verrucomicrobiales > Akkermansiaceae > Luteolibacter. Next base: position 1,587 of record CAZIPY010000045.1, on the reverse strand, counting down.
GCGGTGAGGGTTTTCATGAGATTTGATGGGGTAAGGGAGAATTAAGGATTGTACCAGGCATCCAATTTGGCGGTCAGTTTCTTGACGCGTTCCGCTTCGTCCTTGGCGAGGTTGGTTTTCTCCCAGGGATCCTTGGCCAAGTTGTAGAGCGAGACTTTCTCTTCGCCAGCGGTGTGGATCATCAGCTTCCAGTCGCCTTCGATGACAAAGCGACCATCGAGGGTGCCATGAGGGAATTCCTTCTGGGTCATGTAGTGAGCGAAGTCGATACCGTAGATGGTGTCTCGGGCTTCCACGGCTTTGCGGTCGAGGAGGTCGAGGCCGGTGAGGTTCTTGGGCATCGAACAGCCGGTGAGCTTGGAGATGGTCGGCCAGATGTCGATGTTGCTGGCGAGGTGTTTCTCGTCCATGCGGGGTTCGATTTGACCCTTCCAAGAGATCATGAAGGGAGTGCGGATGCCGCCTTCGTAGATGGTCTGCTTGGAACGGTCGTCATAGCGCTGTGCCTGGTCGGGCTTCTGGATCCAGCCGTTGTCGGTGGTGTAGATGATGACGGTGTCCTTGAGTTGGTCGATTTCCTCGAGGTGCTTGATGAGTTCGCCGATGGCGCGGTCGTGCCATTCGCAGTTGGCCCAGTAGCGGGCGACAGCCGGGGTGGGTGCCACCTTCAGATATTTGTCGAGGAGGTCCTTCGGGGGGTTGTGTGGAGTATGCGGAAGGAAGACGCCGTACCAAACGAACCAGGGTTTATCGCCAGCTTCTTTGATGAATTCGTAGATGGGTTGCTGACCATCGCGGCCAATTTTGAGGCCCACGTCTCCGTGACGTCCACCGCGCTTGGGGTCACCGTGGGTCATGCCGTGCGTGAAGCCGCTGTCGGTGACCGGATTGCCCTCCCACCATTTGCCGGTCTGAAGGGTGACGTAGCCGTTGTCCTTCAGGGCGTGCATGATGTTGGGCGACTTGTTGAAGGTTTTGACCAAGTCGGCGTTGAGCTCGTTGCGTAAGGCACGCTTGCCACCCTTGGTGCCATCGGCCTTACCCCAAACGGGATCGTTGCCGGTGACGCCGTGTTCCTGCGGGAAGAGTCCGGTGACGATGGTGGCCAAGGAAGGACGACAAAGCGGAACGGGAGTGTAACCGCGGGTGTAGGTGAGGGATTCCTTGGCGAGCTTGTCGATCACCGGGGTGTCGATGTGCTCGTGACCCATGAAGCTGTAGTCGCCCCAAGACTGGTCGTCGGAGAGGAGGAAGAGAATGTTGGGTTTCTTGGCTTTCTCAGCATAGCTGAGTCCGAGGCTGGCGAGAATAGCGAGGGCGAGGATGGAGAAAATTCGCATGGCAATGATACAGGCGGGTCTGGAACCGGCTTTCAAGCCCTAGACGCATTCAGAACACAAAAACTGCCACTTGAATCCTGAGTTTCCGGAGATCAGACTCCCGCCGTGATCCCCAACGTCCTCGCCGAACGCTACGCCTCCGCCGCTATTTCCCAAATTTGGTCTGCCGAAGGCCGCATCATTCTTGAACGCGAATTCTGGATCGCGGTGATGAAAGCTCAGAAGGATCTGGGGCTGGAAATTCCCC
>CAZIPY010000044.1:0-23334 GCA_964541125.1 uncultured Luteolibacter sp. | reverse complement strand
ATTCGTTGCGGCCCATGAAGTAGCGGAAGGCGTGGCGGATGAAGGATTGCTTCACACGGCGCGACTTCGACAGGCGATCAGCGAGGTCGATAGCATCTTTGAGGTCACCATCCAAGGATGGATCACCCGTTCCTTCAAGGTGACCTGTCGCATTCACGGGCAGGGTCTTGAAGGTGTCACGGATGTCTTCCATGTGATTGCGATCCTTCAACTTGTCAGCCTTCTTCTCGATGAGGTGCTCTTCATATTCGAGAAACTCATCCGTGCGATAGCGACCGAAGTCGTCATACATCTCGAAACTATTGCCGAGCGGGTTCATCTTCACGTGACAGTGCCAGCAGCTCTTGGTCTCGGTGGCCATGGTCAGGCGCTGACGCAAGGTCTTGTTGTGATCCTCGGGGATCTGCGCGTCCACAGTGATGGGCACATCGGGAATGGTGTCCGCCAGCAGCTTCTCACGCACGAACTTGCCGCGGTGCACCGGATCGGTCTCGGTGTTGAAGGCGTGGGCCACCAGCCAGGCCGGATGGGTCAGCATGCCCTTGCGGTTTTCGATCTTCATCGGCTGCTCCGGCGACCAATGCCAGTCGCCCTTGGGAATGCCCCAGAAGCGGACCACGTTACCACCCCACATGAAACCGGTGCCATAACCCCGATACATGTCGAAGGGCGCGGCGTATTCCTGTCCATTGTCGAGACGGTCGGTGATGGAGCGTAGCGACTTCTTGAAGAGCTTGAGACCGTCGCCGGAGCGATTGCCCGACTTGAGGTTTTCGGGGTTAAAGCTGCGGGTCGGATTCTCGGTGAGGAACTCCTTGTGTTTCTCAAGGTCCTTGTAGGTGAAATTCTCCCAGTCCTTGTCCTTGAAGTAGGCGTAGATGCGCTTCATCAGCTCGGAGCGCTCTCGCAGCCGCTCAACATTGCCGTCGTGGTAGATATAGAACTTCTCGGTGCCGATGAGTTCCTCGAAGACCTTCTGGTCGTTCTCTAGAATGTATTCGACCAGACGGTCGGCCTCGCTGACCAGGCGGTTGGTCGACTGGCCCAGGCGGTCACTGCCGAAGCGCTTCTCGTCCTTGAAGATTGCGAGTGCCTTGGGGTAGCCAAAGAACTCACGAAAAAAGCGCAGCTCACGGATCGGCATGGTCGTGCTGTTCTCCTGCCAGTTCTTGTCCTCCATGATGGGGTCGATGATGGTGCGCACGTCCCGCTTGGCGAGGAGACGCTTGACCTCACGCTTGTAGTCTTCGCGAGTGTTCAGGCGGCCTTCCTCGGCGGCCTTGACCAGCTCGGCATCCGGACTTTGGTCGGTCAGGGCGTAGGCGATGGCGTAACTGGCATCTCGTGGTGAAAGCATGCGGCGGCCGTGTTCATCGGCTTCGCCAACGCCGATCTCGTTGCGGTAAGCAAATTCGGAGCTGAGAATGAAAGTCTGGATGAGCTTCTGCACTGCCTTGCGGCGGCCGATCTTCTCGGTGTAGGAGCGGACCAGATTAACATAGTCCTCGGTCTCCTGGTCGGTGGGTGGACGCTCGTGGATGAGCACAGACAGCTCGTAAACCAGCTGGCGGAATAGGTCGTCGGTCGGCAAACCTGCCTCGACACGCTTCTGCTGGAAGCCCTTTTTCCAGTCGGCCATGCACTTGGAAATGATGTCCGAGTAAAAGTCCCCCTTCTTGCGATGCTTGAGAATGGTCGCGTGAATGACCGTCATCTCGTCATTCGATAACGGCTGATAAACGATCTTCTTGTGCTTCTTGCCGTTCTTGACGGCAATTTCACGGAAGTCGGGAACATACTCACGGAGCAGAGCCATGCGGGCCTGAATGGTTCGCTCGTGATGGCCCCGGTAAAACCAAATGCGCTCACAAAACTCGCGGAACTCGTCGTCGGTCTGATCGGCATAGGCCGGATCGGCAAGGGTGTGATACACCAAGCGATCGGCCTCCAGCTTCTTGAGCATGTTGGTGGAAACATTCATTGGCGCCCGCTTGTACTTTTCGCCGTCCTGAAGTGTGGGGAGAGGCTTGAGCACCACCGGTACAAACTTGGGCAGTAAGTCTTGGTTGCCATCTGCGTAGATCTCATCGCAGATCTTTTCGATGTGGTGGGTGAGGAATTCTTCACGTGCCTTGAGCGTGGCCTTGTGCTCCTCCTCCATCGCGAGGATCTCGATGATGGCCGGCAGGTACTTGTTGGTCCGGTTGTTCTTGTGACGAGGCACCAGGTATTCGGTCATGTGCTCGGCCACCTCATGGGAGTTGGTGAGCATGCTCGAGAGATGGCCGGCCGTGAGATCCTCGGTGGCGTAGTAGCGGACACCAATGGTCTTGGGCAGCAGGAAGGGATTGGAGATGCCCAGCTGGTTGAATTTCTTGCTGCCCATCACAAACTGCGGCTTGCGATGATGATTCAGTTTGGTCTGCCCCTTGAGGATGCGCTGAAACTTGGCGTTGTAGATATACTCGCTGATCAACCAGCGGCGATCGGTGGTGTAAGCAGGCACATCCGCATACTCACCCGAGAAGAGCTTCTGATGATCGACGTAGTTGCCGTACTCCGGCTTCAGCAACTTGCCCTCCAAGGTGGAGGCGTCGTGCTTTGCCAGCTCACGCTTCAAAAATTCCAAAAGTGCCTCCCGTTCCTCCACTGTGGGGCGCGTTTTTTTCTTCGGAGGCATGTGGTCGAAATAGACCTGCTCCTGCATCCGGTTGAGGATGTTGAGGCGCTTCTCGGGGTCCATCCCTGCAAGATCGTCCAGCTGGATATCCCCTTTCTGAATGTCCCCATCGTGGCAGTCGTAGCAATGCGTCGCGAGGATATCGTCTGTTTTATGGGAAAGATGAAATTTCTTCCCCGGCTCGGCACTCACCACCGACACGGCGGCAAGCAGTCCAACTGCAGACATGCAGGACCACGTCAGCCTAGTCGCAGAGCGACTTTGAAGATGGGACGGAGCGGGAATCATTTGAACGAATACCCCATGCTGGCAGGGGGTCTATCATTGCCGCGACGTGGAATTGCGACTCAACCATACCCAAAATGAGCATGGTTGCCTCATGCAGAACACCCCGTCACTCTACGATCGGCTTGCGGTAGATGAAGGAATCGGAAGTGAGGAGCGAGACAATGACCGCATCGAAGCTGCCGCCGCTCTCGTCATAGGCCTTTTCGGCGTCGATCAGAGTCTTGGAATCGGAGAGGAATTCGTTGCGGCCCATGAAGTAGCGGAAGGCGTGGCGGATGAAGGATTGCCTCACCCGGCGCGACTTCGACAGGCGGTCCGCAAGGTCGATGGCGTTCTTTACGTCACCATCCAAGGCCGGGTCTCCAGTTCCTTCAAGATAGCCGGAGGAGTCGACGGGCAGCGTCTTGTAGATGTCGCGGATGTCCTCCATGTGGAAATGTCCGTGAGGCTTCTCACGCTTCTTCTCGATGAGGTGTTCTGCATACTCGAGCGACTCCTCCGTGCGGCCGCGGCCAAAGTCGTCATACATCTCAAAGGAGTTGCCCAAGGGGTTCATCTTCACGTGACAGTGCCAGCAACTCTTGGTCTCGGTGGCCATGGTCAAACGCTGGCGCAGCGTCTTGTTGTGATCTTCGGGGATCTGGGCGTCCACGGTAATGGGCACGTCGGGAATGGTATCGGCCAATAGCTTCTCGCGCACAAACTTGCCGCGGTGCACCGGATCGGTCTCGGTGTTGAAGGCGTGGGCGATGAGCCAAGCCGGGTGCGTCAACATACCCTTACGGCCTTCGATCTTCATCGGTTGCTCCGGTGACCAATGCCAATTATCCAACTCGATGCCCCACATGCGAGCGACATTCTCTCCAGCCATGAACTGGCTGCCGTAGCCCTGGGACAGATCGAAAGGCGCCGCATGTTTCTGACCCTTGTCGAGACGGGCAATGGTCGAACCCACCGAGCGCTTGAAGTGCGACATGGACGAGCCTGAGCCATAGCGCTTCTTGAGGTCCTTCACGTCCACGTGACGCAGCTTGATCTTGTTCATGAACTCGGCGTGCTGCTCGAGATCCTTGATCTCGAAGTTTTCCCAGTCCTTATCCTTAAAGTATTCGTAGATGCTTTTGATATACTCATCGTGCTCACGCATCTTCGCCTCGTCTCCGCTGTGGAAGACGTAAAACTTCTCCGTGCCCATGAGCTCTTCAAAGACCTTCTGGTCGTTCTCTAGGATGTGCTCAACAAGCATGTCTGCCTCACTGACGATGCGAGTGGTCGCTTGGTTCAAGCGGCTGGCGCCGAAGCGCTTCTCATCCTTGAAGATCTCAAGCGTCTTGGAATAGCCAAAGAATTCGCGGAAAAAGCGCAGCTCGCGGATAGGCAGTTTGGTGGCGTTCTGACCCCATCGTTTGTCCTCCAGGATCGGATCAATGATCGTGTTGGTGTTGCGGTCCGCCAGGATGCGCTTCACTTCGCGGGCGTAGTCCTCGCGAGTGTTAAGACGACCCTCCTCGACGGCCTTCACCAGTTCGGCATCCGGGCTTTGGTCGGTGAGAGCATAGGCGATGGCATAGCTGGCATCTCGCGGTGAAAGCATGCGGCGACCGTGTTCGTCAGCCTCTCCCGTTCCGATCTCATTGCGGTAGGCGAACTCGGAACTCAGCAGGAAGGTCTGGATCAGCTTCTGCACCGCCTTGCGACGGCCAATCTTCTCGGTGTAGGAACGAACCAAGGCCGTGTAGTCCTCGGTCTCCTTATCCGAAGGTGGGCGTTCATGGATGAGCACCGAGAGCTCATGCACCAACTGGCGGAAGAGGTCATCGGTGGGCAGGCCGGCGTCGATGCGCTCCTGCTCGAAGCCCTTCGTCCAGTCCTCCATGCACTTAGCGATGATGCCGGAGTAAAAGTCGCCCTGCTTGCGATGCTTGCGAATGCCGGCCATCACCGCCGCCATCTCCTCCTCTGCGAGGGGTTTGTATTCAAGCGGCTTGTAGCGCCGCTTCTGATTCTCGGTGTTCGCACGGATTTCAGCCATGTACTCCCGCAGGATACCCATGCGCCCTTGAATCGTGCGCTCATGATCCCCGCGATAGAACCAGGTGCGCTCACAGAGCTCGCGAAACTCGTCATCGGAGAGGGCCGCATATTCGGGCTGTTGGAGGTAACGGAAGATCGTGTCTGCTCCCATGAGCTGGCGCATCAGCATACCAATGGCCACGTGAGGGGCGCGCTTGTATTTTTCGCCCTCTTCGAGCTTCTTCATCTCATTGAGCTTCACTGGCACGAACTTGGGTAGGAGAGACTCGTGCTTATCGCCGTGAACCTCTTCACAGAGACGAGCCATGTGATCCTTCATGAAGGCTTCGCGTGAAGCCAACTTGCCGAAATGGTCTTCCTCCATGGCGAGGATTTCAATGACGGCAGGCAAATACTTGTCCGTGCGATGGTTCCTCCACTTGGGGACAATGGTTTCGGTCATGTGCACAGCCACCTCCTGCGAATTGGTGAGCATGCTCGAGAGATGACCGGCGGTGAGGTCCTCGGTGGCGTAGTAGCGCACGCCGATTTTCTTGGGCAAGAGGAAGGGATTGGAGATGCCCAGTCCCTCAAAGCGCTTGCTGCCCTTGGCTTCGCCATGCTTACCACGATGGCCCAAGACCGTCCTCCCTCTCAGGATGCGCTGGAATTTGGCGTTGTAGATGTATTCGCTGATCAGCCAGCGGCGATCCGTGGTGTAGGCGGGTACCTTCGCAAACTCTCCAGAGAAGAGCTTCTGGTGATCGATGTAGTTGCCGTACTCTGGCTTCTGTAATTTGCCTTCCAGCGTGGAGGCTTCGTGCTTGGCCAACTCACGCTTGAGGAAGCCGAGAATGGCTTTGCGCTCCTCCTCACTCGGACGCTTCTTCTTTTTGGGCGGCATGTGGTCGAAGTAGACGTGCTCCTGTATTCGGTTGAGGATGTTGAGGCGCTTGTCCAGATCCAGCTCGGCCAAGTTGTCCAAGCGAATGTCCCCCTTCTGGTCCTCCTCGTCATGGCAGTTCCAGCAATGGGTGGCGAGAATGTCCTCGGTCCCGTCCGATAGGTGAAACTTCTTGCCGGATTCGGCGGAAGTCGTGGTAGCAGAGACCAGACAAGCCAGCGCAGCCAGCATGTGGATTCGAGGAGCTGGAGAGGGAAACAGCATTCGGGGAATACACCATCTTCAGCTATGTCCTGTCACCGCTGAATCGGGGATGTTGTGAGCAACTATTGGCAAATAGGTACAGGTCCTGGTGACCGGAAATCCCTACTTTGCCGGCTTCTTGGGCTGTTTATTGGCCTTTCCCTTCGCCAGTTTCGTCTCAGTGGCGACCGGGTCTTCGTCGCCCAGATCCTTGAGCCGATCATGCAGGGCCTTCTTGAGGCGCTCGAAGGCGTCAATGGGATCGCCTGCGAGATTCCTCTCTTCATGTGGATCCTTACTGCGATCGTAGAGCGCGTACTCCTTATGATAATATAATCGTCGAACGAGGAAAGACGCGCGTTTGTCATCCTTGATGCGCATGGCCCATGAGGAGGCCAGCTCACCATTGCCATTACCCCGGCCTTCCGCCTGAGCATTCCACCCTAAGACTTTCAGCGCTTCGGTCAGTGTGACGTTGGAGGTGATGTTATTCTCATGATTAGGGCACCAGATCAGGGTGTAGCGCTGATCGCGGATGCAACGGATGGGAAAGATGCGGTCGCGGTTGTCGATGATGTTGCAGTTGGTGAAGGCACCAAAGACGTAGTCGTTGATCTCGTCTGGTTTGCCATCGAGCACAGAGACGAAGCTCTTTCCATCCACATCACCGGGTTTCAGTTCTCCCCCGGCCAGATCAACTAGGGTTGGAGTAATGTCCATCAGTGAGAGCAATTGAGGAGCCTTGGATCCCGCCTTGATGCGCTTGGGCCAACGCGCGACGAAACCCGTATGCAGGCCATTGTCGAAGCATGTCCACTTGGCGAAAGGAAACTGCACGCCCTGTTCGCTACAGACCATGAGCACCGTGTTTTCCAGCTGCCCCTTCTCTTCGAGCATCGCTCTCGTCATCCCGACCAAGGCATCGAAGTTGGTCACCTCGGCGTAGTGCGCGCTCATCTGCTGGCGAGTCTCCGGGGTATCCAGCCAGTAAGGTGGCACAGTCAGCTTGTCCGGCGGGTATTGGGAGGCATCACCGGTGGTGAAGGGTGCGTGCCCATCGGATGAGGCCAGAAACATGCAAAAGTTCTTCTTCTGCTCGACACTCTCATCAATGTATTTGGCAGCGGCCTCGACGAACTTCGCGTTGTTGTCCTTCACCCCGCTGATATAGTCGAAGGGGTAGGCTTGCTTAGGGCCGACATGGCTCTTGCCGATCAAGGCACAGCGATAGCCCAAGGGCTGGAGGTAATGCGGCAGGCTCTTGGTATCCGGCGCGGATTTAGAGTGATTGGCCAGAGTGCCGGTGCGCCACGGCGTGCGGCCGCTGTAGAGTTCCTGACGGAAGGGCGCGCACATCGCGACGGCGCAGTACATGTTTTCAAAAAGCATCCCTTCGGCTGCGAGCTTGTCGATGTGGGGCGTCTTGCAGTCCTTATTGCCGTAGACACCCCAAGTGTCGCGATTGACGTCATCCGAGAAGATGAAGACGAAGTTGGGCTTGTCGGCAGCCAAGTACTGAGTGGCGAGAACTAAGAGAGCGACAATTCTGCAGAGCACCTTCATGAATTGGATCTATCCTACTTCTCCCGCGTCCGGTAGAGGAAAGCGTCAGAAGTGACCAGCGAGAGGATGAGCGCGTTCATGCTGCCCTCACTCTCCCGGTAGGCCTTATGGGCCGCCTGCAGCACCGGAGCATCATGGAGGGTTTCATTGCGGCCCATCCAGAAACGGAAGGCGTGGCGCACAAAGACCTGCTCGGCACGTTCGCTGTTGGCGAGTTTTTCGATCATCTCGAGGGCATCCTTCACCGGGCCGTCGAGTGACGGATCGCCCGAATCGATGATTTCACCCGAAGTGTCCACCGGCTGGTTCTGCTCGAATTTGCGGTAGATACCGGCGTGGTTGTAAATCTCGAAGGGCATGCCGAGGGGGTCCATCTTCTCGTGACAGCTCCAGCAGTAGGGCTCACGCGTCACTCGCATGCGGTGGCGCAGAGTTGTGTTCGGCTCATCGGGCAATTGCGCATCCACGGTGATGGGGACGTCAGGAATGCCGCCGCCAAGCAAGCGTTCGCGGATCCAGATGCCGCGGTGAATGGCGTGGTTGTCCATGGCGTCCGAGTGCGACACCAACCAGGAAGGATGAGTGAGAATGCCCATGCGCTGGCCTTCGGGTGCAGTAGCCAGAATCCGGTCGGGCTTCATGCTGCCGGCCCCGAAGGATTTGCGGCTGACGCGCGCGTAAATCTTAGGGCCGGCAAGATTGGCTGGGGACACCTTGGCTTTGAGCCGCGCCTGAACCGCCTTGTGCTCATTGCTCAGCTGCTTCTTTTTGCGGTCGAGATCACGCTTCAGCTTTTTGTTCTTCGGGTCGAGCTTCAGCTTCTCGGTGAGCTCGAACATCTCCTGGGTGAGTTTGTCAATTTTCTCAGTGGGCTCGGCGCCCCCTTTTGCCTTCTCTTTGATCTGGGCCTGGCTCAATCGCTCGCCGAAGTAGGTATTGTCGTTACGAGTGGCGACCACCTTCTGGGTGGTGAGTAGTTCCTTGAGAACGTTTTTGTCCTCGGCGAGAATGAGCTCGATCAAGCGATCAGTGCTGGCGGCGGCATCGAACATCACACGGTAGTGGCCGCGACCGCCGGCGCCCGTGGCGGACAACGCCGCGCTGTCCTTGCAGATGTAGCCGCCTAGGTCATGGTCGAAGTAGTCGCGGAAGAAACGCAGGACACGGGGCTTGCGAGTGCTATCATCCTCGAGCATGCGGCTGACCTCGCGCGCTACATCCTCACGGGTACGCATTTTCCCTTCGACGATGGCTTTGCGCAGCTGTGCGTCCGGCTTGAGGTAGCGTAGCGCGTGGTTGACCGCCAAACCGAGTTCCCAATCCTGCATCATCACTCGGCCGTGGGCATCGACCTTGCCCTTCTTCACCAATTCGGTGCGGAACAGAGCCTCTTGGTTGAGAAAGATGGCGGACAGCCCCATGAAGACCCCGTCCTCCTTGCCGACCTTGGCCACGGAGTCCTTCACGATTTGCACGTAGCTATCGGACTCCATCTTGGTCGGTGGGCGGAAGGTGACTTCCTCGAACAGAAAATCCACGGCCTTGCGGATACCTTCGGAGCTGAGCTCCTTCTCCTTCATGAGTTCGTAGACGGGAGTCAGCGGGCGCACGACCTTGGTGTTGTAGACCAGCGATGAAGGCGTGCCGCGAATATCACCATCGAACTGGTAGCTGTTGGGGTCATCGGTGATCTGCTCCGGCTTGGCGAGGCTGTGAGGTCCGTAGGCCATATAGCGCAGGATGTCCTCGGCCTTGCCCTTGGTTTGGGTCGCCTCGGCACTGTTCACCGAATAGAAGTGGGCGTAGTTCTCGAAGCCGTGCTTGCGGTTGGAGGAAAGTACTACGGGCACACTCTTGACCGCTGTGGCGTAGGCCACCGTCCCACCCTGATGCTTGGTGATACGATCGGTGCCAAAGTAGAGCTTCAACTCTCCGCCATGATTGGTTGGCACCACATCACCGTGGCTGCGCAGGCCGGGCTTGGTCGGGTCGTACTTCGCCTCGGTATTGATCAGTTCGTTGAGGCGGGTGATGTGTTCCTGTGGCGTGATGCGCCAGATGCGGGCGGGCGAAGAAGGTGGCATCAATTTGATTCCCTCCGGCATCTCAGCGAAGAGCAGATCGTGATCGAGGAAGTTTCCCTTCTTGGGGTCGAGGTGTGCAGTGAACCCACCCTTGTCCTTCATGGTCCGTTGTAGTTCCGCAACGATCCAGTCGGTGAACTCGATGCGTTCGATGGTCTCCGGCTGTTTCTTCTTCTTGGGCGGCATCTCCTGCAGGGCCACCTGTGCCCAGATCGACTTCCATACCGCAGCGTTGGTTTCGTTGACCTCCCCCAGACCTTCGAAGGAGACGTCGGTTTTCGAAGACGTGCCGTCGTGACAATCCATGCAGTGGTTGTCGAGAAAGTCGGCGGCGTAAGGCTCGAACTTGTGCATTCCGGGCTGACCCGGCGTGTATTCCTTCCCGGCAGTCTGAGCCGGCGCCATGCCTCCGAGACTGACGAGGGTCGTCAAGAGGAGGATATATTTCATCAGGCGAGAACTTCTCGGAGCACACCGCTGCCCTTGTCGTATTTGGCAGCCATCTGGTCACTCATGTTGAAGCGATCCACTTCCACCCCAGAAGCGCGGAGGATGGAGGCATAGAGAGCATTGATTGGGCGGCCGGCCTCCATCTGAGTGAAGCGGCCGGTCTTGAAGGCGCCGTTGCAGTTACCCAGAAGCATGACCGGCCAGTTGGCACCGTTGGTGTGCTGCTTGTCGGCATTATTGCTGGTGTAAACGATGAGGGTGTTGTCCATCATGGTGCCACTGCCTTCGGGGACGCTTTCGAGCTCTTCCATCAACTTCACCAGCATCCGACAGTTGTACTGGCGAATCTTCACCCAGATCGGATTGTTGTGCTGCTTCATGTGACCGAGGTTGTGACCCTGCTCCTCAATTTCGAGACCCTTCCAGGCGCCGAAAATCTCACCGCGACCGGAGCCTACGGTCAGCACGCTGGTGGTGCCGCTCTTGAGGGCGGAGATGCCAAGATCGAGCAAGCGATCATGCCAATCGGTCTCAAACTCGGGGTTGGTGTAGCCATCATCTACCTCAGGGGCGAACTTGCGCAGATGATCGGACACGCCACTCAAGCGTTCACGCAGACCGTTCATATCGGCGAAGCCCTGAGTGTAGCCATCATAGCGCTGGCGATCGGCGGCAGGCAGAGTAGCGCCGTTGGCTGCAGTCATCTTCTCGATGCGCTCCAGCATGCTCGAGCGGGCCTCGTGCTGGTTACGGATGTCGCCCTGGGCAATCCCTCCGTAGAGCATCTGATACAGATGGTTCGGGTTGGAGTGCATGAAGATGGGGGCACCTGCACCACGGGCGGAAAGATTGGCGACCGTCGGCTTGGCGCGCATGTTCTCCAGTGAGTCCATGCCGATGCAAAGGTGTGGAAGCAAAGTCTGCGGCAGCGCCTTGCTCAGCTCGTAATCAATGGTCGAGGCACTGGGTGGCACGCCGTCACTGCCACGATAGCCACCGAGCGCGCCAAAGAAGGCGCTGTGTGAGGGGCTGGTGTGACGGCCATGTAGACCGTTGATGATGTGCAGCTTGTCCTTGAAAGGCTCGAGCGCCTTGATGGGCTCGGGGAGGACCGCCTTGGCCAAGGAGCCGCTGTTCGCCATCCCGGCGGGGATGCAGGTCTGGGGGTCAAATCCCTGATTCTGCATGAAGAAAATCACCCGTTTAGGGCCACCGGCAGTCCCAAGGCCCGGCAGGGAGGCCCCACGGGTGACACCCGGCAGAAGGGCGGCGCCAAGGCCGGTGGCCATGAGCTTGAGAGAATCGCGGCGGTTCAACATAACGGGAATTTTGGACTAATACCGCTACATCGCAAGCAAACGCCATCTTTCAGGCCCTCATGAATGCTCAATCTTGGACCTGAACGATTCCCGAACAGGAGGCTTGCCAGCCCAGATCTGATTTCTAGCTTGGTTAGATGGGAAAGGCCCTTCGATACCACATCATGAACGCCCCATGGATCCGATCACTGAGTCTGGCCCTTGGCATGGTCTTGGTCCTGACCTCTTTTTCCATGGGCCAAAATCCCGAAGGAAAACCGGATCGCATCGGCCGATTCTCGAATCCGAGAGAAATCACCTTTGTCGGAAATGAACAAATTAGCGCAAAAGCCATTCACTCGGCACTGAGTGAATCTTCGAATTTCATCTTGGCGTCCCATCCCTTGGCTCCTTTCGATCCCTACCTCAAGGACCTGCAGTGGTGGCTGCATCAAGGCTACCTGGCCTCCGGCTTCCCCAACCCCAAGGTGGAAGTGGCATGGGACGACACGAAAAAGACCATCGTGGCCAAGATCGAGGAAGGCCCGCGCTACCGACAGGGGAACATCAAGGTCCGCGGCGCAAAGATCGTGGATGCGGAGACCATTCGGACGGGCCTGACCTATATTGAAATGGCCAAGAGGAAGAAGCCCGATCGCGAAGGAGTGATTCTCGGTTCCCTGATCAAGAAAAAGCAACTGCCCACAGATCAACTCAAGGAATATGTCGATCAGGTCTTTCCAGGCCTCCTCGACCTGGCAGCAGCTGAACAGGGCGAACCCGATCCGCTCAATCTGTTAATTGAGGCTTTTGGCGTCGTTGCGGATGAGAATCCGGGGTTCTGGGAAGAGGGCGACTGGGCGAATTATGTCCCCGTGATCATGACACGGGGCAAGATGAAGGTGTTTTCATTGTACGCAAAGGAAGGCCTGATCTTCGTCGACTACGAGGTTCGGATGGAGCTCTCCAAAGAAACCGGATTGGTGGATCTGATTGTGGACATCAAGGATGAAGGAGGCCCTTCCATTCTCGGCAAGATCCACATCAAGGGACATGAAGAGAACACCCGCGATGAGATCCTCAAGTATCTTGGCATCGAAGAAGGCATGGCGCTCAAGGGCGATTCCTTCGCCAAGATAGAACGCAAGCTCTATGAAAGTGCCCGCTTTATGGGTTGGAAGTTGGTGGGAAAACGTCCCAAGCCTGGCGAGCCCCAAGTCGATCTGCTGTTGGTGCTGAAAGAGATGCGCAATACACCGCCACTGCACGAACCCCTCACTCGCGAGCAAAAGGCCCTGCTCAAGTTCGTTGAATGGATGAATTACAAATCCGGTGCAGAGAGCGACCTAGCCATCACGCTGACCGACACCCGTAGCAAGAATGAGCACATCACTTTGTTCATTCATGAGAAACGCATGGGCCTGTCCGTTAGCACAAAAAGCCATCATGTGCGGGCATTGGGCGAGTGGGGCGAAGCCCTGAGTTTGGCAGCATGGGACGATGCTGGGTCTGCATTTCACGCCAGCACCAAAGTGGGAGACAATTTGATCAACAGTCTCGTGGAGCTATATGTCAGCACCCCAGAAAATCCGTACGCAAAAATAGGAAGCGTCAGCTTCGGAGCTGTTCTTGGCAACCGATCCATGGCGCCTCTTGCGATCGCTCTCGATCCCGCCGCAGGCCTGCATATGTGCAGCAGCGAAATGGGAATGGTCTGCCAATTTGAAGATGGGCAAATGGTGCTTCGCCACAGCCATGCCACCTTGTGCTTCGATGAAACAAGCGGCCGCCTGATCTCCCTCACCATTCATGATTCCAAAATGGGCCCACTGAGTAGTCTTCAAGGCAATCGCATCCAAATTACCCCCGGCAATGAAGGTATCGAGGAACTCCGCCAAGACATCGGCCAGATCTCACGCAAAGCCGGCAACTGGGCAGACGGCAAAAGCGCCTTTGCTCTGACGGCCATGAGTCTGGCCTACCTGGGGGAAATGGCAGCACACGAGCAGATTGAAGAATTGTCTTTGACGGAGCTTTCATCCGATGCCGCCAAGCGTGTCTCGAAATGGGAGCCGGTTGCCCTGGCCCTGAGCAAGATCGTTGCCATCGGTGAAGATGGTGACGTGGATGAAGAAATCCCGGCAGAAATGGACTTCTTCCTTCCCTACTTTCCCGAGAAGCTTGGCGGCAACCCCAATGGTGCCTTGGCTTTCTTTGATATGATGAAGGTTCGTAGGGTCTTTACCGATCACCTGAAATACGGCAGTTGGCAGAAACAACTGTTGCGGGAGACCTTTTTCTTCCTGAGCGGCAAGTACGACTATCTAAAGGAAAGCATGGCCAGCTTGGCCAAGGAAGAGTCGGTGGGCCCCATCGGCAATGCTCTTTGTGCCGAATTGGTCAAAAAAGTTGGACTACCCATGTACATGACCTTCTTGAAGAAGGCTCAGAAAGAATTGAACGCGAAGGGCTTTGCGAAGGATTGGAGCGCCTTCTTCAGTGGCGGCCCCGAAGAAACCGGCGTGAACGAGAGCCTGATCAAACTGTTGGAAGGCCTGAGCGAGGAGGACCTCAAGGCCCTGGCTCCAGAGACGAATGCCGAATTGCGCAAGTCTCTCGGTGCGTTGACCACTCTCTCCCAGAAGTCGGATAGAGAAACAAAAGTGTCTGATTTCCAGCCTGCCATGAATGGCATTTGGAACCACTGGTTAGAGCCTCGGGTGAAGGTCTCGATTGAAGCCGGATTAGAGGCTTACTTTGAGCGATATGATCCCGAGTTGGTCGCTGCGGCGGTCGATAACTATCCGATTGCTCGGCCATTTATCCCGCTCATGGAGCCGCTGCAGAAGGGGCCGCTCAAGGGCGCGTTCCCCAACCTTGCTCTGCTGTGGCACATCCAACCCGAAGGCGCCGATGAGCACGACACGGCCCTTGCCAAATGCATAAGCACAGCATTATTCGCGCTCCAAGCCTATCGTGTCGCCGGCCTGCCGAAAGAGCCCTATGTCCATCAGCTGTCAGAAAAGTTGGCCGTCGCATTAGGCAAGGATGGTTGGCAGCAGCTAGAGGCAATGGGATTCGACAAAGAAGCCTTGCATATATGGGTTTCGGCGATGATCGCCGCCGATATCTATGCAGGCCAAGTCATGAGAAAGAGAGGGATCACGAGAGAGGAAGCCAAGGCATGGTACGACGCGCACCACAAAATTCTGCAGGTTCCAGACCTGAAGAAGGCTCACTTGCATGTCATTCGCCTTCAGGTGCGTGAAGATATGGAGAAGCAGCACAAAATTCTCGATGGCATCAGGAAGGACGTGCTCAAGGCCGAAGGAATGGAAAAGAAAGTGGAGACCTTTACCGCTGCAGCCAAAGCCATTGACCCTTCCAAGAATTCAGATTTCGGTCCGACTTATCCGCTCAAGACTTTTCATCGGGACATGGCGCCGAAAGTCATGGACCTTCCAAGCGAAAGTTTGAGCGACATCATCGATGTTGAAATTCACGGCTCGCGCTTTCTCTATCTCATCCTAGTGGCTGACAAGTGGGTGGTCGATCCACCTCAGCCATTCATGAAAATGGCGCCCCTGGTGACCGTCTTCCTCAATCTTGAAAAGGAACGTGAACGCTTGAAAAGCAATGCGGCCATTCATGTCATTGAAGCTCCAGGGCCTGATGCTGGAGCTGAAGACGCCCAAGCCAAGGGCTTCATGTACAACGTCGCCCTCCTGATGACCAAATTCTATGGCATTTCATCCGCCGACGTGACACCAGCACCCAAAGAAAAGGAGCCTGAGCACTACCCTGCCAATCTGGAAGGCTCCCTTGAAGGCCATGCAAAGGGTAATTCCACATCCACCTATCTGCTGGGTTCCTATGCCGAGGAAGGCATCGGCAAGGAAAACGGCATGGAGGCGGCCATGCGGTTCTACCACCAGGCGGCGGAAGCCGGGAACATCAAGGCCATGCTGCGCCTGTCCGAGATCCATCGCGATGGCATTGGGGTCGATAAGAGCCCCGAGGATTCCGCGAAATGGAAAAACAAGGCTCTGGAGAGCATCACCAAGCAGAACTGAGGCCGCGCGGGGATCCTGCGTCCGCGGAAGGGCCCAATCGTCAATCCAGTGGGCGGACTTCCTACGCTAAAGCTTCCACTTACGCTGAAGCTTCGGTGGACAAGTCGGAGGTGAAGGGGCCCCGCGGATGAGCGCAGCGAATGCAAGCGCCTATAAATGAATGCAAGCGCCTAAATCACTTAACCTCTTGGGCAGGGAATTGAAACACCGGCCAGCCGTTCTTGTCCGTGAGATTGGGGACATGAGTCTCATTCCAACCCATGCGCACCTGCTTGGGAGCGCTCACGCCCTCAGCGCTGGCGACCACAGTATTGCCCTTGATCTCGGCGGTAGCGGGTTTGAATTCGCCATCGGCACCGGCGAGCTCGATGTGAGCCACATCCTTACCGTCGAAGGTCTTGAGGCCATCAACCACACCACTGAAGGAAACGGTCACTTTGCTCCCACTTGCTTTAGCTGAAGCAAACTCGGCACCGGTGTAGGCCACGTCTTTGCCGTAGTCCTTCTTAAGAGCGAGGTAGGCCAAACGTTCACCCACGGGTTGTTTGTCCCAAGGGTGAATGTCGGTGATGTTGCCGTGAAGGGTGTCGTGAATGGGCACCACGCCGCAGTTGGCAATTTCTTTGGCGGCCTTGAACTGGGAAGCCCAGATGTTCTTTGCCAGGGTGGTATCGTCGCCGGGCTTCTTGCGGTTGTATTTGAAGGGCGCGATCTGCACCTGATAGAAGGGGAAGTCGCCGACCTGGAAATCCTTACGCCAGCCAGTGATGAGCGCATTCATCTTGTCGAAATACATGGGGTGGGCATTGCCGCGGTTGGACTCACCCTGATACCAGATGGCGCCCTTGATGGCGAAGGGCACGAGGGGTGCTACCATGCCGTTGTAGATGCTGGTGCCGCGCTTGAGATTGATCTTCTCGGCAGCTTCGTTGGAGATCCACTGATCAACTGGCGTGCCGCCCCAGTTGGTGCCAATGAGGCCAATGGGGATATTGAGTTCACTCTGCAACTTGGAACCAAAGAAGAATCCACAGCCGGAAAAGCCCTGCACTTTTGCGGGATCTTCGGTGGTCATCCAAGTACCAGGGCAATCTTCCGCGGGCTCCTTGGCCTTGATGTGCTTGGAGACATCATACATCCGAAGCTGGGTGTTCTTGGCCGCAGTAGTAGTGATCTCGTCGACCTTCTTCGTGCACTGCCTCAGGCGCCACTCCATGTTGGACTGGCCAGAGCAAATCCAGACGTCGCCCACGAGCACGTTTTTGAAGACAATCTCGTTGTTGCCCTTCACCTTGAGTTCCTGGCCCTTGGCGTTGGCGGCAGACTTGGCGAGCTTGGCCATCCACTTGCCATCCTTGTCGGCCGTTGCCGTCTTGGAGAAACCGCCGAAGGAAACGGTCACCTTCTCACCGGCATCGGCCCAGCCCCAAACGGGGGCTTCGACATCGCGTTGGATGACCATGTGGTCGCTGAAGATGGAGGGCAGCTTGACGTCAGCGTAGAGTGACGAAGTCAGTAGAGCGGAGAGGAACAGGATGGATTTCTTCATGGGATGGGTTCGATTCAACAACAGGAAACGGACCCTAGGGGGCACAGCTGTCAGCAGGAACCATAAAAAGCCTGATCCGGCTGTATCAGGGCTGTACTGGCCGTGGATAGGACCCACCGACCCGCAGCCATTTACTGTCCAGCCCGGGCCAGCCCTCCGGGTGATAGAGAATTCCACTGAGGCCGGAAGGTTGTTTCGGAGCCAGCTCGCTCACCGGAAAACTGAGTTTGAGTCCCTGAGCATCAGACTGGATGTCCTGTTCGAGGTTGGAGTTCACCTGATTGTCATCACAGAAGAAGACCACGCCCTTGGTGTCGATCTTGCCAGTGCCTTTGAGCATGGCAGCCACCCGGTAACTGTCTCCCTCAACAATTTTAGAAGCCGTGAAGGACCAGGCTTCAGGCAGATCGGCAGGAAGCTCCTGTTGAGATTGGGCGATCAGCTTCTGATCCTCTTTGACGACCCTCTTATCGCCAATGGCCAGATCTAGGCTGAGATCCTGCCAATTGGGATGGCAACCCTTGGCGCAGGCCATCCAGCGAATCTTGGCTTTGAGTGGGAGCGAGTTTGCCGAATAAGTGGACTCCACTCGGATCTCACACATCAAGACCACATCGCGACGGTAGCCCCAGATGGTCAGGTCCGCCATCTTGCTGGTTTGTGGACCCGGCCATTGGATGGGACCAGCCGTGACTCCCTCGGGAAGCTGCCATTCAATGGCAGTCGGAAGACCCACTAGGCCCGGTGAACGCCAATAGGTGTGGTAGCCGGGACCGGGCTGGATCAGCAATCCGGCGATGAAGGTACTGCCGGGTGAGATTTGATCGTGATCGGCGAGCAGACGAAGTTCGGCACTCTCGTGTTTGAACTCGCTCTTTGAGGCTGCCGGAGTGCCACCCTTTTCCGGTGCCGCACTCGCGAGAATGGCAAGCGCGGGAATCAGGACGATGGCACGAGGGAGCTTCATGGGGTCACCTTGATGACACCACGCATCAGCGTGGCGTGTCCGGGGAAGGTGCAGACGAATGGGTAGTCCCCTGCCTTAGCAGGAGCGGTGAAATCGATGTTCACGCTTTCGTTGCGCTCCAAGAGCTTGGTGGAATGAAGGATGTCGTCACTCTTGGGCACGTAGTGGGCCTTGAAGCCCTCGCCACCCATCGCAATCGCAGCGGCGGCCACCGTATCTGCGGTTCCAGGCTTCACGATCAGCAGGTTGTGAGGTAGGGCATCGGGGTTGTTGAACTCAATGCGCACCTTACGGCCGGCCTTCACTTTGATCTCCTTCACGTCGTAGCGCATTTGCTCCACCACGGTGTTGACGCGGAAGGTGATGAGGTCGGGCTTATCGGAGAGCAGGCCGCCCTTGCCGAAGTCCTTGTCCTTCTCTTCCTCGAACTCGGGGCTGCCCATGGCGGGGTCAGCCACATCCCAGTGGTGCTTCACGGTCGCGGCAGCGATACGAGCGTGCTCCACGGGAGAGGCGAGCACTTGTTCCAGAAGCTCGCGGTTGCGGACGTTGAACTGTTGATGCACCCACAGGCCTTCGAGGATTTGTAGTGCGTGCTCGGGATTCTTCGGATCGTAGCCCTTGAGCCATTTCTGGGTCTCGGCGATCACCTCGTCGGCATTGCGGCCACTGAGCTCCACGCGGGTGCGGTGACGCACGCCGTTGACTGGATGCTCGAAATTCTTGAGCAGCTCGGAGATGGAGGCACCGGCGATCTTCACTGGCTTCTGCAGCGGCTTCTTGGTATAGACCATGCGGTAAATGCGGCCGTGCTTCTTGTCGCGTTCCGGGTCGCGAATGTTGTGCTGCATGTGTCCGATGATCACGTTGTGCCAGTCGGAGACATAGAGCGCACCGTCTTCGCCGATGATGGCATCGGTGGGGCGGAAGTTGCGGTCCTCAGAAGAAAGGAAGTCGTTGGTCTTGGAGGGCGTGCCCCAGACTTCGCCGACCTTCTTCTTCTCGAAGCCGTCGCGGTGCAGGTCGTAGTGCTTGAGGCCGAGGTAACCGATGGTGTTGCAGAGCACGAAAGTCTGCTGCATTTCATCGGGGAAGTTGTCGCTGGAGATGATTTCGTCGGCAGCTACCGGACGCACCTGTTTTTTGAGCAGCTCGTGCATCTTGAAGCCCTTGCCTTCGGGACGGACCTGGAAGGAGCGACCACCGGTACCGTCGTTGGCGTAGTGGTATCCCCACTTATCGAAGGCGGTACCGTGCGGGTTGGGGCGGTTGCCGGCGTGAGGCGCAATCGTGAAGCGGCGAGGATCGAAGCGATACATGGCGGAAGCACCGGTGCTCACCGAAGGACCCCATGGATGCTCCATGTTGTTGTGGAGGAAGATACCGCTCTGCCAATAGATGCCGCCGCAGGGACCGTAGATGAGGTTGTTGGCGGCGTGGTGGGTATCGGCCGAGCCGATGCCAGAAAGTAGGACGTAGCGCTCGTCGGCGACATCATCGCCATCGGTGTCGCGAAGGAAGATGAGATCGGGCTGGCTGGCGACGATCACGCCGCCATTCCAAAACTCGAAGCCGAGAGGATTGTTAACTTGGGCGAAAGTGATGCACTTGTCGGCCACACCATCACCATCTTCGTCGGGGAAAATGAGGAGGCGGTCATTGGGCTCCTTGAGCGGCTCGGGCATGGGATAGGTGCCCCAGGCAGCGGCCCACAAGCGGCCCTTGCTATCCACCTGCATCTGCACCGGGTTGGCGAGCTCGGGGAACATGTCCTCGCTGGCGAAGATGTTGAGCTTGTAGTCCGCAGGGTGCTTGAGCTTCTTGATGCTCTCTTGGGCGCTCATGTATTCCGGATTGCCTTCCTTCCCGGCATTCGAGCTCTTGGACTTGCCGCCGATGTTGGACTCCACCTTGACCGGAGGCGGAACGTTGGAGTCGTCCACCTTCATGTCGCGACCATTGGCGAGCGAGTGGATGCGCGGGTCGCGGTTGGCTGTGATGACGTCCAACATGGTCAGCTCGTGCTTGAGCACGTCGGCATTGGACTGGCCGGCGACGAACTTCAGGCCGGAGCGTCCACCCCAGATGTCGTTGCCGTCCACCGCCCGAAACCGATTGTACCAGTGATAGTTCTTGTCGAGCACAGCCTGACGCAGGGACTCGAGGCCGGGGTCTGCCTTGACGCTCTTGCCAAGCACGGCGGAGGCGATGACCTCGGCGATCAACTTATTGCCTAGATCATTGAGGTGGATGCCGTTGATGGTGAGCGGCTCCTTGTTGGCCGCGTAGAGGGCCTGACTGGTGGAGAATAGGTCGACGTATCCGACCTCCTTATCCTTGGCGACCTTGGCGATCGCATCGGTGTAAAGCTTCAGGTTTTTGTTGTTGGCCTTACCGCTGGGCAAATTGGGGTCTTTGAGATCTTCGTGGGCAATAGGCGAGAAGAGTACGAAGCGGGGGGCGCTTTCGCCGTTGGGCTTGAGGGCGCGGTAACTGTCGATCATCGCACCGAGTTTGTTGCCAAAGTCGCTGACTCCCTTTTCCCCTGCGAAGGATTCGTTGTAGCCGAAAAAGACGTATATGACATCGGCCTTGGAGATCTTCAGGTAGTCCTCATCTTTGGTGAAACCCTTGTTGCGGGGACGGCTGGCGACCTGGTCACCGGGGAAGGACTGGTTGCGGAAGATCAGCTTGTGCTGGGGCAGGTTCTTCTGGATCAGGGTCTCCACCCAACCCGAATGCTGCATGCGTTCCGCAAGAGTATTGCCGATGCTGACCACGTGGTCTCCCTTCTGGAGGGTAGTCTGTCCGTTTGCACTGACGCAGAGCAGCGGTAGAGCCATGAGCATGCAGCGGGCGGAGCGTTTCAGGGAACGGGTCGGGTTGGGGAACGGGTTCATGGATGGATTTGATGTTGGGAACGTTTGAAAAAACGGGGGGCCAGTGTGAGAGATCGCGGCCATACCGCACTCTTTTTTTGACGCCACAGTCAAAAAATTACTCTCCAGAGGCCCACGCTTTGTCAGAAACCTGCACAAAACTGTGTTGATCGGAGCTTTGGGCGGATTTCACCCTAAGCTTCGGCATAAACGGCTCCAAATGCCGCGCCAACTCAGGCGTGAAGCCTGTTGATGGGAACGCTCCAGCAGGCGACCAATCGCCTCCTTGACCCCCTCCGTGCTGTAATCCCGCTCATGAAGGTTCCCGTAGGTTGTCAGCAGGTGGGGAGGAAGTTTGGGGATTGCGTCAATTCGCTGCGTGAGAGGCACGCTGTGGTCGAAAGTTTTGAACCGCTGGAGCATTCCGGATGCATCCAGCGCGATCATGGTGCGCACGCATTTTTCGCAAGATGAACAATTGAGGCCGTCAATGTTCCGCTGAAAGCAGACTCGAAGATACTTCTGAGCCAGCGGCTCATTGGCCAACTCCTGCGTTTTATCAAAACGGTAGAGGCTTGCATCTCCGTGAATGACCTTGAGGAATGGTGTCGACCAAAGGTGGTCCGTGTGGAGGCTGCTGCCCCATGGCAGCTGCACTTCTCGCTTGTAACTTGAGGGAATAACCAAGCTACCCACCACTCTGGAAAGCACGTAACCGGATGCCACCAATGCACTGCCATGAGCGTGCTCCCAGCTCACCTTTTTGAAGGCTGGGTGGTCTCTGAGATTACTTTTGAGAATCAGGAGCTTTCTGCCGCTGGCTTCGGCAACCTTTTGCAAGGAGTTGCGGATATCGGCAAGCCGCTCACCTTCTCGCAGGCGAACGTCGTATCCCTCCACATACAGGAGGTGTGTGATGCCTTCACCATGATGAAGAAGGTTGTAGATGGAGTCGATGCCACCAGTGAAGCAGAGAGCCCTGTCGTCTGGTCCCGCAGAAATCTCCGGGGAGGAGACAGCGGCCTGAGGCTCAAGCAAGGGGTAGTCCCACCATTCTCTCCAGGACGATTGAAGCTGTTTGACACCCTCAAGCCATGCCGCACTCACAGGAGAAGACAACTCAAGGCGGTGGCGCCTTTTCAAGGAGGGGAACATCAGCGCAGAAGCAAAGGCTTCAGAGTGCGGCGCCAGTTCGGCATCCGATGACTCAAACCACAGGGGCACGCCAGCAACATCGACGGAAACGCGGCACGCGCCATCAAGTGTTTGAGTTGTGATCTGCCCAAGCTGCATGGTTGAAAGCGAATTGGCCGCGTCAAATGAGACGACGAGCATCTCATCACTTCAATGAAAATGACCCCTGACAGATCTCATCAATGAGGTTCACATGCCCTTCCCGCAACGATCTCACTTGCGGCAGCGCCAAAGCGCGTCTTACGTGGCACCATGCAGATTCGGACTACCCTCCTCACCCTGACCGCCCTCTTTCTCAGCTCCTTCGCCCGAGCCGAAGACTTCAAGGTCAGTGACCTGTCCTTCGCCAAGCCCGAGGCCTGGAAGACCGTCCAGCCCAAATCCATGATGCGCAAGGCCCAGTTGGCCGTGGGCGAGGATGGAGAGGCGGTCTTCTTCCACTTTGGCGCCGGTGGTGCCGGTGGCAAGCAGGCCAACATCGATCGCTGGCTGGGCCAGTTCAAGGAGGGCAAAGACCAAATCAACGCCAAGACCGAGGAGCTGAAGGCAGGTGATATCCCCGTGACTGTCGTTTCCGCTAATGGCACCTATCTGGCCGGTATGCCCGGCCGGCCCAAGGTGGAGAAAGCCGATCACGCTTTGCTCGGTGCGATTATCGAAGCCAAGGCCGGCTTCATCTTCGTCAAGTTCACCGGCAGCAAAGCCACGGTGGATGCCGCCGCCAAGGACTTCAAGGCGATGGTCACCGGCGCAAAGTGAGCGGGCTCAGCTTGCGCTGAGTTTCTCCATTGGCGGCGCGAACTTGGTGAGTTCGATGCCTTCCACGGCAGCCTTGTATTCTTCCATGGTGGGGATGCGACCGAGGATGGCGGAGAGCACCACCACCGGAGTCGAGGCCAGCAGGGATTCGCCCTTCTTGCGATCGGAGTCCTCCACCACGCGGCCCTGGAACAGGCGAGTGGAGGTGGCGAGCACGGTGTCACCCTTCTCAGCCTTCTCCTGGTTGCCCATGCACAGGTTGCAGCCCGGACGCTCGAGATACATCATGTTTTCGTATTCGGTGCGGGCGGTGTTTTTGGGATCGTCATCGTCGAACTCGAAACCGGAGTATTTCTGTAGCATATCCCAGTCGCCTTCTTCCTTTAGTTC
>CAZIPY010000043.1:0-2734 GCA_964541125.1 uncultured Luteolibacter sp. | reverse complement strand
GAGCACCTCTCCTTGGTAGTGGAGCTGTAGGCACGATCAGTCATACCATAGCGGATATGACTGATCGTATTAACGTAAGCGTCACGCGGAGTGCCCGGTTGTCGTAGTCACATTGTAGCATAGTATCGCTCTCTATGGCTGATAGTGACAGTGTCGAAAATTCGGCGTGCGTGAAGACGGATGCCTTGGGCAGGACGCGCACGACCAAGGAGCAACGCGAGGCTATTCTGAATGCTTTCGACAAGAGCGGGCTTAGCGGTCCGGATTTTGCCCGAGTCCACGAAATCAATTACCAGACCTTTGCCTCCTGGCGACAGAAGCGTCGAAGGAAACAAGGGAATCATCCCAAAGCTCCAGCAGCCTCCAAGGCTACCGGCGAGTCGCTTGAAACGTTCACTCTCATAGAAGCGACTGTGGAGCCGCCTCAGCAGGAGGATGCTCTCACCTTGGAGATTGGTAAGGGCGCTCGGCTGGTCATTACCGACTCATCCCAGATCCCCCTTGCCGTCGAACTACTCAATCACTGGCAAGGGGACCCTGTATGTTAAGCTTCGCGGGCAATCTCAGGGTCTTCGTCGCGGTGGAGCCTTGCGATATGAGAAAGTCTTTCAATGGACTCCACGCTGTCGTCCTCGAAAAGCTGCGCGAAGACCCCGTCAGCGGGGCTCTCTTTGCCTTCACCAATAAACGACGCAACCGGCTCAAGCTTCTTTATTGGGATGGCACGGGCCTGTGGGTTTTGGCAAAACGGTTAGAGCAAGGCCACTTCTCCTGGCCCAAATCAGGCAAGGATGGAGCTTCCAAAATTAAACTCGCTCCCGAGGCCCTTTCCCTTCTCATGGATGGGATCGACATGCGCGAAGGTTGTCGTTTGCCATGGTATGAACGAGATTGAAGAACTCTTCTTTGGATAAAAATAAAACATCTGTTAGATTATCTCCGTGACTGACTTGGAGCAGCGGCAAGCAAAGGAGATCGCTCTTCTCCGTGAGCAAAACCACCTCCTTCAGCAAAAACTTGAGGCCCTCATCCGACTCCACTTTGGTCAGAAGAGCGAGAAGCTCGATCCATCTCAACTCGAGTTACTCTTGGAAGGCCTCGGAGAACAGGAGGTCCCGGGAAAGCCCGAAGAGTCCACCGGCGACGCGGTCGCACCGGTGGATGAAGACACCGGACCGCTTCGCAAAAAGAAACGCTCCGAACGCAAACCCCGCATCCCTGACAAGCTTCCCGTCGAAGAAGAAATACTCCTGCCTCCAGCGGTGCAAGCCTGCCCCGAAGCGTGGCGTCGCATTGGAGAAGAAGTCAGCGAACAACTCGACTACCAACCCGGACGCTTCCTCAAAAAGCGCCTCATTCGCCCCAAATACGTCAAACGCAGTTGGAAAGAACAAGACAAGCCGCCAATGATTGCGGCCTTGCCCAAACGCCTCGTTGAAGGAGGACTTCCCACAGCCGGACTGCTCGCCCAAGTCGTCATCGCCAAATATTGCGATCACCTTCCTCTCTATCGGCAGCAACAAATTTACCACCAACGTCACGGAGTGGAACTCCCTCGCCAAACCCTCGCTCGTTGGATTGAGCAAAGCGCCTTCCATCTTCAGCCCGTAGCCCGAGCCATCCACCAAGAACTCCTGAACAGCGCCTACCTTCAGATCGACGAAACACCCCTCAAATACCTCGCCCCCGGTCATGGCCAAACCAAACAAGGCTACCTCTGGGTCGTCAAAGTCCCCGGGAAGCAAGGAGGCATCACCTACCACTGGCACACCGGGCGGAGCCACCAATGCCTCAAAGACATCCTGCCCGATGACTACCAAGGCACCATCCAAAGCGACGGCTACCAAGCCTACCAAACATTTCTAAAACAACATCCTGTTGCGCTCAAAAGTGCCGCCTGTTGGGCCCACGTCAGACGTAAATTTCATGACGCCTTGCAAGGCGGCGATCACCCTGGACGCACCAGTTGGATCCTGCGCCAGATCCAACTGCTCTACCGGATCGAGCGCGACCTGCGGGAGAGCCGAGCTGGTCCAAACCTTCGGCAAGCCGTTCGCCAACACCAAAGCCAGCCGATCATTCAACGAATCCGTCGAGCCCTTCTGCGACTCCAAACAAGTCGACAACACCTTCCCAAAAGCCTCCTTGGGCAAGCCATCACCTATGCCCTTGGACAATGGTCTGGACTTGGCGTCTACGTGAACAATGGCCTGGTCGAAATTGATAACAACCAAGTCGAAAACGCCGTGCGCCCGACCGCCCTTGGTAAAAAGAACTTCCTGTTTATTGGCGCGGTCGAAGCCGGCTGGCGGAGTGCCGCGCTCTACACCATCATCGAGAACTGCCGTCATCACGGCCTCGAACCCTACGCCTACCTCAAAGAACTCTTCGAGCGGCTTCCAAGCTGCACCAACCAGGAGGTTCCGGCCCTGACACCCCGGGCGCTGAAAGCCGCTCAGAAACAAAAATGCAGCCATCAAGCATCGTAGACACATTGTAGCATACCCGTCATACTATCGCTGATAGTGACACCGCCGCCCAATCGTCAACCCGGTGCTCCGTGTGACGCTTACGCACATCGAGCCATAATCGGGTTTCATTCGTCGCCGACTCGAAACCCCTTTTTGCTGCCAAATCGGCCCAATTCTGCGCGGCGTTTTCACCTCGGCTAGCTCAAGAGGAGTCCACTCATTTATTCAAGATTCCTGTATATTCTTTCCCCGACGATTGAGCT
>CAZIPY010000042.1:0-9851 GCA_964541125.1 uncultured Luteolibacter sp. | reverse complement strand
TGACCGCTGACCGCTGACCGCTGACCGCTGACCGCTGACCGCTGACCGCTGACCGCTGACCGCTGACCGCTGACCGATTTACCGTTTCAGCTTTTCAGCATCTCAGTTTTTCACCATTTTTCTCACACATGTCCGACACTCCCTACCCCATCGTCATCGGCGGCACCGTCGCCATCGATCATGTCAAAACCCCCGACTCGGAAGCCAGCAATCTACTGGGTGGCTCCGCATCCTACGCCGCACTCGCTGCCAGTTTCTTCAGCCAGCCGGTCTCACTGATTGGCATCATCGGACACGACTTCCCCGCCGAGCATTTGGAGATGCTGGAGCGCAAGGGCGTGTGCCTCAAAGGCGTGGAGCGTTCAGATAACGAATCTTTCACCTGGTCCGGTGAGTACCATGACAACATGAACGAACGCACCACTCACCGAGTCGGCCTCAACGTGCTCGAGAGCTGGCAGGTGCAGGTTCCCGAAGCCAGCGGCCAGGCTCCCATCGTGGTGCTGGCCAACATGTCGCCCGACAATCAGCTCGAGATGCTCGAGCAATGCAACGGTGGCGAGGACCGCTTTGTGGTCGCTGACACCATGGATCTGTGGATCGAGATCGCCAACGAACGTCTTCACGAAGTCCTGCCCCATCTGGACCTCTTTGTTCTCAACGAAGGTGAAGCCCGCGATCTTGCCGGCACTTCCAACCTCGTTCGCGCCGGCCATCTAATTGTCGACAAGGGACCTCAGCATGTAGTCGTCAAACTCGGTGAATTCGGCGCCATGCTCTTCTCCAAAGATGCCGGCGAAGATTCAGTCGAACTGTTTCGGGTCCCTGCCTGGCCGCTCGATACCGTGGCCGACCCAACTGGCGCGGGTGACAGCTTCCTCGGCGCCATGGCCGGTTACCTTTCCGCTCACGGTGAAGCCCCCTACAATCACAAGACCCTTCGCCAGGCCATCATCCACGGCTCCATGATGGCTTCCTTCACCTGCGAAGCTTTCTCCACCCGCCGCTTGGAGAGCCTGACCAAGGAGGATTTGGATCAGCGTATCGACGCCTTCCGCAAGGCCACGCTCTGGTGAGCTAAGATAAGCGACTGACCACATCCGCAGTCGCCGCTTGAGTGTCCTCAGCGGTGAGCAGGTCGGAAACGATCACCACGCGTTTGGCGCCTGAGGCCAGCACCTCATCGAGGTTGCCGCGCTTGATACCGCCGATGCAGAAGGCGGGAATGGTCGAACCAACCTCCTCCTCCATCTGAACGATATCCTGCGTACCGATACCAGGACGACCCTGCTTGGTTGGTGTAGGAAACAGCGGGCCGAAGCCGATGTAGTCGAAACCTTCTTCCAGCGCTCCTCGTGCCTGATCGAGGGAGTGGGTCGAGCGCCCGATGATTTTGCCTTCACCGACAATACTGCGGGCATCTGCCAAAGAACCGTCGTCCTGACCGATGTGGACGCCATCCGTCTCGAGCTCGGACGCCAGTTGCGGGTCGTCGTTGAGAATGAAGGGCACCTTGGCCTCCCGGCAGATCGGCAACAACGTCTGAGCCACATCACGAACAGTGTCACGACCCACGCCTTTGGCGCGCAATTGCAGGAAATCGGCTCCGCCCGCCAACAAGGCCCGAGTTTTATCCACCGCATCCCCTACGGCCACATAGCCGAGATCGAGAATGGCATAGAGACGTGCGTCTCTCATGTTCACTCCGCGGTGCGCTCTTCGAGGTAGCGGCCGACCCAGCCAATATCATACTTACCACTGACGAAGTCGGGATGGTCAATGATCTCCAGCTGGAAGGGAATGGTGGTCTTGATGCCGTGGATGGTGAACTCCTTGAGCGCACGCTTCATCCGGGCGATAGCGATTTCTCGGGTCGCGGCGGTGACGATGAGCTTGGCGATCATCGAATCGTAATAGGGCGGCACCGAGTAGCCCGAGTAAACGTGGGTATCCACGCGTACACCCTTGCCGCCTGGCGCATACCAGAGATCGATCTTGCCGGGGCTGGGGGCGAAATTGTTATAGGGATCCTCGGCGTTGATCCGGCACTCGATGGAGTGGCCGCGAGGCTGCGCATTTAGCACGTGGTGGGAGAGTTCC
Source organism: uncultured Luteolibacter sp. (assembly GCA_964541125.1). Classification (GTDB taxonomy): domain Bacteria; phylum Verrucomicrobiota; class Verrucomicrobiia; order Verrucomicrobiales; family Akkermansiaceae; genus Luteolibacter. Next base: position 7,751 of record CAZIPY010000042.1, on the reverse strand, counting down.
TCACCGGCGGCAACGCGGATCTGTTCCTTGATGAGTTCGCAACCCATCACTTCCTCGGTCACGGGATGTTCCACCTGAATGCGGGTGTTCATCTCCATGAAGTAGAAGTTCTCACCGCTTTCATCGACGAGGTATTCGATGGTCCCTGCGTTGCGGTAGTCGATGGCCTTGATGAGTTGGGCTGAGGCGTCACCCATGCGCTTGCGCATCTCGGGGCTGATCAGGGGCGAGGGACATTCCTCGATGATCTTCTGATTGCGGCGCTGCATGGAGCAGTCGCGCTCGTTGAGGTGGATGTAGTTGCCGTGCGAGTCGCCGATGACCTGAATCTCCACGTGGTGGGGATTGAGGACGAGCTTCTCCAAGTAGCAGTCGCCGTTGCCAAAGCAGGCGATGGCCTCGTTGGAGGCAGCTTGGTAAAGGCTAATGAATTCGTCTTCCTCGAAACAGGGGCGCATACCGCGGCCACCGCCACCGGCGGTCGCCTTGATCATGACCGGAAGTCCAATTTCCTTGGCCTTCTCCAGGCCTTCCTCAGCGCTGGCGAGGATGTCGGTTCCGGGAGTGATGGGCACATCGTTCTCGATGGCTGTAGCGCGGGCCGTTGCCTTGTCGCCCATGCGGCTGATCACTTCGGCGGAGGGGCCAATGAAGACAATCTCGGCGGATTCGCAGATCTCAGCGAAGCGGGCGTTCTCGGAGAGGAAGCCGTAACCGGGGTGGATGGCATCGGCGCCGGTGATTTCGGCGGCCGCAATGATGCGATCCATCTTGAGGTAGGAGTCCTTGCCGGCCGCTTCACCGATGCAGATGGCCTGATCGGCAAGCTGCACGTGCATGGAGTCGACATCGGCTTCGGAATATACCGCAATGGACTCAATGCCGAGTTCACGACAGGCGCGAATGATGCGGAGAGCGATTTCGCCACGGTTGGCGACCAGAACGCGTTTGAACATGATCGTTGGGGAGAGTGGGCCTTACCTGACTTTACCTGTCTTCGGGCAAGTGAAGTGGATCATTTGATCCGGAAGAGAGTGTCGCCGAACTGAACGGGATTGCCGTCCTCGGCCACGATCGCAGTGATGGTACCAGATTGCTCGGCCTTGATTTCGTTCATCACCTTCATCGCTTCGATGATGCAAATGGTCTGGCCTTCGGAAACGGCGGCACCGACCTCGACGAAGTTGTCCGCATCGGGAGCGGGCTTGCGGTAGAAAGTGCCGACCATGGGAGATGTGATCTCATTGCCTTCGGCGGCGGGAGCGGCATCGGCTGCGGGGGCGGCAGCAGCTGGGGCGGCGGCGGGAGTAGGAGCAGCAGCGGGAGCTGCAACGGGGGCCGGCATGCTGGCGGCAAGGCTCTGAAGGGCTTCCGCATCAACTCCCTTCTTGAGCACGAGTTGGAAGTCTTTTTTGGAGAGGTCGAAGTGAGTGAGGCCATGCTCATTCATGAGTTCGACGATGTTACGGATTTCCTTGAGGTCCACGATGCGGGGTAGGTTGGGATTGGGGGTAAAAAGCGCAGCCAAATACGGCTCGCAGTGATTCGAAAGGCTAGTTTGGGCGGGGAAACAGCGTCAAGCGACAAGGTCGTGATCCCGAATTTTTGACGGTGGCGACGCCGTTTTGGATTTTCATTGAGCAAGGCGGTTCGGAAAAGCTGTGTTTCACACTGCTTTTTCGAACCAACGAAGCTCAGGGAAATCCAGGACAAGCCCGGAGGGTGGGCTGAAAAACTTATGGCGTAAGCCACTGGAATCCTTGATTTTGGGGGCTGGGCTTCTGCTTTTTGCGTCCTAAGGATGGGGCTGGTGAACGAGATCGCTGCGTTCCTGCCCAAAACACGGATGCTTATCCGCGTTTTGGGCAGCGCCTTGCGCTACTCATCCACCATCCACCATCTCCCATCGCCACCATCAGAAATTCGGTATCACGACCTAGACCTCTCCGAACCCCCTATTTGCTGGCCATCAAGAGCCCGCAAGGCCTTAGATCTCGCCCATGCCCAGCCAACCGCTGCACCAACTGTCCCGGGAGCCCATTCCGGGGGAACTAGTGCCTGCTCACTACTTCCGTCCTCTGGAGCCAGCTGAAATGGGCCGACCAGGCCACCCGCTCGAAATCGACCTCGGCTGCGGCGACGGCTCCTTCCTCATGGCGATGGCCGGCGAATACCCGAATCGCGACTTCATTGGGGTCGAAAGGTTGTTGGGCCGGGTTCGTAAGGTCTGCCGTAAATCCCGCCGGCTGGGCTTGGACAACCTCCAGGTGCTGCGCCTCGACAGCAAATACCTGGTGGAGTGGCTGCTGCCACCCAAGAGCGTCTCTCGCCTGCACCTGCTCTGCCCCGACCCTTGGCCCAAGGCCAAACATCACCGTCGACGCCTGATCCAAGTGGAGTTTCTCGAAGCGGTGAAGCGCTGCCTCACCGACGACGGCGAATTCCTCTTCATGACCGATCACCCCGAATATCACGAGTGGACGCAGGAGATACTCGAGGAGTTCGGCGGCTTCGACACCTTGGAATGGAACGAGGACAGCTTCTTCTATCCCAAAACCGACTTCCAGCTGCAGTGGGAAGCCGAGGGCAAGTCGATGATGCGCACACGATGCATCAAACCTACTACTTAAGTCGTAGTTGGTGACCATTCACAAAGCCTTCGATGTGTAGGCTCTCATCATCCGGACGAATACTCACCGCTCCACATTCAGACTGATCGAAGACCGTGATACCGGCATCACGCCACGACCGGATTTGCTGTGGACTGAAACCCTCTCCTTCTGGATGAGTGTCGTTGTCGATCACGATGGCTCGCGGACTGACCACCTCGACGAAGGCGTCACTCATGGAGAGATCGCTGCGATGACGTCCGGCAACAATGACATCTGCCGAGAGGTCTCGTCCCGACTCCAACATCGCCTGCTCGGCCACCGAGCCCGCATCGCTCAGCCACAGGATCTTCCACTTGCCCCAATGCAGGCGCATCACCAGCACTCGATGGTCGGCCGCAAGGTTCTGAGAATTGATGTTCGGCAGATGCAGCCACTCGATACGAGCCTCTTCACCCAGCACCAAGCCCTGCTGCAGCAAGTGAGGCATGAGCAACTCCACACCATCATTGAACGCCTGTTCCGACCATGCCCGATGAGCCGGACTGCGAGCTTCCTCCACCGCCATCAAGGCCTGTCGAATGGGCAGCTCGCGCCACACCGCGTGCCCCCCACCGAGATGGCCACCATCGGGGTGGGTCAAAATCATCGAGTCGGGCTGGAGGCCCAGACGCTGCAATGAGCTTAGCAGTGGATACCGAAAACTGTTTCGTCCCCCACAATCAATGAGCAGACCCGCATCTCCCTTTTGAGGCACCCAGATGGCTGACGCATCTCCCTCTTTCAGAGAGTAAACCCACAGCACCGGCCCCTGTTCCTGATTCGCCTTCCAATGCCCCCCAGGCACTTCTGCCATCCAACCTGCAACCTTGGCGCAACCTCCGGCCAGCCATTCGTTGAGCCGATTGACTGTGCTTCCGGCCGGCTCAATCGGACTGAGCAGCATCGAAACCATTGCCAACGCCATGACCCCAAAGACCAAGGGCAGCATCAGCAGCGCAGCGATTACGGAGACGGGTGTCACCAAGCCGAAATGCCACAAGGTGAGCGGCGTGGCACCGATGCTCGCAGCCGTGGAGACCGACAGGGTGCCGGCCAACCACTGCCGCAGTCGCCACCATACCAGTTTCAATCCTCTAATCTCGGCAATGGGCATCAGCAGAGGCGCCGCTCCGATCCGTGAGAACCAACGCGTTGTCCATGGCAAACCGAAGGCGATGGCGGTCACCACCCCGTAGGACAACTGGACACTGGGTTGATGCAATTGGCGCACATCCCAGATCAGGAGTATAAGAAGCACCGCCCCAAGCGCATTGGGTAGGTCGGGTCGCCGGCGGAAGCAAAAGGCGCCGAGAAAGACCGCAGCCATCCAGGCGGCCCGCACCGCAGGGGCGTTGGCTCCCGTCAGCCAAGCATAAGCAAACACCAGTAGAATCACCGGCACGACCAACCAGCGCCGATTGAGGCCGGTCGCGGCCGCGACCATCCACACCAGTACCGCCACCATCCCTACATGCAGACCACTGACGGAAAACACGTGCATCGAGCCGCTGTGTCGGAAGTCTTCGAGCAGATCCGAGTCACCCTTCGGCTTCTCACCCAGCACCACGGCCAGGATCACCTTCGAGCCCGTGGACTCTTCATCCAGACCACGGGTGATTGCCGTCCGTACCGAAGCTCTCGCCCGAGCGAGTGCTAGAGATGTCGCTCCGGTGACCACCTCACTCTCGGCATGGGAATTCTGACGGACGATTGCCTCCAGGCCCTGTTGGCGCATCCACTTTCGGCGGTCGAACTCACCGGGATTGCGAGGTGCCTCGGGAAAATCTAAGCTGGCATTAGTCCGGATGACACTTCCCTCCACGGGCATCTCACCACGGCCCTGTAACCAAACTTTGGGACCTCGCTGATCCAGCCTGGCTGGCACCTGCCAGAAATCCTCGCTACCCACAGAATCAGTCAAAGCCACCGCCTCAACCGAACCTCCCACCGACTTTCCAAGAAAAGCCCGATTGGTCTGGTCAATGTTCTCCCTCCAAGCCCCGATACCCAAGGCCAACAAGACACCCGCCAACCAAAGCACGACAATTCCATGGCGCATCATGCGGGCAACCAGCGCGAACAAGACGGGCGCGAGCAAAAGCAGCCACGGCCAAAGCTGCATGGCCAAATAGGCCAATACGATCCACAAAGCCGCCACAAACAAGAGATGACTCAGACACCAATGATGCAATCGACCCGAAGGCCTCCCCCGTTCCCTTTGCATGGTGATGGTTGATCTTCAGCCCAAGGAGTTGTCACCGGGGCCCTTGTGATGAAGGCGATCCATGACGTCCTTCTCCTCATCCTCACGGTTCCATTCATTGAGCTTGTGGGTGGCATTGGCCGAATGCCGGGTATTGGGGAAGGTGTCGATCACCTGCTGCATGATGGCACGGCAGGTTTCCCGATCACCAAGGTCCTCATGATAGATTTCAGACAGGCGGAATAGCAGGAAGCAGGCATCTTCCTCCTCCCACTCATGAGCTTCGAGGCCCTCGCGCAGCACTGCGGCTGCTCCACCGGGATCCTCAAGGTTGGTTTTATAGACTTTGGCCATCTCCACCCATGGCAGGCGGTTGGTCGGGTCATTGGCAGCCACCTTACGGAAGGCAGTCAAGGCGCCATCGTAATTGCCTTGGGCGAGTGCAGCATGCGCATCGCGCATGGGATCTTCTTGCTCGATGATGTCGCCACCTTCGAAAATGGCTCCACTCGCACGACTGGCGAGGAAAGGCAGCACATAGGCCCAAGCGACAATACCTGCTGCTGCTGCCGAGCCTATGCTGAGCAGTAGCCCCATAAAGATGCGTTGACCTTCAGCATTGCCGATCTTGCTCTTGATTCCATCCGACTCATCTTCTGGATCCCCTTCATCAATCACCACCTCGAGCTGTTGCTCGAGTCGTTCGATCTCTTTGCCGCTGTTCGCAAATCCCCTCCAAAAGAAAAGAGTCAGTACAAGCAGGGCCAGAACGAACAAGTGCTTCATTGCATTGCATTCTGCACACAAGAGCTAACAACTCAAGCACGCTTCATCCCAGAGCACTCATGCGCGCTTCGCATTCCTACCTTCGTCGATCAGCTTCCAGAAGTGCTTGGAATCCGCGAGTTGCTCGTCCTCGCCCAAGGGCATCTTCGAGCGGAACAGGAAATCGGAAAAGGTCCCCTTGTGGAGCACTCGATGCACCACCAACAGATCCTCCTTCACCTCGAAGTAGAAGCGGTACTCGTTGGCTCGATATCGATACAATACCGTGCCATCGCGCTCAATCTTGCCGAATCGTTCTTCGTCGAGGTTTTCCAAGTCCTCCTTGTGAACCTTGAATTCCTCCAGCAATTCCAACTGCTCCAGCGTATCGAGGCTAGAGATTTCAGCGGCACTGATTTCATTGAAGACGATCTGGAACACGACGAAAATTTAGATGGCTGTCAGCGCTGAGCAAAGCTCAAACCGAAAGTGGCGGATAAGGGTCAGGAGAGATCTCCCAGTCCTCATTCTTATCCTCGAAGGTCTTGATGGCCCACTCGCTTGGAAACAGGGCCACCAGCCAGCCGTTGGAATCACGGGCCAGAGAAACGCCAAGTGAAAGCGAGGGACGGGCATCGGGAGCAAGCGGATCGCCTTCTTTTGGCTTTAACCAGCGGGCCAGACTCCAGTTGGCGTTCTCCAAACGGGTCTCGGCCTTGTATTCGCCATCAAGGCGGTGCTGCAGGACTTCGAATTGCAGCGGACCGACGGCACCGAGCAGCGGGATGCGGGGACCGTCGTTGTCCAGAAGCTCAAACTCACTGGCCACGCCTTCCTTCAAGAGCTGTTCCAGTCCGGAGCGGAAGGCCTTGAACTTGGCGGTGCTGCGGTTGTGCAAGAACGAGAAGCATTCCGGTGCGAAGCGCGGGATTTCCTGAAAGGTCACTCCCTTTTTGGAAGCGAGAGTATCGCCAATCAGCAGATCGTGGTTGCCGACCAGACCAACCACATCGCCGGCGAAGGCATCGTTCACGGTCTCCCGATCTCTGGCGAAGAGGCGTTGAGAATTGCCGAGACGCATTTTCTCACCGCTACGCAGGTTGATCACATTCATGTCGCGCTCGAACTTGCCTGAGACAATGCGGATGAAGGCCACCCGGTCGCGATGCTTGGGGTTCATGTTGGCCTGAATCTTGAACACGAAGGCCGAGAATTCCTCCGAGGCGGGATTGACCTCGATTTCCTCACCCTTGCGCGGCAATGGTGGCGGGGCCAGCTCGAGGAAGCGATCCAGCAGCATCTGCACGCCAAAGTTATTGGCGGCACTGCCGAAGAATACGGGAGTCAACTCGCCGGCGGACACGCGTTTGGTGTCGAAATCTGCGCCTGCACCTTCGAGCAGTTCGAGTTCGTCACAAACTTCACCGTAAGTCTGCTCGTCGATGGTGTCCTTCACCTTCTGATCTTCAATGCCGCTGACTTCCACAGGAGCCATGTAGGCACCGTGCACGGTGCGCTCGAACAAGTGCACCTGCTTGTGTTCGCGGTCGTAAACCCCCTTAAAGCGAGGCCCGTCTCCCAGCGGCCAATTGACTGGGAAGGCTTCAATGCCGAGTACGTTCTCGAGTTCATCGAGCAGGTCGAGCGTCGGCTTGGCCGGACGATCGAGCTTGTTCATGAAGGTGAAGATGGGCACTCCACGCTTGCGACAGACCTCGAACAGCTTGCGGGTCTGACTCTCAATACCCTTACCGGCATCCACCACCATCACTGCGGCATCGACTGCGGTCAGCACGCGGTAGGTATCTTCCGAGAAGTCTTTGTGACCGGGAGTATCCAGAATGTTAACCACGCAGTCCTTGTATTCGAACTGCAGCACTGTCGAGCTCACCGAAATGCCGCGCTGCTTCTCGAGCTCCATCCAGTCCGAGGTGGTGGCGCGCTGGTTTTTGCGTGCGGTCACCGAACCCGCCAGATTGAGGGCCCCGCCATAGAGCAGGAACTTCTCGGTGAGGGTCGTTTTACCGGCATCCGGGTGGGAAATGATGGCAAAGGAACGTCGCCGACTCACTTCGGGCTGACGTGAGGGGGATGCTTGGGCGAAGGGCGAATCCGACATCTTGGGAGGGGTG